>CAZYKZ010000211.1:0-4169 GCA_964648175.1 uncultured Anderseniella sp.
ACACCGACCATGCCGAGGAAGTGGGCCTGCCGATCCCGGCGGAACCGGTGATCTTCTCCAAGCACACCAGCAGCATCTGCGGCCCCAATGACGACGTGGTGCTGCCGAAGGGGTCGGTGAAGACCGACTGGGAAGTGGAGATCGGCTTCGTCATCGGCACCGAGGCGAAGAACGTGTCGAAGGCGCGCGCGCTGGACCATGTTGCCGGCTATTTCGTGTGCAACGACGTGTCCGAACGGCAGAACCAGATCGAGCGCGGCGGCCAGTGGGTGAAGGGCAAGAGCCACGACACCTACGGGCCGATCGGGCCGTGGCTGGTGACCAAGGACGAGGTTCCGAACCCGCAGAAGCTGAAACTGTGGTGCGACGTGAACGGCGAACGGCTGCAGGACGGGACCACGAAGAACATGATCTTCCCGATCAAGGAAATCGTGGCCTACGTGTCGCAGTTCATGACGCTCAAGCCCGGCGACCTCGTCATCACCGGCACGCCGGCAGGCGTGGGTCTGGGCATGAAGCCGCAGCGTTTCGTCAAGGCGGGCGACGTCATGGAGCTCGGCGTCGAAGGCCTCGGCACCCAGCGCCAGAAAGTGGTGCAGGGAAAGTAGCGGAATCGCATCGAAGTTCACCCGGTTTCACGGGGTGAACCGTGCGAAACATCATAGAATTTCGAGCACATTCTCGGGCGGGCGGCCAAGCGCCGCCCTGCCATTGGCAATCACCACGGGCCGCTCGATCAGGACCGGGTTGGCGGCCATGGCGGCGATCAGTTCATCGTCGCCCAGCGGCCTGACCCCGATCTCCAGTTCCTTGTAGACGGTCTCGCCGCGCCGCATCAGCTCGATTGGGGCGATGGCAAGAAGCTTCACCACGCGGGCGATGTCCTCGCGAGACGGCGGCTGCTTGAGGTACTCGACGACCTGAGGCCGGATACCCCTTCCCTCGATCAGCGCCAGCGTCTGGCGCGACTTCGAACAGCGCGGATTGTGCCAGATGGTGACGGTCATGTGCGCGGCCCTCCCTTCAGCCAGTCATCGGTGCCGGACCCCACCGCCTCGGCGATGTGCGACAGGCCGCGGCGGTCTAGGCGCTCGATCAGGCCTGCGAGAATGTCACCGACAAGCTGCGGCCCCTTGTAGACCAGCGCCGAATAGAGCTGCAGCAGCGATGCCCCGGCGCGGATCTTCTGCCAGGCATCCTCGGCGCTGGCGATGCCGCCTGCTCCCACCAGCGTAATCTTGCCGCCGGTCATGCGGCGCATGCGGGCAAGCTGCACCGTCGACAGGCGGAACAGCGGCGCGCCCGACAGCCCGCCCGTCTCGGCCTTGTGCGAGGACGTCAGCGGCGGGCGCGAGATGGTGGTATTGGACACGATGATGCCGTCGACCTCAAGCGACAGGCAGACCGCGGCGATGTCTTCGAGTTCTTCCTCGACCAGGTCGGGGGCGATCTTGAGCAGCAACGGCGCGCGCCGCCCGTCGGACTTCGCCGCGCCTTCGAGGGCTTCGCGCACACGAGCGATCAGGGTTTCGAGTTCGTCCTTCGACTGCAGCCCGCGCAGGCCCGGCGTGTTGGGCGAAGACACGTTGACGGTGATGTAGCTTGCCAGCTTGTTGAAGGCGGCGGCTCCCAGCGCATAGTCGGCGATGCGGTCACCTGAATCCTTGTTGGCCCCGAGGTTGACGCCGACGATGCCGCCGCGGCCGGCACGGTCAGAGAGCCGGCCGAACACGCGGGCATGGCCGTCATTGTTGAAGCCCATACGGTTGATGACGGCGTTGTCCTCGCTCAGCCGGAACAGCCGCGGCTTGTCGTTGCCAGCCTGCGGGCGCGGCGTGACGGAGCCGATCTCGACGAAGCCGAAGCCTTGCGCCAGCATGGCGTCGGGCACTTCCGCATTCTTGTCGAAGCCCGCTGCAAGACCGACCGGATTGGGGAAATCGAGCCCGAAGCAGGAGACGTGCAGGCGGGTGTCGCGCGGCACCTGGACCGTGGGCACCAGCCCGGACTTGAGCGCCGCAATGGTCAGGCCGTGCGCGGTCTCGGCATCGAGCGCATGCAGCACCGGACGGGCCAGCGAGAACAGGCCACTCATGTCGCGTCCTCCGGAAACACGTGCACGCCGTCCCCGCCCAGCGGCAGCGGCCACGCCCTGATGACCGCAGACGCCGGCATCGGGCCATAAAGATGCGGAAACAGGTCACCGCCCCGCGATGGCTCCCACTTCAGCGCCTCGCCCAGACGTTCTGCGTCGAGCGCCAGCAGCACGAGGTTGGCGTGACCGGCAAAATGCTTTGCCGCCGTGACCTTCATCTGCGCCGCGGTGGAGAAATGGATGAACCCATCGCGCCGGTCATCGGGCGAGCCGGTATAGCGGCCGCAGGCGCGGGCTGAATCCCATTCATCGCGGTCGATGATCTTGTAGATGTGCATGGTGGTCATGATCTCCGCGAAACTAGGGGCGGCAACGCAATCGCACAAGCGGGAGGACGCGATTTTCAGCCTGCTTGCAATGCGGATGAAATCCGGTATAATTTCCTATAATATTAATACATTCGGATTCGTTCCGGACCAGGATGCGGCGGTCCTCACCCGGAACCGGAGGAGGCGGACATGTTCTCGCATGCACAGATCTGGGGCGCGCTCGACAAGCTGGCAGAGAGCCACGGCCTGTCGGCATCCGGCCTTGCCAAGGCGGCAGGCCTTGATGCGACCTCGTTCAACAAGTCGAAGCGGGTGACGCCGGAAGGCCGCCAGCGCTGGCCCACGACGGAAAGCATTGCCAAGTGCCTCAACGCCACCGGCGCGACGCTCGACGAGTTCACGGCGATGGTGCAGGGCGTGCCGGCGGCGCACCGCACCATTCCGCTGATCGGCCTGGCGCAGGCGGGCTCGGGCGGCTTCTTCGACGATGCGGGCTTTCCGGCAGGCGGCGGCTGGGACGAGATCAACCTGCCGAGCGTGGAAGACCCGAACGCCTATGCGCTGGAGATTTCCGGCGACAGCATGGAACCGGTCTACCGCAAGGGCGACACCATCATCGTCTCACCCAACGCCACGCTGCGCCGGGGCGACCGGGTCGTCGTGAAGACCAAGGATGGCGAGGTGCTGGCCAAGGTGCTGCAGCGCGAAACCGCCAAGACGGTGGAGCTTGCCTCGTTCAACCCCGAACATCCGCTGCGGACCGTCGAGCGCAACCAGGTGGACTGGATGGCGCGCATCGTCTGGGCCAGCCAGTAGAGGACACGGTTCCATGAAGCGGCAGCGGCACCGGCGTATCGCGGTTGGCCGGCGCGCCCCGGCCGGCGCCCCACCGGGGACACTGGTTGCACAGCCCGACGCCGACCAGACCAGCATCGAGATCTTCGGATATGGCCCCAAGGGTCACGAGCACAAGTCCCGCTGTAAGGCGTCCGACATTACCGCAGCACGCGAAGCATGGCCGATGGTGTGGGTGGACGTGCGCGGGCTGGCAAACACCGCGCTGGTGAAGCAGGTTGGCGACCTGTTCGGCGTGCACGAGCTTTCGCTGGAAGACGTGATCAACGTGCACCAGCGGCCCAAGGCCGAAGACTTCGAGACCCACGTGTTCATCGTGCTGCGGCTGCCGCCGGATTCGTCCGATGCGGCGGGCGAACAGGTTTCCCTGTTCGTGGGCAAGGATTTCCTGCTGACCTTTCAGGAGCGCGAAGGCGACTGCTTCGACCAGGTGCGCTCGCGCATCGTTTCGGGCGCGCGGATCATTCGCAACGGTCCGGACTATCTCGCCTATGCGCTGATCGATGCCTGTATCGACTCGTACTTTCCGCACCTGGAAACGCTGGGCGAACGGCTGGAGTCGCTGGAAGGCGAGGTGATGCTGTCGCCATCACCCGGCCAGGTCAGCGAACTGCACGCGGTAAAGCGTGAACTGCTGCTGATGCGCCGCGCCATATGGCCGGCGCGGGAGATGGTCAACGCGCTACTGCGCGGCGAATCGCGCTTCATCGGCAAGAAGACGCTGGTCTTCCTGCGCGACGTCTATGACCACACGATCCAGCTGATGGACATCGTGGAAACCTACCGGGAAATCGCCTCGGGGCTGGTCGACGTCTATCTGTCGAGCCAGTCGACCCGGCTCAACGAGGTGATGAAGTTCCTGACCATCATCGCCACCATCTTCATTCCGC
>CAZYKZ010000212.1:0-4164 GCA_964648175.1 uncultured Anderseniella sp.
CCAGAACTTCCAGCAGATTGCCGACGAACTTCGCCGACTGCACCTCAGCAAGTAATCGTCTGCATTCTCTCTCGATGGAAGACACGCAAGGCTCCGCCGGTCTTGCGTGTTTTCTTTTTGGATCCAGCCTGGGGCAATCCCCTTGCTAGCCTCAGCCACCGTGCCGCCTACTAACAAGATCCGCTTTGTCGACCTAGGGGCCCGGCTCCTGTCACCAAGTTGTCACTGCTCCGTTGCACGGCGGTTATCGACTCGGCCTAACCCTTCGCCCGAAAGGAAGAGGGGTTCTCGATGCAGGAACAGGTCATCCAGGAAGCTGGCGCAACGGCTTCGGCAAGCCCGCTGAAGCGGGCCGCTGTGCGCAATTCGCGCATATCACGGGAAGGCATTCTGGAGCGTCTGTTCGCCTTCGCCTTTGACGGTCTCGTATATCCGCAGATCTGGGAAGACCCGGCCGTGGACATGGCCGCATTGGAGATCGAGCCGGATCATCACATCGTGGCCATCGCCTCCGGCGGCTGCAATGTCATGTCCTACCTGACTGCAGACCCGGCCCGGATTACAGCGGTTGACCTCAACCTGTCCCACCTGGCGCTGCTGGACCTGAAGCTCAAGGCCGCCCGCCACCTGCCCTCCCACGAGGACTTCGCCCGCTTCTTCGCCGATGCGGCAAGCCCTCTCAACCCACAGCTCTATGAACTGTTCATCGAGCCCAATCTCGATCCCCAGGCCCGCAACTACTGGAGCGGCAAGCGCCACCTTGGCGGCCGCCGTATCGACATGTTCGCCCGCGGGTTCTACAGCCACGGCCTGCTCGGCCGCTTCATCTCGCTGGCGCACGCGGCCGCCCGCCTGCATGGCGTCAAGCCAGCCGAGATCATGAACGCCAGCACCATCGACGAGCAGAGGTGGTTCTTTGCCGAGAAGCTGGAGCCGCTGTTCCGCAAGCCGCTGATCCGCTGGCTCACCTCATCGCCTGTGTCGCTCTACGGCCTTGGCATTCCCCCCGCGCAATATGCGGAACTGGCAGGCGGCCGTCACATGGCCGACGTCCTGAGCGAACGCCTTGGCCAGCTGGCCTGCAGCCATTCGCTCGCCGACAATTACTTTGCCCGCCAGGCGTTCGGCCGCAGCTACGGACACCAGGATGAAGCAGCCAGCCTTCCGCCCTACCTGCAGGCTAAAAACTGGGCAACCTTGCGCAAGGCCGCGCAGCGGGTGCGCACCGCCAACAGCCCGATTACCGACGTGCTGGCCGCCCACCCGGAAGACAGTGTCGACCGCGTCGTACTGCTCGATGCGCAGGACTGGATGGATGAAAGCCAGCTCAACGCCCTTTGGGCCGCCATCACGCGCGCCGCAAGGCCTGGCGCCCGGGTGATCTTCCGCACGGCTGCGCCCCACTCGCCGCTCGAAGCAAAGCTGGACGCCACGATCTTGGGCCGCTGGTCCTACGACAGGGAAACCTCGGCGAGGCTCGGGGCAAACGACCGTTCCGCCATCTATGGCGGCTTCCACATCTACCGGTCGCGCCGATGAACCGAAAACCATCGGCATATCCCGCCAACCGCGGACATGCAGCCACCATGGACCGCGTGTACAGGCGCCAGCGGCACGTCTACGACCTCACCCGCAAGTACTACCTGTTCGGCCGCGACACCATGCTCGCCCGCATGGATATCCCCGAAGGCGGACGCGTATTGGAGATCGGCTGCGGCACCGGCCGCAACCTTGTCGCTGCAGCCGGGCGCACGCCTCATGCGTTGTTCTACGGCTTCGACATTTCCACCGAGATGCTCGAACAGGCCCGCTCAAACGTAAACCGCAGCCGGGCGGCGTCCCGGATATTCCTCGCACAGGGCGATGCGGAGAATTTCGATGCCCGCCGGCACTTTCGCGTTGATGGCTTCGACCGCGCCTTCATGTCCTACACGGTCTCCATGATTCCGGGCTGGCAGCAGGCCGTAAGCCACGCACTCACCCAGCTGAAGCCGGGCGGCAGCCTCCACCTCGTCGACTTCGGTTCTATGAATGCCTGGCCCGGCTTTGCCCGCACCGCCATGCGCCGCTGGCTCGCCGCGTTTCATGTCGAACCGCGCGACGCGCTGCCTGGCACGCTGGAGAAGCTTGCCGGGAATGCAGGCCTTCATGCCAGCCTTGACAATATCGGTGGAGGCTATGCGGTCCTCGCCTCGATAGCCCCTGCCGCACAGCCGCTCAACCGGGCACGGGAAAGCCGCGGCATCGACTGGTTCGCACAGGCCACGCAGCCATGAACATCAGGCCACATATCGCCAGCCCGGCCCGCTTCCGTGCCATCTGGATTTCCGATTTCCATCTCGGCACCCGCCGCGCCCAGGCAGACCTGCTGCTGGACTTCCTCCGCACCACCGAGTCCGAAACGCTGTACCTGGTCGGCGACATCGTCGACAACTGGTCACTCAAGAAGACGTGGTACTGGGATCAGTCGCACAACGACGTCATCCAGAAGCTGCTGCGCAAGGCGCGCAAGGGCACCCGGGTGATCTACATTCCCGGCAATCACGACGAGAACTTCCGGGACTTTGCAGGCTCGCAGTTCGGCCGCGCTGCCGTCCGGCTCACCGACATCCACATCGGCGCCAACGGCAAGCGCTACCTGGTGATGCACGGCGACGAGTTCGACGGCGTGGTCAAGCACGCCAAGTGGCTCGCCTACCTTGGCGACAACGCCTACGAACTGGCCATGAACCTCAACAGCTCCGTCAACCGCGTGCGCCGTCTTCTGGGCCGGCCCTACTGGTCGCTGTCCGCCTACCTGAAGAACCGGGTCAAGAAAGCCGTGGAGTTTCTCTCCAACTTTGAGCAGGCCGTTGCCCGCGAGGCCCGCCGCCGGGGTGCGGACGGTGTCATCTGCGGCCATGTCCACACCCCCGACATCCGCAACATCGACGGCATCGAATACCTCAATGATGGCGACTGGGTGGAAAGCTGTTCTGCGCTTGTTGAGCATTTCGACGGCACCTTCGAGCTCATCCACTGGCGCACGCTCGCCGCCGTTCCAGAACGCAGGGAGAGGGCGATTGCACATCCTGCTCGTAACGGACGCCTGGTATCCGCAGGTTAACGGCGTCGTCCGGACCCTTGATACGCTCACGCGGTTGTTGCGTGAGGCAGGTCACCGCATCAGCCTGCTGACCCATGAGGGCAAGCGCACCTTCCCGCTGCCATCCTATCCCGAGATCCGCCTGGCGATGACGTCACCCGGCGCCATTGCCCGCCAGATCGACGAGGCGCGCCCGGACTGTATCCACATCGCCACCGAGGGGCCGCTCGGCTGGTTCGCCCGCCGCCATTGTCTGAAACGCGGGTTTGCCTTCACCACCAGCTTCCATTCCCGCTTTCCCGAGATGATTGCCGGGCGCCTGCCCGTGCCCGGCATCGAAAGCCTCGCATACGCCATCCTGAAACAGTTTCATGCGCCTTCCAGCGCAACGCTGGTGCCCACCCCCACCGTGGCGCGCAGACTGGAGGGCCTTGGCTTCGGTCACATCAAGGTGTGGACGCGCGGCGTCGACACATCCCAGTTCCGCCAAATTGCAAGCAGCATGTTCCAGGGATTGCCCCGTCCTGTGATGCTCAATGCCGGCCGCGTTGCCGTCGAGAAGAACATCGAGGCTTTCCTGGCGCTGGAGCGGCCGGGCACCAAGGTCGTGGTCGGCGACGGACCCCAGCTTGCCGAACTCAAGGCTCGTCACCCGCAGGCCGTGTTCACCGGATATCTGAAAGGAGATGAACTGGCGCAGGCGCTGTCGGCGGCAGATGTTTTTGTCTTCCCCAGCAAGTCCGACACCTTCGGCCTCGTCATGCTCGAAGCACTGGCGTGCGGCGTTCCAGTCGCCGCATTCCCCGTAGAAGGTCCGATCGACGTCATAACGTCAGATCGAGTTGGATGCCTTAACCCCGATCTCGGCAAGGCCATCGATCGAGCCCTTGCCTGCCGCCGTCAGGATTGCGTTGCGTTTGCCCGGCAACATTCCTGGCAGCGCGTAGCCGAAATGTTCGAGCAATCGCTGGTTCAAGCAAGGCAAACGCCGCTTGCCGGGCGCACAATCAAGACAAGGAAAATTTGGTAGCGGAGGAGGGACTCGAACCCCCGACACGCGGATTATGATTCCGCTGCTC
>CAZYKZ010000213.1:0-4142 GCA_964648175.1 uncultured Anderseniella sp.
AGCATTGTGAATGCGCTCCACCGCCTCTTCCGAAGCCATGTTCAACACCGGCGTCTTGCGGATCAGCGTTGGCAGGGAGGGAGCCGCAACAGCGCGGCGCTCGCGCCTGCCCGACCGGCCACCCGATCGCCGGGCCTGCGGTTCCTCATGATCGGAAACAGACATCGCAAGCATCCTCCTGATGGGTTGTCGTGCAGCAATGCTATACTGCTGAGATCAGCCGGATGTATGCGGTTTGCGACAGTTGAGTGTCAGTTTCGGCCAGCCAGGGCTGAGCAGGCTTCACCGCTCCAGGTGGCGGGTGAGCCTGCGTTCCAGAACCGCCCAGACACGGCGCAGCGTCTCCACGATCATCAGGTAGATGATCGCCGCCCACATGTAGACGTTGAAGTCATAGGTGCGCGAAAACGCCAGCTTGGTTGCGCCCATAAGGTCGAACACCGTCACGATGGATGCGACCGCCGAGCTCTTCACCATCAGGATGAACTCGTTGCCGAGCGGCCTCAGCGCGGTGATGAGCGCCTGCGGCAGGATGATCTTCCTGAAGGTGTGGCTCTTGTGCAGGCCAAGGGACGACGCCGCCTCCCACTGGCCGCGCGGAATCGACTCGATGGCCGTCTTGAAAATCTCCGCCTGGTAAGCCGCAGTGTTGAGAATGAAGGTCAGCAGCACGCAGTTGTACGCATCGCGGAAGAACCACCACAGACCGGCCGCCTGGAGCTGGTCGACGAACTGGCCCGCCCCGTAATACAGCAGGAACACCTGGCCCAGCAGCGGCGTGCCGCGGAAGGCGTAGACATAGGCGAAGGCCAGCTTGGACACGAGGAAGTTGTGCGACATTCGCGCCAGAGCCACCGGCAATGCCAGCAGCCCGCCAATCGTCACCGACAGCACGACCAGCTTGGCCGTTACCCACAGGCCCTCGAGCATGCGCGGCATGTACCGGCTGAATACGTCTGCGTCGTAGCCGGTCAGCAGTGACACCACGAGAGCCACACCAAGCAACGCCCACAAGACGCACAAGGCGACGCCGGCAATGCGCGCCACGCCCCACCGCCTGCGCGCCTGCGGCGGCGGCTTGCGGGCCTCGATCATGCCGGCAGTTGTGTCGCTCATGCGCGCCTCTCCTCGCCACGCTTGACGTAAGCCTCGATGGCGCCCAGCCCCTTCGACGAGATCAGCGACAGCACGAGATAGATCAGCAGCGCCACCGAATAGAAGAACAGCGGCTGCTTGGTCGAGCCCACCGCCACATTGGTGTTGCGCAGCAGGTCGTTGAGCGCGATCACCGAAACCAGCGACGTCTCCTTGAGCAGGACCAACCAGAGATTGCTCAGGCCGCCAATCGACAGCCGGACGAGTTGCGGCAGCGTCACCAGCCGGAACGCCTGCCAGCGCGTCATGCCGAGCGCCTTGGCGGCCTCGCCCTGCCCGGCAGGAATGCCCTTGAAGGCGGACGCGAACACTTCGGATGCAAAGGCGGAAAACACCAGCCCCAGCGCCACCATGCCCGCCACGAAGCCGTTCACTTCGACATAGGTGTCGGTGAAAAGTCCCACCACCTTCTGCAGCGCCATCTGGCCGCCATAGTAGACGATGAACAGGGTCAGCAGTTCGGGCAGGCCGCGGAAGATGGTGGTGTATATGTTGGCGGCGGTTTCGAGTGATTTCTCGCCGGAGTTCTTGGCGAGCGCAACAAGCAACCCGATTGCCAGCCCGAACGGCAGCGTGGCCAGCGCCAGCCGCACCGTCAGCCAGGTACCCTCGGCCAGCTCATCCGCCCAGCCGTCGGGCCCCCATGCCAGCATCTGGAAAAGTTCCATCGCTGCTGCCTTGCCCCTCAATCATCAGCATCAAAAACAAAATGCCTGCCGGGCACTGTAGCACGGCAGGCACCTGTGTATAGCGTAACGGGATCCAACGCCCCGAAATTCCTCAGTAGACCGAGAACGGGAAGTACTTGTCGTTGATTTCCTTGTACTTGCCGTTTTCCAGGATCGCCTTGAGCGCAACGTTCAGCTTGTCCTTGAGCGCGGTGTCTTCCTTGCGAACCGCCATGCCGGCGCCAGCGCCGAACCACTTCGCATCGTTGTAGTTCTCACCGACATGCTCGCAGCACGAACCCGCATCCGAATTAAGCCAGTCGAGGATCACCACCGAGTCCGCCAGAACCGCATCGAGACGGCCGGCGGCGAGGTCCGCATTGGCCTCGTCCTGCGTGGCATAGAGCTTGATCTCGCTGTCCTTGTAATTGTCTTCAAGGAACGACGAGTGCGTGGTGGACGACTGCGCGCCCAGCACCTTGCCCTTCAGGGCTTCAGGGCTGGTGTCGGTGATGGCGCCGCCCTTCTTGGCCACGAACCGCGCCGGGGTGTTGTAATACTTGTCGGTGAAATCGACCTGCTTCATGCGCTCTTCGGTGATCGACATGGAAGCGATGATCACGTCGTACTTCTTGGCCAGCAGCGCGGGAATGATGCCGTCCCAGTCCTGCGCCACGAAGGTGCACTCGGCCTTCATCTCGTCGCACAGCGCCTGGGCAATCTCCACGTCGAAGCCCTGCAGCTTGCCATCGGAATCGATATAGTTGAACGGCTTGTAGGCACCTTCGGTACCGACCCGAATCTTGGTCCACTCATCGGCCAGTGCCGAACCGCTCATCAACGCGATGGCCAGCGCAGCCGCCGCAACACTTTTGAAGTTGAACATTACCAGGTTCCCTGTATCTGTTGTCTCACGCCCTTGAAGGACCGCCGCATCAGCCCTCCGTCCGCGAAACAATGGCCGTTCCCCTGGATGTTGTAAAGATGACGCAAAGGGCAACTTCCGCCCCATCACGCGCAAAAGCACGCCAAACGGCCATAATATACGCCATAACGTAAGCGTTTTGTCTGCTAGTCGCGGCTGTCCGAGTAGGCCTGTTCAGCCTCGTAGTACGCATCGAACCCGACGGCCTTGCGCAAGTCTGCAAATTCAAGCAACGCGTCAGCCGGGTGCTCCCGCCGCGCCATGACCGCCAGCGCGTCCTGGATGGCCTTCATGGCGGCAGACATCAGCGTCAGCGGATAGGCTGCAAACCGGTAGCCCAGCTCGTGCAGCTTGTCCGGATGCAGGATTGGTGTCGCGCCGCCCTCGACAAGATTGGCCATGTGGATGCCGGGCGCCTCGCGGGTCAGCCGCGCCATCTCCGCTTCGGACTGCGGCGCCTCCACGAACAGCATGTCGGCGCCGAGATCCGAAAACCCCTTGGCCCGGTCAATCGCCTCTTCAAGGCCGTGTCCGTGCCGTGCATCAGTCCGGGCGAGGATCATGATGTCGGCGCCAGCCTCCTTGGCATCAACCGCTGCCTTGATGCGATTGAACGCTTCCGTGCGCTCTACCACCAGCTTGCCCTTGGTGTGGCCGCAGCGCTTGGGCGCCACCTGGTCCTCGATCATGACCGCGCCAAAACCGGCGCGCGCGTACATCTCCACCGTGCGCCGCACGTTGAGCGCATTGCCGTAACCCGTGTCGCCGTCGCCGATGATCGGGATATCGGTCGCGGCACAGATATTGCGGCCCTGGTCCAGCATCTCGCCGAACGAGATAAGCCCTGTGTCTGGCGCGCCGATGCGCGAAGCGGACACGGCAAAGCCCGACATGAATGAAAACCGGAAGCCAGCATCGCCGATCATCTTGGCGCTCAGGCCGTCCCAGCAGCACGGCATCACGTGGCAGGTGTCTTCCGACAGGATTTCGCGCAGGCGTTGGGCCTGCGATGGCTTGGTCATGGTCGATGGTCCTTACATCTTGAACGGTATGTAGAGCGCAATATCCGGGATCACGTAGATCAGGAGCACGGTAAACAGCATCAGCGCCAGGAACGGCCATACGCCCTTCGCCACCTCCTGCATCGACGCCTTGCCCACCGCCTGTATGACGTAGAGGTTCAGCCCCACCGGCGGGGTGATCAGCGCGCATTCGATCATGATCACGAAGAAAACCCCGAACCAGATCGGATCGATGCCGAGGCCCAGCAGCGACGGCGCCAGCACCGGCACCATGATCAGCATCATCGAGAGCGCCTCGAGGAACAGCCCCATCACCACCAGCACCAGCCCGACCACGAGGATGAACATCCACGCTTCCGAGAAGTTCTGCGA
>CAZYKZ010000214.1:0-4127 GCA_964648175.1 uncultured Anderseniella sp.
TGAGGGACTATGCCCACACCGACGGGTCGAGCGGCGAATTCCAGCAGCGCTTCGATGTCTATGACCGCGAGGACGAGCCCTGCCGCACGCCCGGCTGCAACTCGCACATAAGCCGCATCGTCCAGTCAGGCCGCTCGACGTTCTTCTGTCCCACTTGCCAGCGCTAGCCGGTTTGCTGTCTATTGCCGCGCGAAACCTGCAGTCATCGAGCCGGGAGAAGCGCCCCATGAGCTACAAGAACGTCATCGTCGAGACCCATGACAGCGTTGGCCTGATAAGGCTCAACCGGCCGGAGGCACTAAATGCCCTGAATTCCGAGCTGATCGGCGAGCTGAACCAGGCGCTCGACGCCTTTGAGAATGACCAGTCCATTGGCTGCATCGTGCTGACCGGGTCGGAAAAGGCCTTTGCCGCCGGCGCCGACATCAAGGAAATGCAGTCCAAGTCCTACATGGACACCTACATGGGTGACTTCATTCGCAAATGGGAGCGGCTGGCAGACATGCGCAAGCCCGTCATTGCTGCGGTTGCAGGCTATGCGCTGGGCGGCGGCTGCGAGATCGCCATGATGTGCGATTTCATCCTGGCGGCGGATACGGCGAAGTTCGGCCAGCCCGAAATCAATCTCGGCGTCATGCCGGGTGCGGGCGGCACCCAGCGGCTGACCCGCTTCGTGGGCAAGTCCAAGGCAATGGAGATGTGCCTGACCGGGCGGATGATGGATGCGGCCGAGGCCGAGCGCGCCGGCCTGGTGTCGCGGATCGTCCCTGCGGACCAGCTTGTCGACGAAGCGATCAAGGTCGCAGGCGTCATCGCGGCCAAGTCGCGGCCCATCGCCATGATGACCAAGGAGTCGGTCAACCGCTCCTATGAAACCACGCTGGCCGAAGGCGTCCGCTTCGAGCGCCGCCTGTTCCATTCCATGTTTGCCACCAACGACCAGAAGGAAGGCATGTCGGCCTTCGCCGAGAAGCGCAAGGCGAAGTTTTCCAATTCGTAGGTCCTGAGGACAGCGGGCGCGTCAATCAGGTCCATGCCGCAGCTGGATGAGTTTGTTGACGCCTCATCAGGTTTGCGTTATGAACCGCGCCATCTCAGGGCATCTGCGGTTCTGAGGGCTGTCTCCTTTTGCAGTCGCCCTCGTGTTGCAGGTGTCGAAAGGTTTTTCGCAACTGCCCGTGAAGTGGGCGGTTGTGCGTTCAGGAAAAAGCACACATGGCCAATACTCGTTCGGCAAAGAAAGCCGTCCGGCGCATCGCCCGGCGCACCCAGATCAACATGAACCGCCGCTCGCGCGTGAGGACCTTCGTCCGCAAGGTCGAGGAAGCCATCGCCAGTGGCGACCAGGCTGCAGCACAGGCCGCGCTGAAGGCCGCTCAGCCCGAGCTGATGCGGGGCGCCCAGAAGGGCATTCTGCACAAGAACACGGCGTCCCGGAAGGTGTCCCGGCTGGCCAAGCGCATCAAGGCTCTGACGGCCTGATTGCCAAGTTATTGCACCTCAAGGGGTTTTGCAGAAGGGTCGCGCAAGCGGCCCTTTTTGGTTGTCGGCTGCTTGATGTCCGGCACCGGACCGGCCCGTTCCGCAAATGTTCAAAACCTGCAATTGTCAAAAATTTCTCAATTATTTCAATAAAATAGCTAAAGCAATCTTTTCTCAGTCAAATTTTGACCCAATTTGATCGCTGATTCAGGTGGGGCGGCAAAATATTTTTTCGCAGTTTTCCGCGTCTTTTGGAATGCGGGACCCGCTGAAAAATGCCCATGAGAGTCAACCGCTTGCACGCGCCAAGAGTTGACTCCTGCGGCAGGTCGCGCACGGGATTCGCGGGGTGCGCTGAACCGGTTCAACCTTGGTGGGCTTGCGTCGTTCAAGGCCGGAATTGTAATCTTTGATCACTGGCGGCGGCACCCGCTGCCAGCAGCAACAATAACAAGAAGACTTTGAAGCGAGCCAGCCTTGGCGGGATGGTTCGGGCGGGGTTTGCTCGGCAGTAAGTGAGTAGAGTTTAACGGGGCGGCTGGCCTTTGCGGGCTGGCTTGAGGCGGCGGATTTTCGTCGGACATGACAGGCGTAACGCAGGCTGGCTGCCAGTCTGTGATCCCTGCTTGCTGTCCGCATGCACGCCTCAACCTGTTTTTGTTTGATGCAAGAAAAACGAAGACGTCAGGACGAACGAGGGGAAGATGGCGGTGACAAACAGAAAAAGCGGTGGGTCCGATGACAGGCCGGATTTCGAGGCTTTGGAAGATGGACCGGGCGGCGCAGCTGACAGGGAGCGTGAGCGAACCTCCCTTTCTGCAGTCTGGGCGCGGGTCGTGATCCGGCTGCGGGCGGGGCTTGGCGAAGACCTCTATTCGAGCTGGTTCGCCCGCATGGAGCCGGAAGGCATTGCAGACGGCGTTCTCAAAGTATCCGTGCCGACGCGCTTTCTGCGCAGCTGGATCAAGTCCCACTATATCGACCAGCTGACTGCCTGCTGCGCCGCCGAGTACAAGGGCGTGTCCATCGTGGACATCCAGGTGCGTACCCGCGGCCTGCCCACTGCAGCCCAGGCAGTGACGCCTGTCGCCGGGTTTGAGGAAGGCTCCCAGCAGCCGGCTGAACCCGTGGCCAAGTCGCTGCGCACCAGCTCGCCAGAGCGCGAGCGCGGATCTCAGCTCGATCACAATCTGACCTTCGAAACCTTCGTCCAGGGCCAGTCCAATGCCCTCGCCCATGCCGCGGCGATGCGCGTGGCGGAAGCCCGGCCCGGCGCACCGGTCAGCTTCAATCCGTTGTTCGTGCATTCGGCGGCAGGACTGGGCAAGACCCACCTGATCAATGCGATCGCATGGCGCATTCGCGACCTCAATCCCGACCGCAAGGTGCTCTACATCACCGCCGAGCGCTTCATGTACCATTTCATGGCGGCGCTGAAGGTGCGCGACACCCTGTCGTTCAAGGACTACTTCCAGTCCATCGACGTGCTGCTCATCGACGATCTGCAGTTCCTGCAGGGCAAGACCATGCAGCAGGAGTTCTGCCACACCTTCAATTCGCTGGTGGATGCAAAGCGCCAGGTGGTGATTGCCGCCGACGTACCTCCGTCGCAGCTCGAGAGCATCGACCAGCGCATGCGCTCGCGCCTGGCAGGCGGCCTGGTCGTGGACATCGAGGGCCCGGACCTCGGCCTTCGCCGGTCCATCCTCCAGTCCAAGCTGGCTGCCGTGCAGCGCAAGGACCCCAGTCTGCTGGTGGCCGATGACGTGCTCGAGTTTGTCGCCAACCGCATCAATGGCGGCGGGCGCGAGCTCGAAGGCGCACTCAACCGCATTATCGCCAGCCAGCACCTGACCCGTCAGCCAATGACCGTCGACATGGCAGCGTTTGCGCTTCGCGATCTGTCGCAGACGGCGGAACTCACCCGCATCCGGGTCGAGGACATCCTGCGGGTGGTGGGACGCCACTACAACGTCACCCGAGCCGACCTGCTCAGCCCGCGCCGCGCCCGCGCCGTGGTGCGCCCGAGACAGATCGGCATGTACCTGGCCAAGAAGCTGACCTCACGCTCGCTGCCCGAGATCGGCCGCCGCTTCGGCAACCGTGACCATTCGACAGTGCTCCATGCCGTGCGCAAGATCGAGGAGCTGATGCAGGCCGATGAAAAGCTTGCCCGCGAGATCACGCTGCTGTCGCGGCTGATAGAGCAGGGCTGACAAGACCTGCGCCGCCTCCAGCGGTTTTCCACACTGTGCAGTGTTCCACGGCCGGGTTTTCAAGGCTTTGACTTGATAACCCGGCCGCAAACGGCTTAAGTCACGGCTTCTCGCTGCCTCACCGGTGGCGAGTTCTGTCTTGCGACCGTTTCAAGGGCTATGTAGGCACATGCGGGTTATCATCGAACGCGGATCGTTTCTGAAGTCGCTCAACCACGTGCAGTCGGTCGTTGAGCGCCGCAACACCATCCCGATCCTGTCCAACGTGCTGTTGCAGGCCGCCGATGGTGTGCTCAAGCTGACGGCGACCGATCTCGACATCGAAATCGTCGAGCAGACGTCCGCCGATATCGGCCAGCCCGGTTCGACCACCGTGCCTGCCCACATGCTCTACGACATCGTGCGCAAGCTGCCCGACGGCGCCCAGCT
>CAZYKZ010000215.1:0-4122 GCA_964648175.1 uncultured Anderseniella sp.
CAAGCCCCCGGTTTCCGGGGGCTTTTTCATTCCGCCTTGACTTATGTCAACCTTGATTGACGCATTGATTGTTAGCCTTTCTTGACAACAGGGAGGCTCGCCATCATGCGCATCGTACTCGTCCATCCGAACTACCATTCAGGCGGCGCAGAGATCGCCGGCAGCTGGCCCCCCGCATGGGTCGCCTATCTGGCGGGGGCGCTGAAGCAGGCCGGATACACGGACGTCCAGTTCATCGATGCGATGACCGACCATCTCGACGACGACACGTTGCGCGCCCGCATACGCGAGGCCCGGCCTGACGTCATCGGCACCACGGCCATCACCCCGTCGATCTATGCGGCCGAACGCATCCTGCAGCTGGCGCAGGAAGAGTGTCCTGATGCTGTTCGCATCCTGGGCGGCGTGCACGCCACCTTCATGTTCAAGCAGGTGCTGAGCGAAGCCCCGTGGGTCGACGTGATCGTGCGCGGGGAAGGCGAAGAGATCATCGTCAATCTCGCGAATGCCATCGCGGCAGGTGGCAACTGGCGGCAGAAACTGCGCAAGATCGAAGGACTTGCCTTCGTTGACGACGGGCAGATCGTCGCCACCCAGGCCGCACCAACGGTGAAGAACCTCGAAGCGATCAAGCCGGACTGGAGCCTGCTCGAATGGCACAAGTACATCTATGTGCCGCTGGGTGTGCGCGTGGCCATTCCGAACATGGCGCGCGGCTGCCCGTTCACCTGTTCGTTCTGCTCGCAGTGGAAGTTCTGGCGCGATTATCGCGTGCGCGAACCGAAAGCAGTGGTCGACGAGATCGAGGATCTGGTCGAGAACCACGGCGTCGGCTTCTTCATCCTGGCGGACGAGGAACCCACCATCAACCGCAAGAAGTTCATCGCCTTCTGCGAGGAACTCATCGCGCGCGGGCTGCCTGACAAGGTCAAGTGGGGCATCAACACCCGCGTGACAGACATCATGCGCGACAAGGAACTGCTGCCGCTCTACCGCAAGGCAGGCCTCGTCCACGTGTCGCTGGGTACCGAAGCCGCCGCGCAGCTCAAGCTCGACCAGTTCAACAAGGAAACCAAGGTCGCCGACAACAAGGAAGCGATCCGGCTGCTGCGGGCTGCCGACATTTTCGTCGAAGCCCAGTTCATCGTGGGGCTGGACAACGAGACGCCGGAGACGCTCGAGGAAACCTACCGGATGGCCTGGGACTGGCAGCCGGACCTGGCCAACTGGTCCATGTACACGCCCTGGCCGTTCTCCAACCTGTTCCAGGAAATGCGCGACAAGGTCGAGGTGTTCGACTTCTCGAAGTACAACTTCGTGACCCCGATCATGAAGCCGAAGGCCATGGAGCGCGGCGAACTGCTGGACCGGGTGATGAACAACTACCGCCGCTTCTACATGAGGAAGGCGCTATTCCATTACCCCTGGCGCGGCACCGGATTCCGCCGCCGCTACCTGCTCGGCTGCCTGAAGGCGTTCCTGAAAGCGGGATTTGCGCGCACCTTCTACGATCTGGGCAAGGTGGGCTATTGGGGTCCACAGACCAAGGGCAGCGTGGACTTCCACTTCGACGAGTCGAAGCAGCTGGCCGAGGCGCAGGTGGCCGATTGGGAAGCCGTGGCAGAGCGCTCGCGCAAGATGAAGGAGCGCCAGGAAGCGCTGCGTGCCCAAGGCAAGGCGCGTGCAAAGGCTCGCGCTGCCGACAAGGAAACCGTACTGGCATGCGGTGGCGGCTCGCAGCAGATGGACGAAGCGGACGAACCCGTGCTGGCGTGCGGTGGCGGCTCGCAGCAGATGGAAGACCCGCCGGCCATCGTCATGCGCGACGCCCGCGCGCGCCAACGCAAGCTGGAGGCAGCCGCTGCATCCAATGACTGAGGCGCGCATCGGCCCCAACGCGATCATCCAGGTTGCCGAGGCCATACGCCCCAGGCCCGGCATTGCCCGGCTGGAAGAGGTGATGCAAAAGGCGGGGCTGGCGCACTACATCGCCGCTCCGCCTTGCTCAATGGTGCCTGAAGACGAAGTGGCCCGGCTGCACCGGGCCGTGGCCAGCCTCATTCCGGCGCATGAAGGCGAGGCGCTCATGCGCGAGGCCGGCCACAATACTGCACGCTACCTGCTCGCCAACCGCATCCCTGCACCTGCCCAGGCCATACTGAAATTGCTGCCCGCGCCGCTTGCAGCGCGCGCCCTGCTCATGGCGATCACCCGCCATGCCTGGACCTTTGCCGGCAGCAGCAGGTTCAGCCACTCGGCCAGACATCCGGTCCACATCCGTCTCGAGGGATCCCCGCTGTTCGCCACGCCCGAGTGCCGCAACCTGGCTGCGGCCTATTTCGAGGCGACATTCCAGACCCTGTTCCGGGAGCTGGTCAGCAAGCGAACACGGGTGGCAAGCATCCACGCGGCTGGAAACGCGAAAGGCGCAGACAGCACTGAAGCCGCCTGCGCCTTCGATCTCGCCTGGCATTCCTGAGCCCTGCTCTCCCGCCCGATCAAAAGAAAGAAGGGAAAACCGGACGAACCGGCGTTCCCTTCAGTTGGCACTGGGCGAGGGCCAGTGTTCAGGATTCAGGTTTCACTCCTTTGCCGCGCTGAGCTCGATCATGTAGTCCTTGAGCATCTGCGCGCCGTAGAGCGGCTTGTTCGCGCCCTGGTGGCAGGTTGCGCAGTTGGCCTTGAGCACATCGCCTTGCGGGCCCTTGCGGTTGTCCGGGAACACGTCGGCCAGGGTCTCGATGTAGTCCTTGTTGATGTGGCTCACCATCTCGATGCCGTGCCAGGCCTTGACCCGGGTCGGCGGGCTTTGCGACCAGTCGTTGAACTGCCGGGTATTGTGGCAGAACGTGCAGTTGACCCCCATTGCCTGGGAGAAGTGCATCATCAGGCCATAGGTCTTCTCAGCCTGCTGGATCGGCGCCACGTGCCCGGTCGGCAGGGCTGTCGTGGCCTCGACGCGGATGCTCTGCGCCTTGGTCAACAGATCGGTGAACGGGTCGTAGGGCAGCGACGTAAGCCCGACGCCGGCCGAAGCGAGGTTCTGGCCATTGCGCCCGCCGGCCATGCCGCCGGCCTGCTTCGGGCCGGGGTTGGTCGACCAGGTGTTCGTGGGCACCGGTTTGCCGCGGTGGCAGGTGTAACAGGTGACCCCGGTCTGGGCCACGTGCGGCTGCCATTGCGCGTTGATGTTGGCGGTCATCTGCAACATCTTGCGCGCCACGACCTTGGTGTAGACGCTGTCCTCGGCCAGGTTCTCCGGATTGTGGCAGTAGTTGCAGCCTTCCTCCGGCGACACCCACTCGGTGATGGCGAGCATCAGCCGGGTGAACTGGGCCTCGTTGAGGTCGCCCAGAACCTTCACGTTCTGGTAGACCTCGGAGGCCTTCGGGCCGCCGGTCTCGGCCTGGTCAGACGGTTCCGGCATCACGTTGGCGGCTTTCTTAATCGCCATCATGCGCGGATTGTCGATCTGGACCATGCCGTTGCCGCGGTAGCCCTGCTGCACGCTGTCCATCGGCGGACGCTCCCACTGCAGCATCATGGGTATGGCGAGCAGTGTGGCGACGCCAATGGCTGCTGGTAGTGCGATCTTCATGACAGATCTCCTTTACTGGGCTGCCGGGTCAACGACGCCGGGCCACATGTCTGGGGTCGGCGGCACGATGCCGTGCTTCATTCCCCACAGGTACCAGTTGTCCACGACCGTGCCGGTGAGCAGGATGCCGATGCCGCCCGTCAGCGTGGTCAGCACGGCGAACCACCAGGCCCAGCGGTGCACCGACTCCATGGTGGCGTTGAAGCCCATGGTCCAGCGCCAGAACAGGGCTGCGCGCTCGGAGGCCGTACCGCGGTCGGTGATCTGCTCAAGCTCGCGCTCGCCACCCAGGTGGCTGACGGCGAGGATGGTTGCCCCGTGCATGGCGAACAGCAGGGCCGAGCCATACAGGAAGGCAATCGAGAGCATGTGGAACGGGTTGTAGAACAGGTTGCCGTATCTCAGCGAGAAGGCGGCGGTCCAGTCCAGGTGCGGGAAGATGCCGAACGGCACTGCTTCCGACCACGAACCCATCAGCAGCGGGCGGATGAAGCCCAGCACCAGGTACAGCCAGATGGCCGAGG
>CAZYKZ010000216.1:0-4111 GCA_964648175.1 uncultured Anderseniella sp.
CCGACACGCTGCACCGGGCGGCCGACACCGCTCTGCAGCTGCAGGGCGCACGCGGTTACTCGGAAGATTCGATTGTGGAGTGGATCTACCGCTATGCCCGCTGCGCCCGGCTGGTGGACGGCGCATCCGAAGTGCACAAGATGGTGCTGTCTCGCCACTACCAGAAGCTGGGCAACGGCTACTGGGACTGGCCGGTTGCCGGCGACGCCTGAGCACGGGATCGTTAAAGTTTTACCGGTCGGCTTAAGCCCTGCTTTGCCGCGCCTTGATATGATTCTGAGGGAATCGTTCTTCAGGTGTGCAAAGGGTGCCAACACATGGTTCTTGGCCGGTTCATAGACATCATTCTGGCAGTCGCTGCGGCGACCTGGCTGGCGATGGCCGGGGTCACGGGCGAGGTGAAGGCCGCCGCCTACGATACGTCGCGGCTTGACCGGATGCCTGACTTCTCGCAGACCGACTCGCGTCTCGGCTTGCCGGGCGGTGGCTCGCACTATTGCGTGCCGGTGGCCACGGCAAACGTGCTGGTGTGGCTGGCCGAGCATCGGGGCTTCAAGAACCTGTTGCCTGTGCAGGGGCTCACCACCATCGAGAAGGTTGCCAGCGTGGCCGGAAGGCTGGGCAGCGACCAGCTTATGTCCACCGCGCCCAAGGGCGGCACCAACCTTCAGAAGTTCGTCGACGGTCTCGATGCCTATGTGCGGGAGGCTGGCTACAGTGGTTCGATCAGCGCCTATGGCCCGATCCCCTTCAGTAATGTTGCCCGCAACCAGACCGGTGCGCCTGACTGGAACTCCATACGCTCGGATTTTGCAGGCGGTGCGGGCGTTTGGGTGTCGGTCAGCTTCTTCGAGGAAACCCGCAAACCCGGCGAGTGGCGCCGGCTTGGCGGCCACATGGCGACGATGGCCGGCTTCGGCGTGGACGAGCGCGGCGGCACGGATCGCGACGTGATCATCCTGCATGACCCGGACGATGGCCATGCCGCCTCGGCGCAGCGGCGCTACCTGCACACGGAGAGCCTGCGCAACGTGCGTGCAGTGGACGATTCGGGTCAGGAGATGTTCGAGATGGATGACTATCTCGACGTGACCCGCGACTTCAACATGCGCGATGGCTACCGAGCCGTGATCACCAACGTGTTCGTGCTGGAGATGTAAGCTGGCGCTCGCGTCAGATCAGTCCGGTCACGCCCAGCAGCAGGCCGATCAACGCACATGTACCCAATGTGCGGGCGAGGCCCTGATGAAGCTTCAGAAGCATCAGCGCGGATAGTGCGAACAGCGCCATCGCCGCAACGTTGATTGTGTTCCAGACGGGCCACGTCATCGACAGCATGCCGGTTTCCAGACGGGTTACCTCACCGAACAGCACGTGCAACGCGAACCACAGGGCGAGGTTAGCGATCACGCCCACCACGGCTGCGGTGATGGCGGCAAGCGCTCCTGACAGTCGTGGCATGTGCGCAAGGCGCTCGATGTAGGGTGCACCGGCAAAGATCCACAGGAAGCAGGGCACGAAAGTGACCCACAAGGCCATGCCCGCTGCCGCCAGCCCCATCGTTACCGACCCCAGTAATCCGGCCGAGCGGAAGCCGGCCATGTAGCCGACGAACTCGGTCACCAGGATCAGCGGACCGGGCGTGGTCTCGGCAAGGCCAAGCCCGTCGATCATTTGTTCCGGTGTCAGCCAGTTGTGGGTCTCGACCGCCTGCTGCGCCATGTAGGCCAGCACTGCATAGGCACCGCCGAACGTCACCACGGCCAGCTTCGAGAAGAACAGGCCGACCTTGACCAGCAGGTGATCCGGGTAGATCAGCAACGCGATCAGCGCGACCGGTGCAAACCACAGGACGAGCCAGGTGGCCACGGTCATCGCGGTTGACGATGCCGGAACCTTCGCCGGCTTCACAGCGGCGGTGTCCACCTCATCGGGAGTAGTCAGCAGCCAACCGGCAACACCTGCCAGTATGATCACCACCGGAAACGGAATGGCGAAGACGAACAGCGCCAGGAATGCGAGCGCGGCGATGATCCAGTGCGTGGACAGCTTGAGGGCGCGTTTCGAGACCTTCACCAGCGCCTCGATGACGATGGCCAGCACGGCGGCCTTGATGCCAAAAAAGGCCGCCTCGACCAGCGGCAGCCTGCCGTACAGCGAATAAAGCACCGAGATCAGCAATACCACGGCAGCGCCCGGCAGCACGAACAGCAGGCCGGCCATGAGCCCGCCCTTCACGCCGTGAAGCCGCCAGCCGGCATAGGTGGCAAGCTGCATCGCTTCGGGCCCCGGCAGCAGCATGCAGAAATTGAGTGCGCGCAGGTATTCCTGCTCGGTCAGCCAGGGCCGCTGCTCGACCAGTTCGCGATGCATCAGCGCAATCTGGCCTGCCGGTCCGCCGAACGACAGCAGGCCGATGCGGGCGAAGACGCGCGTTGCATCGGCAAATGTTGCTGGCATGGTCACGGCTGGTTGATCCTTCGGCTGAGCGGCATGATCCACTGTAGCGCCAGCGGAAAACGATTCCACAACATGGGGTAGCCGATTGCCGGGCGGTGGAATCCGGGCCACCTTGTTACCAAATGTTGATTTGACGCAATGGGCCTGAATATGTCAGCATTGCTGACATACTTTGGTTCAATGGAGTTTGAGTGATGACGCTCAAGTCGGTAAAGCTCGACGACAAGTTTGACCTTTCGAAATCCCAGGCCTTCATGACCGGCACGCAGGCCATCGTGCGCCTGACGCTGATGCAGCACGCCCGCGACAAGGCTGCGGGACTCAACACCGCAGGCTACGTCACCGGCTATCGCGGCTCGCCCGTCGGAGGGCTTGATCAACAGTTTGCGAAGTCCGTTCGCTATACCCAGGCTGCCAACGTGAAGTTCGAACCTGGCATCAACGAGGACCTTGCCGCGACTGCCGTATGGGGGTCGCAGCAGGCCGAAATGCGCGGCGAGGGCGCCTATGACGGTGTGTTCGCCATCTGGTACGGCAAGGGGCCGGGCGTTGACCGCACTGGCGACGTTTTCCGCCATGCCAATGCGGCGGGCAGTTCGAAGAACGGCGGCGTGCTGGCGCTGATGGGCGACGACCATGGCGCGGAAAGCTCCACCGTGCCGCACCAGTCCGAGTTCGCCATGATGGATGCGATGATCCCGATCCTGCATCCGGCGGGCCTGCAGGAAATTCTCGATTACGGCATCTATGGCTGGGCGCTGTCGCGCTATTCGGGCTGCTGGGTCGGCCTCAAGTGCGTGCACGACAACATCGAGTCCGCCGGCATGGTCGATGGTTCGGTTGACCGGGTGAAGATCAACTATCCGACAGATTTCAAGATGCCGGAAGACGGCCTCAACATCCGCCCGCGCGACGACCGCTTCGAGCAGGAAAAGCGGCTCCACATGCACAAGCGGTTTGCCGCGGTGGCGTTTGCGCGCGCCAACAAGCTGGACAAGATCGTGCTGTCGGGCGGCAAGGCGCCGAAGATCGGCATCGTGTCCACCGGCAAGAGCTATCTCGACGTGCGCCAGGCGCTGGAAGACCTCGGCATCGACGAGGTGGCGTCATCGAAGCTCGGCCTGCGGCTGCTCAAGGTGGCGATGGTGTGGCCGCTCGATCCGAAGATCGTGCAAGAGTTCGCCAAGGGTCTCGACCTCGTCATCGTGGTCGAGGAAAAGCGCGCTCTGCTCGAGTCGCAAATCCGTGAGCAACTGTGCAACGACAACAAGGCGCCGATCGTCATCGGCAAGAAGGACGAGCGCGACGAGCCGCTGTTCCCGGCCTGGGGCACGCTGGAGCCGAACCAGATCGCCGTGGCCATTGCCGAGCGGCTGCTCAAGAAGCGCAAGTCGAAGCCGGTGGAAGAACGCCTCGGCGCCATCAAGGCGGCGATGGGCATGGTGTCCAACTCGCCCAGCCTTGCCGAACGCATCCCCTACTTCTGCGCGGGCTGCCCGCACAATTCCTCCACCGTGGTGCCTGAGGGCGGACGCGGTTATGCCGGCATCGGCTGCCACTGGATGGTGCAGTACATCCCGGCCCGCAATACCGAGGGTGCCACCCACATGGGCGGCGAGGGCGCCAACTGGATCGGCGAGGCGCCGTTCTC
>CAZYKZ010000217.1:0-4111 GCA_964648175.1 uncultured Anderseniella sp.
GGTTGACCTGCGTCGACCTCGATCACGGTCGCGCCCGGGAAATCCAGCGCATCGACGATGCCGCACTTGCGCGTGATGGTCTCAAGATCGTGGTCGGGCTTGCGGGCGAGGGCGGCCTCGGGGCTGATCTTCAGCTTGATGACCATGTCCGGCCCGAGTTCAGCCGCCTGCGCGTACAGTTCGAGCTCGCGCCTGGCTGCCCAGTCAAAGCTTCTGCCGCCCTGGATCTTGGGGCCATCGCTTATGCCAATGAACCGGGTTTGCGGATAGCGGTCGAGCAGCGCCACGCTGCCGCCGCGGGTCAGCCGGCGGGCGGCGCGAAGCAGCTTCACCTTGTGACGCATGATGACGAGTTGATAGAGCTCGATCAGCTTGCCGAAAAAGCCCCGCTGCTTCGATGGCGCGCCGGTCTTTTCCGTCTTCGGCTTGCCGTCCTTCGAGCCCTTGAGGCTCTTGACCAGCGCGCGGATGCCGCGCCGCACCAGATCGGTGGGCCGCGTGCCGCCGTCGCCCGAGCCCATGTAGTAGCTGTGCACGTCGAGCTTGAACCGCAGCCACTTGCGGATTTCGCGACCGACCGTCGACTTGCCTGCGCCATCGCTGCCGATCAGCGCAATCATCAGCCCGCCGGACGGCAGGGTCTTGCCGGTCACCACGTCAGGCCAGATTGCGCGGCGGGCCTTTGCCAACACCATCCGAAGGTTCTGCTTGACGGCCAGCAACAGGGCGCGTGGCCACGGCAGGCGTTCGTTCTCCCTGAGACGGTCATTGAGCATCCGGGCGATGCGGATGAGCGCGCCGGAGGCCGGGGGATTTGCCGACAGGAGCGGGGCGAACACGGCGGGGTCGAGGCCGGGGAAAAGTACGCCGGCTAGGCGGCGCAACTCCGGCTCGGATGCATCCGCGCGCAGCCACTCGATCTCGCGCAGAATGTGGGATGGAATTTTCGGCGCAAACCAGCGCCGTTGCGGCGGCATCTTGGCCCAGATGCGCACCAGCAGGATGAGCAACTCCATCTCGGCTGCCGGAATGGGCCACCCCGACGTTGGGTCCGTGCGCAGGTTGGCCATGAGCGTCTCGCCCCAGGGCAGCCGCAGGTGCTTGACCCGCTTCAGTCCGGTAATCAGCACGAAGTGCTGGTGGACGTGGAGGGACTGGCCGGTTTCCCGGTCGAACACGAGCCAGTCCTCGACATCCGGGTAGCTTGCCCAGGGCTGGCTTTGCATGCGCAACGCGCCGAACCGGGTCATCGCGGCATCGAACTGCGCCCGGTAGGCAGGCTCGACATACATGTCGATGTCCGTCTTGCCCGCCAGGGCTTCTGCCAGGTGGTCGTTGCTCTTCCAGTGCACGAACGGCACGCCTGCGCGCTGCAGCGCGTCGCGAAGCTCCAAAGCGGCAGCGAGCGGTGGGATCTTGCTGCCGGTCATTTCGACAATTGCCGCTCGGCCTTGCGAATGCGCCGCCACGTGGGAATCAGCGCCAGCCGTATGCCCAGATGCACGATCGGATTGCGCGAATTGTAGAGCTTCAGATGCAGGATCTTTGGTGGGGGTTCCCCGCCAAAACGCGAGAGCGGAATATAACGCTTGTTGTACTCCGGCCCGAACACGTAGAAGCGCAAGCTGGAGCGCCAGAGTGCTTCACGAAACGGGATCTGGTCGCGCTTGAAACCGCCTTCGTCATAGATGCGGCACCAGTCGGCAAACAGATCGTCAACTTGCTGGCATTTGCGATACAGCATCACCCCGCAATTGATCTGCGGAAAGGCGCGCGGGATATCGCTGGAATAGGAGACAAGGCGCTTCGGCGATTCCCGGAAGCGTACGTGGGCACCGGCCATGTCAAACTTCTCCAGGAGCCGGAACAGGTCGTCGAGGCTGGTCGTTACCCGCGTGTCGGAGTCCAGGTACAGCGTCTCCTTGAACGGGCTGCGGGCAACAAACTCGTGTTTGCGCCGGCTGGAGCCCTCCCCCATCTGGGCCACGTAATGGAACGGCCCGTCCTTTACTGGCTGGTCAGTAAACAAAGCGATGCCGAGCTGCGGGTTTGTCTCGGCTACCGACTGCGCTGCTTCGACGGCAGCACTTGTGTACTTGGCGCCGGTGACAATGAAGAGCACTCCACGCTCATGCGTGACATTTGGAAAATCGCTGCTCACCAGACCTTCAACTCCGATCGGCCACTCAGGCGGCGCGATGATGCCCTGGGCCAGGTTTGACGCAAGCATATATAGGCCAGCACCGCCAAGCTCAAGCCGGAGCGCCCGCTTGAACAATGCCCGCCAACTCACTATGACCGTCAAAACTCTCGCTAGCATCCGGTGTCATGCAGAAAATGCCAGCCCAGACCTGGTCCACGCTCATTCTCGCTGCCGGACGCGGTCCGCACGATCCGATGGCGAAGGCGTGGGGTGTTCCCAACAAGTGCCTGATCCCGGTCGCTGGCGTGCCGATGGTCAGGCGCGTCTGGGACGCAGTGGCCTCTTCGGGCCGGGTTGCCACTACACTTATATCGATAGAGGATGCTGACCTGTTGCCTTGGCCCGAGCTCAGGGCCGCAGCCTTGCCTGCCGGTGCCAGCGCGCCGCAATCGGCAATCATGGCGATCTCCTCCGGGTCGCTGGACTATCCCGTGCTCATCACGACCGGTGACCATGCATTGTTAACGCCAGAAATGGTGCGGCACTTCTGTTCCGAAGCCGAAGCCACCGGGGCCGACTTCGTGGCCGGCGTTGCGCGCGCCGAAGTCATTCTCGAAGCCTACCCCCAATCAGTCCGCACCTTCTTCAACCTGGGGCCGGATCGGGTGTCGGGCTGCAACCTGTTTGCGGTGATGAACCCGCGCGGCCTGAAGCTGCTCGAGCGGTGGCAGTATCTTGAGCACGTGCGCAAGAAGCCCTGGCGGCTGGTGGGGGCCTTCGGCGTTCGGGCCCTTGTGGCGTTCGCCCTTGGCCGGCTGACGCTCGATCGCGCCCTTGCCCATGTCTCGCGGCGGTTGGGCTTGACGGTGCGCGCCGTCTGCATGCCGTTTGCAGAAGCGGCGATCGATGTCGACAAGCCTGCCGACAAGGAACTGGCGGAGGCCATCCTTGCGCGCAGGGGGCAGGTCGCATGAAAGCGGGACTGATCGTCAATCCCGGCGCGGCGCGCGGCAACCGGCCCGGACTTGCGCTGGCGTCGAGGCTTGAGCCAACTGGGCAGGTAGAGGTCGGCATCCTTGAGCGCTTCGAGGCGCTGCCGGAGATGCTGGCCTCGATGGGCCGGGCGGGCGTGACGGATCTCTTCATCAGTTCGGGCGACGGCACCGTTCAGGCGATCCAGACGGAACTGGCGGAGCGTAGCCCGTTTCCGGTCGTCCCGCGGCTCTATCTCCTGCCGCACGGCAGCACCAACATGACCGCGGCGGACGTGGGCTTGCGCGCAAAGTCGATGGATCAGCAGGCTGCGCTGATGTTCGATCCACAGCCGGCAATTGTCGAATGGCGCCCATCTTTGCGCATCGTCAATGCCCGTGACGGCGTGGTCCGCCACGGCATGTTCATGGGGGCCGGGGCCATCTCCGCCGCATCACGCTATTGCCAGGAGGCATTTCATGCCAGGGGCCGGACAGGCAACTGGCCGCTCATTTATACGCTCGGTGGTTCGGTCTTGCGGTCCATTCTTGGGATTTCAAGTAAATCCGGGGAGGACCGCATCGATCGTCCCTATCCGATCGCGGTCTCCGCCGATGGAGAGACACTCGGCTCGGGTGCACAGCTTCTCATGCTTCTCACCACGCTCGACAAGCTGGTGCTGGGCACGAGGCCCTTCCGCGAAGGCGGCGAAGGAGCGATCCGCTGCACTATCTTGCCGTATCCCCCGCCGATGTTGCTGCGCTGGACGTTGCCGATTCTGTACGGATCCCAGACAAGTGCACCGCCGCCGGGCATGGTCAGCCAGCGTGGCAGCACGTTTTCAATCCAGGCCGAAGGCGGCTATCTTCTCGATGGCCAGTTTTTCGAAGGACCTGCCGAAGGTCCGCTCGTTGTTGAGACGGGGCCGAAGTTTGCCTTCGTGCGCGGATAAGTCATGCTAGAGGCAGTCATCTCCAGCCAGTTGTCGCGCGCCGT
>CAZYKZ010000218.1:0-4088 GCA_964648175.1 uncultured Anderseniella sp.
ACGGCAGCTTTCGGGGGTACAGCAGACATTGCCGGCCAAAGTGAAAACCGGCCGCTTGTGACCCACTGCGAACATTCTGGATCATCTGCGCCTTGTCCTGGCTGTTGACCTGGAACTGCATCGCGCAGTTGAGCGGGCTGCGAGACGTTCTCTACTCCTGATGTTGCTTGTAGGTCTAAGCAGATCAATACTCATAGATTGTCCGGGGACGCTGTTTTGGAGGTGTCGTGATTGGGTTTCGGGTTTGGCCTGACTGCCGCTCGCAAATGCGGATTATTTCCCGCACCCAATCTCGAAGGGAGGACGTCATGCAATTTCTCAGGTCGATTTTAGTCGCTGGTTTGATCAGCTTCACAGTTGCTTTCCCTGCAGTTGCAGGAACGCCTGCCGAGGACATCGAGGCCGCAAACAAGGCATTTACTGACGCTTACAATGCGGGCGATTCAAAGGGTGTAGCAGCCAAGTACACCGAAGACGCTGCCTTGCTTCCCCCGGATGGCAAGCGAGTTGATGGGCAAGATGCAATCGCAACATTTTGGCAAGGGGCTATGGATGGCGGCCTCAAGAACCTGACCCTCAAGGCTGTTGAAGTGGACAGCCGCGAAGACCTCGCTTTTGAGGTCGGCGCTTTCACGCTCGACGCACCTGGTGAAGGTGGCGCAATGACCACTGTCGCTGGCAAGTACATCGTTGTGTGGAAGAAAGGCGAGGATGGCACTTGGCGCCTTCACCGTGACATCTGGAATGCAGGCGCCGCCGAGTAGGTCACCCAATTGTTGGTTGACCACTGTGAGTGGCTCGCACCTTACTAGGATTGATCAGATGAACCGAACTGCTTTGACTTTTGCAGTGGCTATGGTGGCGGGGTTGTCGTGGGCACATGCTGAGACTCTGCCTTTGCCGCAAAGCGCCATCAGCCTGGCAAGCCCCGAGGGTCAAACGCTTCTGCTGGGGGCTGAAGCGAGCAACGACTACTTCCCGCTGAGCATGCATTTCACCACCCAGGACAATCCTGCCTATTGCGGGCCGGCAACCATCGCCATGGTGCTCAACGCGATGAACATACCACGGCCCACTTCGAAGCTGACGCTTGGCCTCGGGATGTTCGATCAGAAGAACATTTTCACCCCTGCGGCTGAAGCGGTGAAATCTGCCGATGCCATCGTAAACCCGCCGTACGGCATGACGCTCGACGAATTTGCGGGTGTGCTCGCCGCGCATGATCTCAACGTCGAGCTGGTTCACGCAAGCGATACAAACCTCGACAGCTTCCGCAAGACGGCAATCGTTCAGTTGGCGGATAACAACCACTTCCTGGTCGTCAACTATTTGCGCAAGGCGATTGGTCAGGAGGCAGGCGGTCACATCTCACCTCTAGCCGCCTATGATCAAGACACGGACCGCTTCCTCATACTCGATGTCTCTCGCTACAAATATCCGCCCGTCTGGATCGAGGCCGCTCAGCTATTCGATGCGATGAATACCGCAGACTCAGACAACGACAACAAGACCAGGGGCTATGTCAGCGTGAGTCGCAAGCAGCAGTGATGGGCAATCTGGATTGGAGCCATCGCAAATCTCCGCTGTGAGTCAGCAGGGGTGATTTGCAAGCTCGAAACGCATTAAACCTGCCGCTGCGAGGCCGGCATCTAGTTCTTTCCGGCAAAGGAAATCAAGCACTGCAGTTGCGCCCGCACATGGCGAAGGGCTCAGGAAGACCGACATGTCGATATGAATGCCGACTTCCTCAGGAAAGATGGCCACAGGAGCGATGCCTGGGCTCGACAGGATCGTGGTCAGTGGTGCCATGGCAAGCTCAATCTCGCCTGCAGCAACCGCGGCAACTGGCTCACCAGCTGCCATCGGTCTGCTCTTTGGCGTAACCACGTCCAACAAATCCATCCGCTGCATGGCGTCGAGGTAAGTCCGACCGCTCGTGCCAGCGCCCGTGTAGGCAATACTCTCGGCATCGCGAAGCAGTAACGCAATTTGATCGGCGGTCCTGAGAAGTTCGACCCTCTCACCAGCCGCGCGCCCGATTGCCAAGGGTACCCGTCCGAAAGGTCGATGGCTTGCCTCATCAACATGCCCAGCCTCAATCAATGTCTGAACATATGGGGGATTGGTCAAACCGATGTCATACGCCTCACCAGCTGCAATCCGGTCTGCGATTATCGGGTTAAGATCGAATAACGGTACCAGCGGCCTTCCCGCGGCAGCCGACAACTGCGGCAGGAGTTGCGAGAAGAACGTACGAACAGCCACCGGCACAAAGATGCGAAGCTCATTCGCCAACTGCTCAACCTTTCTCAAACTTAGCACGCATGCAGTTCGCAATTGTCGATATGCGAAAAGGCTCCTGCGAATTTCAAAGGTGATAGTGTCCGCATGTCTGCGACTAAACCAGTATTGATATCAGATGCCGAGCGAAACTCATTGAGCCAATGACACCCCCGAGACAGCATCCTTTCGCCTTGCACTTCGACAACTTTGTCCTGACAGTTTATCGCCACTGACGGAGGAACCGCTCATGACGATGACACTTAAAGCGAAGCTTGCCGATGCAGAAAGGCGGCTGAACGGCCATGTCTGCGTCATACCTTCCGCTGTGGTTGCGCAGGCTGTCGCAGCTGCTGGTGCGGATTACATCATCATTGACCAGGAGCATGCCCCGATAGGCTTCGAAACCCTTCATGCAATGGTGGCGGCGACTGCAGGAACTGATTGCGCACCCCTGGTTCGCATTCCTGAAGTTGATGAGGCAACAGTGAAGCGTGTTCTCGACATGGGAGCCGAAGGCATCTGCTTTCCTTTGATCAGGAATGCAGACGACGCCAGGCGCTGCGTGGCATCAATGCGTTATCCCCCGGCAGGCAGTCGGGGTTGGGGACCATTCATTGCGCATTCGAGATGGGGGGTTGATCTCTTCAACTACTCAACTGGACCTGCGTTGAAAACGGTTTGCATGATCCTGATTGAGACTGCCGACGCTCTGAAAAACATCGATGAGATCTGTGCGGTTGACGGCATCGATTGCATGATTGTCGCATCTTTCGACCTGTCAACGGAGCTTGGAGTTTCTGGTCATTTCGAGCATCCCATCTTCACAGAGGCCGTCGAACGGATAGAAGCCGCAGCCTTTGCAGCGGGAATACCGCTAGGAGCTGTCGGCTTCACCAAGGAACAAACTGCCGCAGCAATGTCCAAGGGTTATCGGATGATTGGCGCGTTCGACGTGCTTTGGCTCAAGGCCGCAGTGGCTAACTCGATCAAGTGGATGAATGAGGTGGATTGAGTTTCATACGGGGGCACGCCAAGTCAAACAATTACAGTCAAAGACCACCGCACCTGGCACGTTCCGGACTGCCTGGGTCGCCTCGACAGATGGCAGCTTTCGGGGGTTCAACGGACCTTGGTGCGAGTAGCCAAAACCGGCCGAAGTTGACCCGAGTCGAACATGCGATGCGCCTCAACTTCAGCACATACGGCTCCAGATTGACGTTGTCGGCCGGGAGAATTTGTGAGCGCGCAATAAAACCGTCTTGTGCAAGCCCAAGTCCAGCCGCAATGTCCATGCGGAGCGTGACCGATGCGCCTATCTACGCAGATCGCTTAATTAAATCCTGACCCTGGCCGCCCGATTAAATTACATACATCCAGCATGCGCACAGTACGAAGACTCGTGGCCATCCTCGCAGCCGACATTGTTGGCTACTCGCGAATGATGGCCATTGACGAGGCCGGCACGCTGGCAGCTCTGCGCACTGTACGCAAAGAAGTCTTCGACCCTGCGATCGCCGAGCATGGTGGGCGGATCGTCAAGACCACGGGTGACGGCCTGTTGGTCGAGTTCCCATCCGCAGTGGATGCGATGGGCTGCGCCATGTCGGTGCAGTCGGTCATGGCAGATAGCGAAACAGGCCTGCGCTTCCGCATAGGCGTCAATGTGGGCGATGTGGTAATCGAGGATGGCGACATCCTGGGCGACGGAGTGAATATCGCCGCCCGGCTTGAGGCGGTGGCAGAACCCGGTGGCATCGCCCTTTCCGGTGCTGTGCGGGAACATGTGGTGGGCCGGATCGACACGA
>CAZYKZ010000219.1:0-4075 GCA_964648175.1 uncultured Anderseniella sp.
GTATCGAGCGGGCAAGTGTCCGTCCGCCTTCGATGTCGATCAGTACGTCTTCCGTTTTGTGCAGCACTAGTGTTGGCGCCTTGATGGCAGGCAGGATGTCGGTGATGTCAATCTGGCTGTTCATCCGCATGATTCTCGCAACATCGCGAGGCGAAGCACCTAGCCGTTCATATTTGCCCCACCACTCTTGAAACTGCATGTCTCCCGTCTTTGACGGCACGAAGTGCGGCACACTGGTTCCGGTGCCCCAAGCGGTGTCGATGTACTCGAATAATTGTTCCAATGCCTTTTCAGTCGGGAACCAGGATTTGAAGCTTGCGAACGCTCCATAAAGAATCAGGTTTTCGCATCGCTGGGGGTGATAAGCCGCGAAAACAGAGGCAAGCGAACCGCCCTCCGAGATTCCCATGACCGACGCTTTCTCCATGCCTACCGCGTCCATCACTGCGCGGATGTCGTCCATCCGTTCATCCATGGGAGGGACTGCAACTCGATCCGATAGCCCCGTACCTCTCTTGTCGAACAAGACAACTCTTGCGAACTTGCCCAACCGGGTTAGCCATCGCGCCCATGTAGGCTCTTCCCAGTAGTGCTCGATCTGTGAGATGAAGCCTGGCACGAAGATCAGGTCTTTCTCTCCCTGTCCATATACCTGGTAGGCAATGTGGACTTCGCCACTCTTGGCGTATTGGGTCTTGGGCGACACCTGTTTCCCTCCCAGCCGTCAACAGCTATTAGATCACCTCTACATCAGGGTAGCCCAGCAAAACTGGCAGAGCCAGAAGCCGTGGCCTTTCAAATCTCCACGCATACTGTTTGACCTCGAATTTGCACACCCTAAGATGGGTTGAGCGATCACAGGGGCTGGAGGAATTCCAATGGCTGTCTATGAGGGCTTTGCCGAACTTGAGAAGTACGGCTGGAGTGGGTCGGGTGTAGCCGATGGTTATGTGAACCTGTTTTCCCCGGCAAGCGATCGCGCAATACCGGCCTTGATCGCTGATATTGAGCCAGGCCTGCGCGTCCTGGACTTGTGCTGTGGCCACGGCAATGTCACGCAAGCCCTCGTCAACGCCGGGGCCGATGTTGTTGGTGCCGACTTCTCAACCGCCATGCTGGCGCATGCCCGGCAGCGCGTGCCAGATGGAGAGTTCATTGAGGCCGATGCGCAAGACCTTCCGTTTGACGACAACTCCTTCGACGCGGTAGTGAGCAATCTCGGGATTATCCACGTACCCGATCAGCCGAAGGCCCTTGGTGAAGTGCGCCGGGTTCTTAGCAACGGCGGCAAGTTTGCCATGACATCGTGGTGCGGACCCGATGTGTCGCCAACTTTTCAGGTCTTCTATGGATGCGTCCGTCAGCACGGCCACCCGGATGTGGCAGTGCCGGAAGGACCCAATTTCCACCAGTTCGCCAACGAGGAATTGGCAAGAGGTCTTCTGGCAGAAGCAGGGCTTGAACTGCAGAACTTCGAACAGATCGATTGTTACTGGGAACTGTCACAGCCGGATCAACTGGCCGAGATCTTCGAGAAGGGTGCGCCGCGCGGCGGTTACCTGCTCACCAGCCAGCCTGAGGAGAACCGCAATGCAATCAAGTCGGCAGTGACGTCGATGGTGGCAGAGCGGTTCGAGCAAGACGGCCGTTGGCATGTGCCGATACCGGCGGCGTTGGCGAAAGCCAAAGCAGTTTAGAGGCAAACCGAAAGGCTCCAATGAAGCCGAAGTTCTTCCTCATGGCATTGTGTGCGACAGTGATGCTGGCATCACCCGCAGCATCGCAAGAAATGGCATTCGTCATCAGGCACGCGGAAAAGGAGGCTGCCGGGGACGATCCTGCTCTCACAGCAGCCGGTCGCGGCATGGCGCAAGACTGGTCAAGGATGCTGAAGGGGTCTGGCATCAAAGCCGTCATCAATACCGATGCGCGGCGTTCACGCGAGACTGGAAACATCATTGCGACTGCGCTGGGTGTTGAGCAGGTGGAAGTCCCGATGGCTGACATTGCAGGGCTGTTAGATCTGCTGACGTTCGATTACGACGGCCAGATCGTGCTGATCGTCGCTCACACCGAAACCATCCCAGCAATTCTTTCCAGAATGGGTGTGCAGGAGAAGGTTGAAATTGCAGATGACGATTACAGGAGGCTGTTTCTCGTCATGGGCGCCGCGAATGATGAACGAACCCTCGTGAAGCTGGGGCTGCCCTAAAGAGTCACCTGTGCGGTTCTGTGGCTAAATCAAGTGTTCGCTTCATCGAGTGGGCGGGGTATGATTACCATAGAGAGGGTTGCTGCTATGGACACCCTGATTGACACAGTTGTTGTGGGCGGAGGGCAGGCCGGTCTTTCGGTCAGCTGGCACTTAAAGAAGGCTGGATGCGATCACGTTGTCCTCGACCGAGGGCAGATTGGTGATACCTGGCGCAACCGCTGGGATAGCTTCTGTCTGGTTTCCCCCAACAAGCTCTGCCGACTTCCGGGTTTCCATTACGACGGTGATGACCCTGATGGGTTCATGCTTCGCGATGAGATCGTGAACTACATCGAGCGTTACGCGGCCAGTTTTGACCCGCCTTTCCGAGCGGGTGTCGAGGTGACGCGGATCGAGGCTAGTGCCGGGCCGGGTCGGTTCAAACTGACCACATCAGACGGCGTACTCGAAGCTCATAACCTGGTTATTACGGTTGGCACTCATCAACACCCCAACATACCAAGCTGGCACAAAGATCTGCCTCAAGGCGTAACGGGCTTACATACCCGCGGCTATCGCAACTCGGAGAGCCTACCGGACGGTGCAGTGTTCATCGTGGGCAGCGGTCAATCGGGATGTCAGGTTGCTGAAGACCTGCACCTTTCAGGTCGAGACGTGCATCTTGCCGTTGGCAATGCTGGCCGCATCCCGCGTCGCTATAGAGGTCGAGATGCTTTTGAATGGGACCTGGCAACCGGGTACATGCATATGCCGGTGCAAGAGCACCCCAAAGGGACCGCGATACGGTTCAAGGCCCACCCGCACATGTCTGGCCGGGACGGTGGGCGCACGATTGACCTGCGCCAGATGGCGCTGGACGGCATCACACTGCATAGCAAGGTCGAGGGTGTCCAGGACGGCTGTCTGGTGCTTGCGGGCGGTCTGGAAGAGACACTCAAGGCAGTAGACGAGGTATGTCTCGCCGAGATGCAGGGCATCGACAAGTTCATTGCAGAGCACGGACTTGATGACCCAGAGGAGGATGTCGCCCCGGTCGAATGGCAGCCGCAACCGGAGCCACGCCTGTTCAACTTGGCAGAGGTGAATGTCTCGACGGTCATCTATGCCACGGGGTTTCACCGCGACTTTGGATGGATCGACCTGCCGGTCTTCGATGAGAGCGGTTATCCCCGCTATGAACGCGGCATTACGGAGATACCCGGCCTGTACTTCTGCGGACTGCACTGGATGCACACACAGGGATCAGGCCTGTTTTATGGCGTGGGCGATGACGCAGAGTATGTAGTCAATCACCTGAAAGATCATCACGAACCTGGCTTAAGTTAGCGGGACAATGCGGCCTGCTCGGTCTCCTCAAGAGACGGCAACCTTCGAGGATACAGCAACCATTCTTGTGGGAGTTCGGAACGAACCACTGATGACGTGGATGAGACCTTCGGCACGTCGTCGATCCTAATGGGGCGCAGCGTCATTCCGGGGGATGGTTGACGCTGCGCCCTCCCGCCTAACAGCCAGAACGACCGCAAGGCGAGCCGAAATCAGCTTGAAAAGACCGCGAACCAGCTTGCTGATTGCGCGCTCACTTTGCGCGTGGTCCCGTCGGCACCATGATGTGCGCGTAAGGAGTACCCTTCCACATCACATAGGGTTCGCCGGTCGTGTAGTCCGTGGACACGCCGTCGAGAGAAGCGTTGTCCGGCACCAGCACCATGACATGGGGGCCTTCAACGACCCACTGGTTGTCAGGTGTTTCAGCCGTCGCAAAGGGGTCAATATTGCTCGCGCCTGCATCAGGCATATCGCCGGCCAGCATGTAGCCAAAGGCAACCTTGGTGGCCTGGAAATCCTTCTTGTTCATCC
>CAZYKZ010000220.1:0-4066 GCA_964648175.1 uncultured Anderseniella sp.
GATTCTTCATCCGCTGTTGGCAAGAACCTTTCCGGAGCCCGGCGCCAATGCTTCGCGCAGCCATAAGTGGCTGTCAGGCACCGTCGGTTCTTGAACAAAGAAGTTTTCGCCATCGTCGAGCAGGGCAGCCGCCTTTTCTTCGACCTGCGCTTCCGCATCGCGCCCAAGCGCCTTGAGGGCCAGGATAAGTAGCTTTCTGAAACCGCGGACACTTGGCTTGAGGTCTATCATTTCCTTCAGCGTGGCTATCGTGCCCTCGTAGTCCTCACCACAATACTGAGCAACGGCCATGTGCAGCCGGCGATACGCCCAGTAGGGGTCGTGTCTCAACTCCGTTCCCTTGCGCATCGCATCGACAGCTTTCCCGAAGTCCTCAGCCAGGATGTACCCGTACCCCAAAGCGATATGAGCCTGAGGGTAATTCGGGCTAAGTTCATGGCAGCGTCTTGCATCGGACATTACCTTGTCAGGGTCTCGATCCGTGATGCTGCGGAAGAGGCATCGTGTGAAGAACACGAAGTCACTTTGCGGCATCAGCTCTACCGCAAGGTCGTGCGCGGCAACGAGTTCGTCCAGCATGTCGCCTTCAATGGCTTGAAAACGCAACTTGTAGCGCATGACGACACCAATGGCCCACATGCTCAGGCTCATGCCATCCTTGGGGTTCAGGCGTCTGGCGCGGTCCATTACCGATATGCACCGCTCCAGATCAGGTATTGTGCATTCATAGAAGAGACCGGCCGCCCGGGTTCGCAATTCAGAGACGCTAAGGTTCTCATCCGGGATTTCGCCAATGCGGTTGTTGTCCAGAGAGTTGACGAACAGGCGCAGCTTGGCATCGACCTTTGCAGCCACCTCGTCACAAAAGGAGAAAAGATCAGTCGCGTTACCCTCGAAGACATCTGCCCAAACGGTCGACGCATCTTCGAGCAAAACCAGAGACAGGTTTACCCGGGCCCTTTCGCCAGAACGGCGGAACCTGCCCCGCAAGGAATAGGTCGTTCTTTCGGCAGAACCGACGGTCATGTCCCGCACCTTGATGCCCGTGCGCCTCGACAGGCCGTAGACCAACTGACCATGCAAATCTTCAGCGGCTGCAGCGGTCTCTTCATCTGAAGGCGCGGCTATCAGTTTTTCGACCCCGATTGTCGGAACCTCCTCGGATCGGCTGCCGGCAACCAGCTTCTCGGGCCGCCACTGGAAGCACTGGATGGGGCGCGGGATGTTCTTCAGCTTGAAAGTGCCCGCGTCTGAAAAGCCCTCGCATTGTTTTCTCGAAAGCTGATTGTAGACCTCTGCCGAGATCAGGACGCCGCCCGGCGGCGCTTCGGTTTGCAACCGGCAAGCGATGTTTATGCCCGCTCCATAGAGATCTGCTTCATCGTGGACGATGTCGCCCATGTGAATACCCATGCGCAGCCGCGTCTTGGGATGCTCCGCCAGGCCATTCTGGATTTCCAGGGCGGCAAGAACGCTGGACGCGACGGACGGATAAGCGATGATCCACCCGTCTCCCAATCTCTTCAGAATTTCACCTTCGTGCCGCTCTGCTATTGGCTCCAGAAGACGGTCGCGCAACTCGTGCACCAAGGCGATAGTGGCAGTCTCGTCCATCGCCATCATCAGCGAGTAATCCGCGATGTCGGCAGCTTGGATAAATGCAAATCGGCGAGACATGTCAGATTCTGGGTTCTTGTGACGATCCTCTGGGATGAGTCCGATTCAGTGAAACATAGTCCAAGCGGCTTAAACAGGTCCGCTTCACCAATGATGGCATTTCAAGGCGCTTGTTTGCTTTGCCTCTGAATTCCTCAACTCTTCACCTTCACATAACTGCCCGGCGCAGGCTCGATGGGCTGCAGCGGCCCAAGCTCCGGATCGCGCGCGGCCACCTTCTTGCCCGAGCGTTCCTTCACCCAGTCCTTCCAGTGCGGCCACCAGGAGCCGGGGTGCTCCTCCGCGCCCTTGAACCAGTCGTCGAGCGACTTCGCGCCCTTCTTGTTGGTCCAGTACTGGTACTTGCCGGACTCCGGCGGGTTGATGACGCCGGCAATGTGGCCCGAGCCCGCCACGACCAGTTCCGTCTCGCCGCCCATGAACTCGCCGATCTTGAACACTGACGGCAGCGGCGCGATGTGGTCTTCGCGCGCAGCGAGATTGTAGACCGGCACCTTCACCTTCGACAGGTCGATGCGCACCTGGTCGAGCGTCATCTTGCCCTGGCTCAAGTGATTGTTGAGGTAGCATTCGCGCAGGTAGAACGAATGCGTGGCCGCCGGCATCCGCGTCGGGTCGGCGTTCCAGTAGAGCAGGTCGAAGGGCATCGGGTCGCGGCCCTTCAGGTAGTTGTTCACCACATAGGACCAGATCAGGTCATTCGAACGCAGCAGGTTGAAGGCGTTGGCCATGTCCTTGCCGTCGAGAAAGCCCGCCCGGTCCATCTGTTCCTCGACCGCGGAGATCTGTTCTTCCGTGGCGAACACCTTCAGGTCGCCCGCGTAGGTGAAGTCGACCTGCGTGGTGAAGAAGGTGGCTGAGTTGATCCGGTCGTCGCCCTTGGCCGCCATGTAGCCCAGCGTGGACGCCAGCAGCGTGCCGCCGATGCAGTAGCCGATCGTGTTGACCTTGTGCTGGCCGGTCTGCTTCTCGATCTGCGTCAGCGCTTCCAGAATGCCCTGGCGCATGTAGTCGGCGAACCGCTTTTCGGCGAGCTTCGCATCCGGGTTCACCCACGAGATGACGAACACGGTGAGACCCTTGTCCACGCACCACGAGATGAACGACTTCTTCGGGTTGAGGTCGAGAATGTAGAACTTGTTGATCCAGGGCGGCACGATCAGCAGCGGCACCTCGCGTACCTTCTCGGTAGTGGGCGCATACTGGATCAGCTGCATCAGCTCGTTCTGGTAGACCACCGTGCCCGGCGTCAGCGCCATGTTTTCGCCCAGCGCGAAGGCCGACATGTCGGTCTGCTTGATCTTCAGCGAACCCTCGCCGGCCTCGATGTCGCGGGCGAGATTCTGCATGCCCTGCACCAGGTTTTCGCCGCTGGTGGCCAGAGTCTGCTTCAGCACCTCCGGATTGGTGAAGGCGAAGTTGGTCGGCGCCATCGCATTGGCGATCTGGTCGAAATAGAAACGCGCCCGGTGGCGCGTGGCCTCGTCCACGTCCTGCGACGAAGCGATGGTGTCGTGCGCCCAGCGCGCAGTGAGGAGGTAGGCCTGCTTGAAGAAGTCGAACACCTGGTTGTTCGACCAGTCCGGGTCCTTGAACCGCTTGTCCGAGCGGTCCGGCGTGATGACCGGCGTGGGGCTTTCGCCCAGCATCCGCGACCAGGTGTTCTGCATCAGCTGTGCATAGCCCTGCCACAGCTGCCAGCTGGCCTCCGCCCAACGCTCCGGGTGCTGGGCATAGGACTGGGCGATCTCGGTGAACGTCTTGATCACCGGCTCGACCGGCTTCATCGCCGCTTCCGGGTCGGCGGTGTTGATGCCCTGTTGCTGCTGGCGTTCGGCCATGCGCTGGGCAAGGCTTGCGCCGATCTGCAGGGCCTTGGACAGGTTGTCCATCAGCTTCAGCGGATCGGGCAGCGTGAAACCGGATGGGTCGTGGGCAGGCGTCGTTTTTGACATGGTTTCACCGCCAGCAGGACAGGGAGCGTTTCTTCCGGATATGAAGCTTAAAGCAATGCGGAACTGTGACAAGACTACCTTGGTTCGGTTCGGATTGTTGACGCATTGAGGGATATGGCGGGCGGGCGCTTGAAAACTATTGCCAAACAGTGCAAGGAAGGCGCGATTTCTCGACAGTTTCGAATTGGCAGGCGTTTCCACATGAATGACCCCTTGCGCATTGGCCTGGCTGGGCTCGGCACGGTCGGCACCGGCGTTCTGGATGAACTCGCCCGCCACGGCGGCCTGATCGCGGACCGCTGCGGCCGCGCGGTGAAGGTGACTGCCGTATCAGCTCGTACGAAGTCGAAGGACCGTGGGGGCCATGACCTGTCGGTCTTCCGGTGGTTCGATGATCCGGCAGAGATGGCGAAGTCCGCTGACATCGACGTGCT
>CAZYKZ010000221.1:0-4060 GCA_964648175.1 uncultured Anderseniella sp.
CCGGTACTGGTGGCTCACAGCCACCTTTGGGTGTTTTGGACCGGGGTTGTGCTTCTCATTGCTCTGTCTCGGGTTGCCGGCAGGCGCGCCATGCGACTCGCAAGCAGCGGTTCAACTATCCGCCCCGTCATGTCTCATCGCTGCATGCCGCGTTGCACTGGCCTGCCAAAGGATCAGCCTCAAAATACCGGGTACATGAAAGCGTGGATTTTATTGGTGCCGGCTGAGGGACTCGAACCCCCGACCCCCTGATTACAAATCAGGTGCTCTACCAACTGAGCTAAGCCGGCTCATGGCCGTCCGCAGCGTGAGCCGGTGCGGATACCGTTTGAATACTTGTCCTTCCCAAGGCTTGCAAGTTGAAACCCTCGAACGACCGGTCAGGCAGCACTCGACGCCGGTGCAATCGTTAACGCGTTTGCATGCCTATGGGTACGCTTTGCACGCAATACTGGCATTCAGGTTGCATCTGAGCGGCCAGGCCGCAATTTTTTCGCGTGCCGTTGTGTCAGGATGGTACATCGCGTTCATCTTGTCCCGGCGGCGGACAATTGGGGGGCCTCGTTGGGATGATGATGACCGGCAACGGTCGCAAAGCACTGAGGAGTCGTTCGTAATGCGTATCGCTGCGGGCTTGTTTGTTCCGGCCATAGCCGCCGGTTTGTTTTTCGTACCGATGACGACGGATATTGTCCATGCCGGGGGGAAGGCGGGTGGCATGCATGCCGCCGGTGGCCACGGCGTGAAGCCGATGCGCGGCAAAGGCATGCGCGGCCAGCGCATGGGCATGCACGGCGGCCAGATGAAGCATGGCGTCAGGATGCGCGGCCAGCGCATGGGGATGAACGGCGGCGAGATGAAGCACGGCGTGAGGATGCGCGGCAAGCGCATGGGGATGAATGGCGGGCACATGAATGGCGGCGGGCGCAAGTCCGGGGCTGGCATGATGGCAGGTGGTCATCGTGGCGCCATGGACACCGGTTCGGGTGCGTATGCCCAGGCGCGGGCCAAGGCATTGCGGGAGTTCCGGCAGATGCGGCGCGAAAAGGTCCGCGAGTTGCGGCAGGCGGGGGTGACGCACATTTCCAGAGCGATGGAGCGCGATCTGGCAAGACAAGCCCTTGACAGGCTTCAGACATCGGCCGGTGTGGCCTTCACGCCGTCGGAAGTCGCGGAAGTCAATCGCCGGGTGGCGCGTGCCGTTGCACGCTACAATGACGGCGGCGGCCGCGGCGGTTACGGCATGGGCAAGGGCGGCAACGGTGGTTACGGCATGGGCCGTGGCGGGCGCGGCGGCAATGTCGCGGTCAATACCAACAACGTCATCAACAACTCGATCGTGAACAACCAGGTCTCGGTATCGAGCTCGGTCTCGATCGCTTCCGGCGGCGGCTTCTATGCCGGCCCAAGCGCATATTATGGCGGGTCATATGCCTATGCCGGTGCTGCTGCTGGTGCGGCAGCCGGCGCCTATGCCTCGGGTGGTGGCTACGTGGTTGACGGCGGCTATGGCGGCGGCGCTGTCGTTGTTGACTACCGCTGCACGGTTGACGGCGTGCCTGTCCGCTCCGTTTCCCAGTGCAAGAAGGTGCATCGTCTTGCAGTGCGGGGCAGGGGCTATGCCTTCGCCATGGGGACCGGCGTGGCGGCCTACATCACCGTGTCCGGCGGCGGTTACGCAGCCGGCGGCGGCTATGTGGTCGAGGGTGGCAGCACGAAGCGCAAGCACAAGCATGGTACCGGTTATGGCTACGTCGCTGCCGGCGGCGGCTATGGTGGCGGCTACGCCACCGGCGGGGGCTATGTCGTCCATGGCGGCATGGGAGCATCCGGCGTCAATTGCTACTGCGAATAGCCCGGGGGAGCCAGTTCTACTGGCTGGGGCGCCGTCCGCGATCCGTCAGGGCTCGCGGGCGGTTTTTCATTTGCGCAGGGCGTAAAGCGTCAGCGCGGCTGCGTTGGAGACATTGAGGCTCTGGATACGGCCGGGCAGGTCAAGCCGGGCCAGGTGATCGCAGGTCTGGCGCGTCAGCTGCCTCAGGCCCTTGCCCTCGGCGCCCAGCACGATGGCGATGGGAGGCGTGACGTCGAGTTCCTCGACCGTCTGGCTTGCCTCGCTGTCCAGCCCGATGATCGTGTAGCCGTACTCGCGCAGTTCTTCCATGGCGCGGGCAAGGTTGGTCACCTTTACGAAAGGCACGTGCTCTGCCGCGCCCGAGGCGGATTTCACCAGCACGGCTGAGCCTTCAGGGCTGTGACGGGCGGTCGCCACCAGCGCAGACACCGCAAAGGCGGCGCACGAGCGCATGATGGCGCCGACATTGTGCGGGTCGGTCACCTGATCGAGCAGCACTACGGTCCCGGCCTTGTCGATCTTGTCGAGGTTGGGCTGGCGCAGCGGCCTTGCGGTCATCACCGCGCCCTGGTGAACGGCGTCCGGGCCGGTAATCCGGTCGATTTCCTTGCGATGCACGATGTCAGGCGTCACGTCGGGCCGGGCTGCCAGTGCCTCGGCCAGGCGCGGCTGGGCATTCTGGGTGCACTTGAACGAGGTGATGTGCCGGCGCGGGTTGGCCAGCGCCTCCGCAATGGCGTGCAGCCCGAAAATGATGTCGTCCGCCTCGCGTTCGCGCAGTCGCGTGGGCTTGCCGCGCCGCTTGTCCGGTGATTTGTCTGTGGTGCTCATGGCAGGCCTGTATATATTGTATGCGTGATTTCGCCAGAGGGCTTGTAGCAGCCGGGGGCAGATTGCCGGTATGACGTAGCGGCAGGCCGCTTCCGGATGCGCCGAATTTTACTTGCGAATCCTGTTGACAGGGCGGGTTGCCATGCGCATAACACGCCCTTGAAAGCGCCCGGCTAACCCCCGGGCACAATGTTTTGCGCGCCGAAGTCACCTGTTTTCAAGTGCAAATCATCCATCCAAATGCCTGATTCTGCAGGGTTTCGGTGGTTGTTTGTTTGGAGGAGGGGTGCCCGAGTGGCTAAAGGGGACGGGCTGTAAACCCGTTGGCTATGCCTACGTTGGTTCGAATCCAACCCCCTCCACCACCTCTTGGGCAGGTGAACAAGGCGAATTTGGTATGGTGTCACAAGGCAATTTGGTTCCTGACGGCGTGTTGGTTTGACCCCGGTCCGAAAGTGCGGGTGTAGCTCAATGGTAGAGCAATAGCCTTCCAAGCTAAAGACGAGGGTTCGATTCCCTTCACCCGCTCCAGACCGCCCCAGGCATTGAAAATTACCGGATCGAGCCCATTTGGCGCAAAAGACTAATTGATTTGAACGATGGACGTCCCAGGCAAAGGTAGAGACTAGAAGATGGCCAAGGAAAAGTTTGCACGCACGAAGCCCCACGTGAACGTTGGCACGATTGGTCACGTTGACCACGGCAAGACGACGCTGACGGCGGCGATCACCAAGTATTTTGGTGAGTTCAAGGCGTATGACCAGATTGACGGCGCCCCGGAAGAGAAGGCGCGCGGCATCACCATTTCGACCGCTCACGTCGAGTATGAGACCGATGCGCGCCACTATGCGCACGTCGACTGCCCCGGCCACGCCGACTATGTGAAGAACATGATCACCGGCGCTGCCCAGATGGACGGCGCGATCCTGGTGGTGAACGCGGCTGACGGCCCGATGCCGCAGACCCGCGAGCACATCCTGCTGGCCCGCCAGGTGGGCGTGCCTGCTCTGGTCGTGTACATGAACAAGGTCGACCAGGTTGACGACGCCGAGCTGCTGGAGCTGGTCGAGATGGAAGTGCGCGAGCTGCTTTCGTCCTACGACTTCCCCGGCGACGACATTCCGATCATCAAGGGTTCGGCTCTTGCCGCGATGGAAGGCCGTGACCCGGAAATCGGCGAGAACTCGATCCGCGAGCTGATGAAGGCGGTTGACGAGTACATCCCGACCCCGGAACGCCCGATCGACCAGCCGTTCCTGATGCCGATCGAAGACGTGTTCTCGATCTCTGGCCGCGGCACCGTGGTGACCGGCCGTGTCGAGCGCGGCATCATCAAGGTTGGCGAGGAAATCGAGATCGTCGGCATCCGTCCGA
>CAZYKZ010000222.1:0-4050 GCA_964648175.1 uncultured Anderseniella sp.
TTCACTCACCGCGCCAGCTCCTTCAGGCCCAGCCGGATCAGCGTTTCGGTCGCAGCGTCCTCACCGGCCGACCGCATCGCGGCTGACACCGCCGCGCCCGCCTGCGACTGGCCATAGCCCAGGTTGACCAGCGCCGAGACCGCTTCCGCCGCTGCCGTCGGTCGCGGCGCATCCAGCGCGCCGGACACCGCAGCCAGAGCCGAGTCCCCGCCAGTAAATGCCGGCGCCTTGTCCTTCAGCTCAGTCACGATGCGTTGGGCCAGCTTCGGCCCCACGCCGGGCGCACGGCCCACCATCGCTTTGTCACCCAATGCAATCGCGTTGGTGAGTTCCGACGCCGTCAGCGTGGACAGGATCGCCAGCGCCACCTTGGTACCCACGCCCTGCACATTGTCGAGCAGGCGGAACCAGCCGCGCTCGCCCTCGGTCGCGAAGCCCACCAGCCGGATTGAATTTTCCGACACCAGCATTTCGGTATGGATCACCGCTGCCTCGCCCTTTGATGGAAGTGCAGCCAGCGTCTTCACCGAGCAGGCAACGTGATAGCCTACCCCACCCACGTCGAGAATGACGTGGTCGTCGCCATACTCGTCGATGATGCCCTTCAGCCGGCCGATCATCCCGCCACCCTCAATGCAGCCGCCAGTGAAGCAGGTCCCCGATGCTGCGCATGGCAGATGGCGATGGCCAGCGCGTCGGCCGAATCCGCCGACCCGGGCGTCGCCTTCGGCAGCAGGATCTTCACCATCGCCTGGATCTGCTGCTTCTCCGCATGACCCGAGCCGACCACCGTCTTCTTGACCAGGTTCGGCGCATATTCCGCGACGCTCACCCCCGCCTGCGCCGGCACCAGCAGGCACACGCCGCGCGCCTGGCCCAGTTTCAGCGTGGCGCGCGCATCCTTGTTGACGAACGTCTCCTCGACCGCCGCCTCGTCCGGCTGCCAGGTGCCGATCACCTCGCTGAGTTCGTCGTGCAACTGTTTCAACCGCTCGGCCAGCGAGGCGTCCGCATCCGGCCTGATGGTGCCATCAGCGACGTAAGTCAGCCGCGTACCCTGTACGCCGATGATGCCCCAGCCGGTATGCCTCAAGCCGGGGTCGATGCCGATGATCCGAATCGTTTCACTCATGGTCGATGACACTATGGCCCCGGCATCTGGCTGTCACGCACTGCCAGCCTCGAGTTGCTGGCGTATCCACTGCGCAAATGCCAGCGCTGCGTGAGCCGCCGGCCCGGCCTGGGTGACACGCATGTAGTAACTCCAGCGGCTCGGGATGGACAGGCCGAAGGGACGCACCAGGTTGCCAGCCTCCAGCGCGGCCTGCGCCGTCAGCGAGTCGCCCAGCGCCACGCCCTGCCCCGCTGCCGCTGCAAGTTGCACCATCGGCATGTCGGAGAACACCAGCCCGGAGCGTGGATCGACGATGGCCGCGCCCGCAGCTTCCAGCCAGCGTTGCCAGTCCACCTCGGTCACAAGGTGAAGCAGCCGGAAGCGGGCAAGGTCCGACGCCTTGCGCAATCCCGGCTCGGCCGACAACACAGACGGCGCGCACACCGGAAACAGGTTGACGCGAGCCAGCAGCTCAGCCTTGCCGCGCATCGCTGCTTCATCGGAAAACGCCACCTGCACATCCGCCGCCTCGTCGCCCAGGTCGCCCAGCAGTCGGGCCGCCGATACCTTCAGCCGTACGTCAGGATAAAGCGCATTGAACCCGCCGATCCGGTCCGCCAGCCAGAGCGCAGCAAACCCGGGCGGGCAAACCACGTTCAGTTCGCCCGTCATCGGCGCCCTCTCGCGGCTGGAGGCCTCTTTCAAGATCGCGAGCGCGCGGCGCGCCTCTATCGCAAAGTGCCGTCCACGAACCGTAAGCTTCAGGCCACGCCCGTCCGGCTCGGTCAATGCGAAACCTGCCTCGCCTTCCAGACGCCGCAACATATGGCTCACCGCCGAGCGGGTCAGTGCCATCTCGTCCGCGACTGCACTTGCAGACCCGAGGCGTTCGAGCGCTTCCAGCGCCTGCATGGCCTTGAGCGAGGGAATTCTCTGCATTGTCCGGTCGCATCGCACTGAATTGAAGAAATTTCTTCAACAATAACCGCTGAAATTTCAATTGTCCGGGTAAATTTTCTCCATCAACATCTCCAACACCTCATGATCTGCACAGGAGCTGCTGCCATGACTGGAGCCAACACGCCGCTGCGCGCCCGCGTCGAGGGCGGTGGCACGCCGGAAATGACCAACTGGTACCTGAAGTCGGAGACGGGCGTCCTGCGCGACGTGTTGCTGGGCCCGGCTGAAAGCTTCCGCTGGCTCGGGCTGGAAAATGCGGCCTGGTCGTCGCTGGTGCGCGACACGCTGCGCCGTGGCCTCAAGTTCGACAAGCAGCTCGCCATGCGTCAGCACCGCGAGATGGTGGACGCCTATCACGACGCCGGCGTCACCACCCATTTCCTGCCCGTGGATGAGCGCGTGCCCTACCAGGTCTACGCCCGCGACTCGTCCTTCATGACGCCCTACGGTGCAGTCATCTGCCAGTTGGCCAGCCCGCGCCGCCGTGGCGAGTATGCCTCGGTGCTGCGCTTCTACCTGGAAAACAACATCCCCATCTACGACATGGTCTCGGCCGGTCAGTTCGAGGGTGGCGACTTCAACATCATCCGCCACGGCGTTGCGCTCGTCGGCTACACCGACCACCGCTCAGAGGAGGCTGCCGCCTTCCAGGTTGCCGACTGGTTCAGGGCCGAAGGGTGGGAAATCAAGTATGCGCCGATCGACCAGTTCTACGTCCACATCGACCTGATGGTCTGCATGCTCAACGACGAGTGCGCAGCCGTGTGCATCGACACCACGCCGGACGACATCGTCGACTGGCTGAAGCAGAAGAAGATCGAGATCATCCCGGCGACCTTCAAGGAAACCATGGCGCTGGGCTGCAACGTGGTGGCGCTGGGCAACGACCGGGTACTGTCGACGCTGGGCGCGGCTGACCTCAATGCCAAGATGCGGGCCGCCGGATTTACCGTATACGATCCCGACATGACCATGTTCACCTGGGCCGGCGGCGGTGTACATTGCATGTGCCAGCCGCTGCGCCGCGAGGCCGCCTGACAAACCGATTGAGGAAACCAGATGGACGCTGAATTCTCCCGCCGCAAGCTGCTCGAGCGCGACCAGCTTCGCGCCCTTTATGAACGCTCCGATGCCCGCGGCCTGCTGCAGGCAGCCTCGCACATCGGCGCCGTGCTACTGACCGGCTGGTTGCTGTGGCAAACCTGGGGCACATGGCTTGCCGTGCCGGTCTTCATGGTCCACGGCATCCTGCTGAACTTCCTCTACGCCGGCCAGCACGAACTCAGCCACGGCACGGTCTTCAAGTCCAAGTGGCTCAACGAATGGCTCGGACGCGCCATCGGCTTTGCGATGATTTACCCTCGCGACTTCGACAAGATCCAGCACTTCGCCCACCACCAGTACACCCAGAACTGGGAGAAGGACGGCGAACTGGTCCGCGAGCCCTACACGCTGACCTCCTACCTGCTGTGGTTCTTCGGCCCTACCTACTGGTACTCGCGCATCCGCCGCATCTTCCGCTTCGCCTTTGGCGTCGTCACCGAGCCCTATATCTTCAAGGCGCAGCATGACCTCGTGATCAAGGAAGCGCGGTTGCACCTGGCAGGCTATGCGCTCATCGCCGCCGTCTCGCTCTACTTCCAGTCCTGGGCAGCCGTCATGTTGTGGCTCGCACCGATGATGACCATGAAGTTCGTGCACCAGATGCAGAACACCATCGAGCACCTGGGCCTCAGCCACGAGGACAATACGCTCGTCAACACCCGCTCAACCGACACCAATCCGCTGATGAAGTGGATGTGCTGGCAGATGCAGTACCACACCGCGCACCACACCTTCCCGTCGGTGCCGTTCTGGAAACTGAAGGAGCTGAACGACGTGATCGAGGACAAGCTCGGCCATGAGGTGAACCGCATGGGCTATATCGAGTTTCAGCTCGAAGTGATCCGCAAGCTCTCCGGCGGCAAGTCCGAGGC
>CAZYKZ010000223.1:0-4033 GCA_964648175.1 uncultured Anderseniella sp.
AGCAGATCGTCGCGGTTGTAGACGTCGCGGCGGAAGTTCACCGTGCCGTCCTTGTTTGCGAAGGCCGTGATGTAGGTCACGTAGACCGGGATCTTGCGCTTCAGCTGGACGATGCGGCGTTCGCCAGAGGCAATCTGCTGGTCGATGCGGGCGCGGCTCCAGCCCTCTTCCTTGAGGATGACCTCGGCAAGGGTGAGAGGGTCCTGAACGCGGATGCAGCCGTGCGAATAGACGCGGAGGTCCTTCTCGAACAGGCTCTTGGCCGGGGTGTCGTGGATGTAGACGTTGTACTTGTTCGGGAACATGAACTTGACGCGGCCCAGCGCATTCTTGTCGCCGGTGTCCTGGCGCAGCCGGAACGGCACGCGGCTCATGGAATTCCAGTTGACCGAGTAGGGGTTGACCTCCTTGCCGGCGCTGTCGAGTACGCGGATGCCCTGGCGCTGCAGATAGCCTGCGTCCTGCTTGAGCTTGGGCAGGTACTCCTTGTTGGCGATGGAGGACGGCACGTTCCAGTAGGGGTTCATGACGAGGTAGGTCATGTCCTCGGTGAACACCGGCGTCTTGTGGTAGGTCTTGCCGACGACGACGCGGGCGGTGTGGATGGTCTTTTCATCCTGCATCACCTTGAGTTCCTGGTCGGCCAGGTTGACGAAGATGTAGAAGCCGCCGGGTTCACGGGCAAGCCAACGGCGGCGCTCGAGGTTCACTTCAAGCTGGGCGATGCGGTCTTCCACCGGCACGTTCATCTGTTCCAGCGTGGTCGGGCCGATGACGCCGTCAGCCATCAGGCCGTGGCGCTCCTGGAACCGCTTCACGGCGGCCACCGTCACGTCGTCATAGACTTCGCCGACGGGGCGGTTCTCCGGCTTGAGGTCACCTACGGTGGTCAGCAGTTCGCGAAGTAGCGGAAGCCGCACGTCCTTGCCGCCGGGCTTGAGGATCTCGCCACCGGGAATCGGGTTCCAGCCGCCGGCTGCGCGAATGGCGCGGTACTTCTTCAGCGCGTCGACCAGCCGGTGATAGCGCGGATCCTGCGGCATCAGGCTGTCGAGGTACGGCCCCAGTTCATCGGCCTGTTCGGCGCCGTCCAGCAGGTAGGCCGAACCGTATTCACGCGGCAGGTCGATATCGTTGCCCTTGGCCACTTCGGTTGGGTCGACGCGGCCGCGCGTCAGGTCGCGGGCAAGGTCGATGAAGGCGCTGGTGAGGAGCATTTCAAGCTCGGCCAGGGCGCGCGGATGGGGGTCGCCCACAAGGTCGCGGATGGCGTCCACCCGGTACTTGAACTCGCGCAGGCCGTGGTTCTCGATGTTCTGGAGGAAGTCCAGCAGCACCTTGCCCTTGCCCTTCAGGCCGTCGTCGCGCACCCAGATGGGCTTGAACGAACGGTCGGCATAGTAGGTGAACACCTGGATCAGCCGGTCGTCATCCTCCAGCGAGCCGATATTGCTCTCGCCGTTGAGGATGATCTGCTCGATCTGCTTGCCGACGTTCTCATTGCCGGCCGCGAACGCGCGACCGTCACCTGCCGGCGGCGCCAGCAACAGTGCAAGGCAGAACAGCGAGGCAAGGACAAGACGAACGGCAGCCATGAACGGTCTCCATGCGAACATTCCGGGTGGCCGCATGATAACGAGGCGTTGGACGATTTGGAACGGGCAACAAAAAGGGTGCAAACACTTTCATGTGTCTGCACCCCGCGCCTGTTGAGCAAGGCTGCGTGACAGCCTTCGGACCTTATTCGGCCGCAGCGGCCTTGGGCTGAACCGTGGCCATGTAGTCGTTCATCAGCGTGGTTGTGATGTTGCCGACGGTGAACTTGTACGGTCCGATCTCGGAGACCGGGGTGACTTCGGCCGCCGTACCGACGATGAAGCACTCCTCGAAGGTCGCCATCTCTTCCGGCATGATGGCGCGTTCGTTGATCTTGATCTGGCGGTCACGGGCGAGGCCCATCACCGTCTGGCGGGTGATGCCGTTGAGGAAGCAGTCGGGCGTGGGCGTGTGCAGTTCGCCGTTCTTGACGAAGAACACGTTGGCGCCGGTCGCTTCCGCCACCTGGCCGCGGTAGTCGAGCATCAGGGCGTCGGCATAGCCGGCGCGCTCGGCGGCGTGCTTGGACAGGGTGCAGATCATGTAGAGGCCAGCTGCCTTGGCTTCGGACGGGGCGGTGGCCGGGTCGGGACGGCGCCACTTGGCCATGTCAAGACGGATGCCCTTGAGGCGCTGCTCGGCGTCGAAATAGCTCGGCCATTCCCAGATGGCGATGGCGACGTTGATGCGGGTGGTCTGGGCGGACACGCCCATCATTTCAGAACCGCGCCAGGCGACGGGGCGCACATAGGCGTCCTTCAGGCCCTGACGTTCAAGCAGCTCCATGCAGGCATTGTCGATTTCTTCGACGGTGTAGGGGATCTTCATGTCGAGGATCTCGGCCGAGCGGAACAGGCGTTCGGTGTGTTCACGCAGCTTGAAGATCTTGCCGCCATAGGCCCGCTCGCCCTCGAATACAGAGGAAGCATAGTGCAGCGCGTGGCTGAGCACGTGAAGCTGCGCGTCCGACCAGGGGATGAACTCGCCGTTCATCCAGATTTCACCGGGGCGATTGTCAAATGGGGCTGCGGCTGCCATGGCAGGCTCCTGTTGTACCGGCCGGCAGGGTGGGCCCGCTTACGGTCGGGATTGGCTCACGACGAACATGAAATCGCATAAAATGCGGACAAACCCACTACCAATAGCCGCAAAATATGTCAATATAGCTGACATAAACTGTGATCGGCACCGAGGTTCGACAAGGGGGATCCCGATGGCCAGCGATGCAGCACACCAGACACTGCCGGCGGCACAACAGCTGGCCGAGGAGGATGTCGTGCAGCTGATCGAGCTGCTCTACTTCGCCTACCGGGATTTCACGTCCGATCCGGATGCATTGCTGGCCGAGTTCGGCTTCGGCAGGGCGCATCACCGGGTGGTGCACTTCGTGGGCCGCAACCAGGGCATCTCGGTGGCCGAACTGCTCGACGTGCTGAAGATCACCAAGCAGAGCCTGGCGCGGGTGCTACGCGAGCTGGTGGAGCGTGGCTTCATCGAACAGCGCACCGGCGATGCCGACCGCCGCAAGCGTCTGCTGTACCTGACCGAGGAGGGCCGTTCGCTGCACCAGCGGCTGATGGCGCCGCAGATGACACGGGTGAAGCAGGCGATTGCCCATGCCGGCGCCGACTCCGGACCGGTAATGCAGCAGCTTCTGTACGGTCTCGTCAACGCGCAGGACCGTGACCAGGTGGAGCGTATCGTAACGTCGTGAGCGCATCGCCCGATACCTATCCGCACGTGCTGGTGGTCGATGATGACCGGCGGCTGAGGGAGCTTCTCAGTTCCTTCCTGTCGGCCAACGAGTGCCGGGTCTCGGCAGTCGAAGGTGCTGCGGAAGCCCGGCGCCGCATGGCCGGCGTGGAGTTCGACCTGATCGTGCTAGACGTGATGATGCCCGGCGAGAGCGGGGTGGAATTTGCGCAGTCACTGCGCGCGTCCGGCAACCAGGTGCCCATCCTCATGCTGTCGGCGCTGTCCGATACGGAAGACCGCATCAGCGGGCTTACCGCGGGCGTGGACGATTATCTTGCCAAGCCGTTCGAGCCGCGCGAACTGCTGTTGAGGGTGCAGGCCATCCTGAAGCGCCAGGCGGCCGTTCAGCCCGGCCAGCCCCGGGCGAACGAGGTTTCGTTCGGGCCGTTCACGTTCAATCTGGCGCGCGGCGAGTTGCGCCGCAACGGCGAACTTGTGCACCTGACCACGCGCGAGCGGGACATCCTGCGGGTGCTGGCTTCACGCCCGGGCATGCCGGTGGACCGGGCCGAAATCATAGAACCGTCACAAGAAGAGTCCAACAGGGCGGTGGATGTGCAGATCAACCGTCTGCGCCGCAAGATCGAGGAACAGCCGGCCATGCCGGTTTATCTGCAAACCGTGCGTGGTCAGGGCTATACTCTGCACATCGATCCGTGAAACCAATCACCGGCCCGCTGAT
>CAZYKZ010000224.1:0-4006 GCA_964648175.1 uncultured Anderseniella sp.
AGCCCTTGGTGGTGTTGAAGAACTTTACGGTACCCGTGATCATGGATCGATCCTTTCAATGGGTGAGGCCCGCCCGCACACCATGTGCGGGCACGGCGGCATATCGCTCACATTGTCAGGAGATCGCAGTAGTAAACGGCGAACCGGATATCTTGGTCGCCCCGAACAGATGTATAACGTACGGCGTGGATATAGTCGTATTGGGGCAAAAATTCAAGCAGTTTCAACTGATCCGGCGGCGCACAGTCAGAAAATATCGAAGTACTCTCGCTGTTCCCAGTCTGTTACTTCCGAAAGGAAGCGCGAAATTTCGGCCTGCTTGATGTGCACGAGCCAGTCGACAAACTGATCACCGAAGCGCTGCCGGAAGAGTTTCGATCCGTCCAGCGCGGCAACCGCGTCCATCAGGTTGGTCGGCAGCATGGGCGCATCGGTGCCGTAGGGTGTGTCGGCGGGCGGGCCGGGATCACGCTTTTCATCAATACCGTCGAGTCCGGCCCATATCTGCGCAGCCAGATGCAGGTACGGGTTCGCAGCGCCTTCGGCAGCCCTGTTCTCGACCCGGGTGGCAGGGTCGCCCGGCCCGCCCACGGCACGCACCATGGCGCCCTTGTTGTCGCGGCCCCAGCTGGCCCGGTCAGGCGCCAGCTGATAGGCCTTGTAGCGCTTGTAGCCATTGAGGGTCGGAGACGCGAACACGCTGGCCTCGACGGCGTGGGCCAGCAGGCCGCCGGTGTAGTGAAGGCCCATGTCCGACAGCAATGCGCCATCGCCTTCCGGCATGAACAGGTTCTCTCCGGAGGCAGTATCGACCAGCGACTGGTGGATGTGCAGGCCGGAGGCAAACAGGTTGGGCACCTGCGGACGGCACATGAAGGTGGCGTGCAGGCCCTGCCGGCGGCAGACCTGCTTCACCGCCGAGCGGAACAGGGTAAGCGCGTCGGCCGCCTCAACACTGTCCAGTGGGGCAAAGGTGAATTCGACCTGGCTTGGCCCGAACTCGCACTCGACCGAGCGCACCGGCAGCTCCAGCGCGACGCAGGCCCGGCGCAAGGTCTCCGTTACCGGCTCCATCTCGTCGGCACGGGCCTCGGTCAGGTACTGAAAGCCTTGCGTCATCAGCGACACATCCGGCACAGCTCCAGGCCACGTCGCATCCTCGGGCCGCTTGTTCCAGTTTTCCACCTTCAGAATGTGGAACTCCGCCTCGATGCCGAACTTCGCCGCCCAGCCGCGGCGCATCAGCCCGGCTTCAGCTTCTCGCAGTTTCTCACGCACCGAAAACGGAACCGGAGAGCCATCGGCGAAGAAGATGTCGCACAGCATCCAGCCGCACGCCTCAACCCACGGCAAGACCCGGAAGGTGGCCGGATCCGGCAGCATGATGAAGTCGCCGGCGCCTTCCATCTGCGGGAGGTTGAGACCGGCGCCGGGCTGCCAGACCGGAAACACGGTGCGGTGCGAAGTGTCCTTGGCGAGCAGGGTGGACGTCATGGCGCAGCCGTTCATCAGGAACGAGCGGGCCTGCGCCGCCATCAGCGTCTTGCCGCGCAACACGCCATGCTGGTCGGCGAAAGCCAGGCGTACGGTTTCGAGCCCATGGCGCTCGATCTGCTCCAGCACATGCGTGCAGGCGTCTCGCCGGTCCCTGGTATCCACCCCGGCCCTGGCCGCCAGCCCTTCGCGCCCCAGGTCGCTCATCGCCGGCCTAGCCCCTGATCCAGGAACAGCCGGCCCGGCGCTGGGCATCGCGTTCGCGCCACACGCCTTGCCAGTCGGCATCGGGCGCGATGGCATCGACGGCGACCGGTCCCGACGTATCAAGCGGCTCGCCGTTCGGAATGCCAGGCAAGTGACCGCCCTCGCCTGCCGCCTCGATGGCTTTTCTGAGCATGCGGCGGTAGGCGATGATCGCCTTGTCGGAGGTGGCCAGGTGTTCCTTCGTGCGGTCGAAGATGGGACCCGGGCTTTCCACCGCCCACTGGTCGTGCACGTTGATGTCGAGCCCCATGCCGGTATAGGTCTCGTCCGCCTGTTCGGCCGGGTTGTAGCCGTAATTGTTTCGCTTGTTCTTGAGCGGCGCGTAGTCCGGCAGGCGATGCTCCTTCAGCCGCTGATCGCGCATGACCTGCTTGTTCACCGGCTCGCCGAACGAGGTGAACATCGAGTACCAGTAGCAATGCTCGTCATCGACCGGCACGTGCCACTGGGTGATGGTCATCTCGTTGGACATCGGGATGCAGATGGCTTCGGGGAATATCTGGTTGGTGACGCGCACATGGGTGCGTCCATCGTTCAGGTGGCGCAGCGAGATAATGCGCAGGCCGGTGTCCGTTTCCTCGACATTGATCTCGGGCCGCGGATACTCGCGCAAGAGCTGCGTCATCGGGATGTCGGTATTGGCGGCCCTGTCGCGGAACTGCTTGCCGTAGGCTTCCTTCGGGTCTTCGTCCTTCAGGAAGCGGTGCAGGAACGAAGCGTGTACCGGATCGATACCAACCTCCAGCGCCTGCAGCCAGTTGCACTCCCACAAGCCCTTGAAGGCGAAGACATGGCTGTCCGGCGCGGTGAAGCAATCAAGCTCCGGGAACGGCGGCGGCGCGCCCTCGCCCATGTATGCGAACACGATGCCGTTCTTCTCGACCACGGGGTAGGACGTGATCTTGATGCGTTCGTGCATGGTCGAGTCTTCGGGCTCTCCGGGCATCTCCACGCACTGGCCGGTGCGGTCGAAGTGCCAGCCGTGGAACGGGCATCGCAGGCCGTTGTCCTCGCGCCGGCCATAGCACAGGTCGGCACCGCGGTGCGGGCACTGGCGCGAGATCAGGCCAAGTTCTCCCTCGTTGTCGCGGAACAGCACGAGGTCTTCGCCCAGCAGGCGCACCGGCACCACGGGGCGCGGACCGGCCAGCTCGTCGCTCAGTGCCGCCGGCTGCCAGTAATTCCGCATCAGCTTGCCGCACGGCGTGCCCGGTCCGGTTCGGGTGATGAGGTCGTTGATCTCGGCTGCAAGCATGGGTCGCTCCGGTGTTTACTGCCCGAAACACTAAGCGGGGGTGGCGGGTGCGGCAAGGGCTTGCCCTGGACCCGCCGCCGGTTGTTCAATCCCTCGCAACGGAGGGACATGCATGAAGCCAATTCTGATCGCCGGTGGCGGCATCGGCGGGTTTGCAGCGGCGCTGGCGCTGGCGCGCAAGGGGATCGACAGCGTCGTCATCGAGCGCGAGACGGAATTGCGCGAAGCAGGCGCCGGCATCCAGCTCGGGCCGAATGTGTTCGCCATGTTTGATGTGCTCGGCCTGACGGACGCAATCAACGAGGTTGCAGTGTTTCCGGACGCACTGGTGATGAAAGATGCGCTGGATGGCAGCGAAGTCACACGGATTCCGCTGAACACAGCGGAGTTTCAGGCACGATTCTGCTACCCTTACGGGGTGATTTACCGGCCTGACCTGCACAACGCGCTGATCGAGGCGGCAAAGGCGACCGGCAAGGTCGAGGTCCGGCTGGGCCAGAAGGTGACAGGATTCGAGGATAGCGGCATAGGCGTCCGGGTGTTGCTTGCATCGGGCGAAACGCTTGAAGGCGCTGCGCTGATCGGCGCGGACGGACTGTGGTCGAAGGTGCGCGAGACAATCGTGGGCGACGGTAAACCCCGGGTATCAGGGCACATTGCCTATCGCGCGGTGCTGCCCGAGGCGGAAGTGCCGGAAGCCAATCACCGCAACGAGGTGATCCTGTGGGCCGGGCCAAAAACCCACCTGGTCCACTACCCGCTGCACCGGGGCGACATCTTCAACCTCGTCGCCGTGTTCCACTCCGATGCCTACGAGGAAGGCTGGGACGTTTTCGGTGACGTCGGCGAGCTCAACCGGAAGTTCGCCGGCCAGCGGCCTGAAGTTCTCGGCATGCTGGACAAGATCGAGAGCTGGCGGATGTGGGTGCTGTGCGACCGTGATCCGGTAAAGCAGTGGACCAAGGGCCGCGTGACGCTGCTGGGCGATGC
>CAZYKZ010000225.1:0-4006 GCA_964648175.1 uncultured Anderseniella sp.
GAGTCCATGAAGCGCAGCAGCACCGCGATGGTCAGCACCCGCTTCATTTTCGGCAACTGGATGTAGCGGAAGATGGCCCACGAGCTTGCGCCGTCGATCTTGGCCGCCTGGTAATAGGCGTCAGGGATCGAGACGAGGCCCGCATAGGCCAGCAGCACGACAAGCGACGTCCAGTGCCACACGTCCATGAGGATGAGGGTGAACCAGGCATCGCCGGGCTGGCGGGTGTAGTTGTAGTCGAAGCCGAGGCTGTTGAGCGTCTTGCCCAGCAGGCCAAGTTCCGGCAGGCCGAAAATGTTCCACATGGCGCCGACCACGTTCCACGGGATCAGCAGCGGCATGGCCATCAGCACCAGGCAGACCGACACCCATGGACCTTTTCGCGGCATGGCGAGCGCAATGATGACGCCGAGCGGTATCTCGATGGCGAGGATGGTGAACGTGAAGATGAGCTGGCGGGTGAGCGCGTCATGGAAGCGGGGCGAGCGCAGCACTTCCTCGAACCAGCGAAGCCCCGCCCAGAAGAACAGGTTGTCGCCGAAGGTTTCCTGCACCGAGTAGTTCACCACCGTCATCAGCGGCACGATGGCATTGAACGCCACCAGTACCACCACGGGCAGCACGAGGAACCAGGCCTTCTGGTTGACGGTCTTGGTGCTCATGAGCGCGCCTCCCGGCCGGCCAGCCAGCCATCCACGTAAATCCGCGTGCGCGCCGGATCGAAGGCCAGGTGAACCTTTTCCGACGGGATCGTCCCGTCTTCGCCGACCAGCAACCGGACCTTGCCGGCATCGCAGTCTGCCTCGACGATGGAGAAGCGGCCAGCGTCGGACACCTTGCTCACGCGGGCGGGCAGGCCGGTGCGCGCAAACGAGACGAATTCGGGCCTGACGCCGATTTCTGCACCGCTCGCAGCCTTTGGCGCCTTGTTGGCGGTGGCGACCTTGTGGCCGGCAATGACAGCGCCGTCGCCGGAGACTTCGCACGGCAGCACGTTCATGCCGGGCGAGCCGATGAAGTGGCCGACGAAGGTGTGTTGCGGTTCCTCGAACAGCTCCTCCGGCGTGCCCACCTGCATCACCTCGCCGACGTTCATCACCACGACCTTGTCGGCAAAGGTGAGTGCCTCGGTCTGGTCGTGGGTGACGTAGATCATGGTGGTCGCCACGCGCTGATGCAGCTCCTTCAGCTTGGAGCGCAGCTGGAACTTGAGGTGAGGGTCGATCACGGTGAGCGGTTCGTCGAACAGGATGGCGTTGACGTCGGTGCGCACCAGCCCGCGGCCCAGCGAGATCTTCTGCTTGCCGTCGGCGGTGAGGCCGCGGGCGCGCTTGTCCAGCATGCCCGTCAGGTCATTCATGGCGGCGACCTCGCGCACGCGCTTGTCGACCGTGGCCTCGTCCACGCCGCGGTTGCGCAGCGGGAAGGCGAGATTGTCGTAAACAGTCATCGTGTCGTAAACGACCGGGAACTGGAACACCTGGGCGATCTGGCGCTGTTCCGGAGGCAGCATCGACACGTCCTTGCCGTCGAACAGCACCTTGCCGTGCGAGGGGACGAGCAAGCCGGAAATGATGTTGAGCAAGGTGGTCTTGCCGCAGCCGGACGGCCCCAGCAGCGCATAGGCGCCGCCGTCGTCCCATTCGAGGTCAAGCTGCTTGAGCGCCCAGTCAGCATCCGATTGCGGGTTGCGGGCGTAGGAATGCCTGAGCTGGTCGAGGGTGATGCGGGCCATTTCAGCCTGCCTTTCCGGCAGCGGCGCCGCCAACCAGCCGGCCATCCGAGGCGAAATAGAAGCAGCGGCTCATGTCTGCATAGAGGCTTGCAGGGGCGCCGGCGCTGAACGGGTGCACGCCGTGCGACAGCGACACCCAGTCGTTGCCGAAAGCGTTGAAGTGGATGATGCTTTCCGAGCCGGACAGTTCGGCCACCTTGATGGTGCCGTCGATCACGGCATCGGCCTTTGACCGCCGGACCGGCGACACGTGATGCGGGCGGATGCCGACCGTGTAGCTGCCGTCGGCAAGCCCCTTGGGCGCGGCCCACGACACCTTGCCGTCAATGCTGGCGCGGCCATTGTCGACCTTCACGTCTGCAGTGTTGATGGGCGGTTCGGAGAAAACCTTCGCGGACGTGAGGCCGGACGGTCGGCGGTAAATCTCCGCCGTGGGGCCGAAGTCGGCAATGCGGCCTTCGTGCAGCGCTGCGGTGTAGCCACCCAGCAACAGGGCCTCGGTCGGCTCCGTGGTGGCGTAGACCACGACGCAATCGCGCTCGGCGAACAGCTTGGGCAGTTCGTCGCGCAGCTCCTCGCGCAGCTTGAAGTCGAGGTTGGCGAGCGGCTCGTCAAGCAGGATGAGGTCCGAGTCCTTGACCAGCGCGCGGGCCATGGCGCAACGCTGCTGCTGGCCGCCGGACAGTTCCGACGGGCGGCGGTCGAGCATGGCCGAAATCTTCATCAGTTCGGCCATCCGGCCCACGCGTGCCTTGATTTCTGACGCCGGCAGGCGCGCCACGCGCAAGGGCGAGGCAATGTTCTCGTACACCGACATGTTCGGGTAGTTGATGAACTGCTGGTAGACCATCGACACGTTGCGCTTCTGCACGGCCACGCCGGTTACGTTGCGGCCATTGAACCAGATCTCGCCGGAAGTGGGTTGTTCGAGGCCGGCCATCAGCTGCATCAGCGTGGTCTTGCCGGCAAGGGTCGTGCCGAGGAGCGTGTTGAAGCTGCCGGGCTCAAGCGTGAGGCTTGCCGGGTGGATGTGGATGTCCGCCCCGACGCGCTTGGTCACGTTCTTGAGTTCGAGCGCCATTCCCCGCCTGTCCGCCCTGGATGCGACGCCGGTTGGCCGGCGTTCGGCATGTTAGCTGAAAACAAGGCCCGGCAAGCAGCCCATATAACGGCATGCCGGGCCTGTCGTTGATATCGGCGCCCGGCAGGCACGCGGGAGGAGATTGCGTACCTGCCGGGGCCGTGCTTCGTCTTACTGCTGCCAGCGCTTGACGATTTCCTCGTAAGCGATGGTCTGGCCGGGCTCCTTCTCGTTCTCGAGCTTGGCTGCCGGGCCGTTTTCCTTGCCGAGCCATTCGGATGGATCCTTGGCTTCGTTCAGGCGCGGGCCGCAACCGCCATAGACGTTGGCCTGCTCGTCGGCTGCCTGCATGCGGGCCATGATCTGGTCCATTTCACCGGCCAGACGGTCCATGGCTTCCTGCGGGGTGAAGGCGCCGGAGTTCACGTCCCCGATCTGCTGCCACCACAGCTGGGCGAGCTTGGGATAGTCAGGCACGTTGATGCCGGTCGGCGTCCAGTTGACCCGGTCAGGCGAGCGGTAGAACTCGACCAGGCCGCCCAGCTTCGGTGCACGCTCGGTGAAGCTTTCATGGCGCACGGTGCTGTCGCGGATGAAGGTCAGACCGACGTGGCTCTTCTTGGTGTCCACGGTCTTGGAGACGACAAACTGTGCATAGAGCCATGCGGCCTTTGCCCGGTCGGTCGGCGTCGACTTGAGGATGGTCCAGGAACCTGCGTCCTGGTATCCAAGCTTCATGCCTTCCTTCCAGTAGGGGCCGTGCGGGGAGGGCGCCATGCGCCACTGCGGCGTGCCTTCGTCATCGACGGTGTTGTTGCCTTCGGACTTGGGCGCCACCATCGAGGCGGTGAAGGCTGTGTACCAGAAGATCTGCTGGGCCACGTTGCCCTGGGCCAGGGCCGGCAGCGACTGGTAGAAGTCATAGTCGGCAGCACCGGGAGGGGCATACTTCCTCAGCCACTCGTCCCACTTGGCAATGGCATACACGGAGGCAGGGGCGTTGGTGCCGCCACCGCGCGACACGGATGCGCCGGCCGGGTTGCAGGAGCCTTCTTCCATGCGGATGCCCCATTCGTCGATCGGGCGGCCGTTCGGCAGGCCCGGCGAGGTGGAGCCGGCCATCGACAGCCAGGCATCGGTCATGCGCCAGCCCAGGTCAGGGGCGCGCTTGCCGTAGTCCATGTGGCCGT
>CAZYKZ010000226.1:0-3993 GCA_964648175.1 uncultured Anderseniella sp.
CCGCGCTTATCGGGTCCGGGTCCCCATCGATCTGCATTGTGGTCGGCTATTCAACCTCCGGAGGCCAGGTAGATGCCATCTCGGTGATGGCCTGAAATTCGGCCAGGAACTCGGGACGGTGTTGCATCAGGTACTTCACGACACGGGTGTTGCCGAGGAGTTTGGCCAGATATCCCTTGATGACCGTCAGCTGCAGGTGGTCCTTGCCATAGGAATCCTTGATCGAGGCCATGCCCTCTTGAAGGCGGGCCAGCTCGCGTTCCATCCGCCCCATGGCCTCAGGCGTAATTCCTCTCATCCGCTTTGGTTTGGTCGTCTCGACCAGTTGCGCCTGGGGCGTGCCAGCCAAGATTGCAGAGGCATAAGCCGCCGAGTAGTTGTTGGCGTTGACGAGCAGCTCAGCCGCCTCGATCTGGCGGACGGTGTTCATCTTGCGCAAGACATCGAACACGATTGACGTACAGGGCTTGTCCTTGAGAATGGAGATGGCTTCTTCACAGATGCCATCGAGAAGGCGAACCTTGCGACGAATGCTGCTGGGGTTGAGATCGAGTGCGAGAGCGATCTTTTCCTCGGAGACACCGCGCTCCACGGCTTTTAGGATCATCCGGTGTTCCTGGATCGGAGCAAGCCGGCTGATGCGCTTGTTGTAGGTGAAGGCTTCATCGTCGGTCGAAACCAGGCATTCCACATGCTCGATGCCCAAGTCCTTGAGGACTTCGATGCGCACATGACCATCCAGCAGCAGATAGGAGTGTGCGTCGTCGGGATTGTGGGCAACGACTGGCGGTTCGACCAGCCCGACCTCCCGGATCGATGCGGTGATCTGGCGATACTTGCGGCTGGACTTTGCCGTCTTGGCGATGACACGGACAGGCAGGATCGATGCCACTGGCAAGGTGATGCAATCATTCTCGAAACCAAACGCGACTGTTCGTGGACTGGATGACTTCTTCTTGCTCATGTTGCACCTCCGGCATCCAGTGCGTCTGCAAGATACCTGGGCAGGGTATCCAAGCCTTCGGCACGCAACAGCGTCAGGAAATGTTCGTCTTCACGCAGTGCACGAAACGCCTCGATGACGAACATCAACCGCCCCTGTGTAAGCTCGGCCTTCTTGATCAACAGCCGCTGCCGGGCGGCTTCCTCCTGATAAACGCGCACCAGGGCATCGCTGGTCAGCGAGCGCTTCGCACCATCCTTTCGGCCGTAGCGAGATTCATGGAGGCGGGGGCCTCGCGCCTCGCGTCGTTGGATGAGGCGACGCACCGCTTCCAGTTTCTTTCCGCGCAGCTTGTTCCCGGTATAGGCGTCCATCAGAGCGCGTTGCGCGCCTTCTGCATTCGTCTTTGAAATGTCGATGGCAAGGTTCAGGGGCAAGAGACCGCTCTCGACGGCGGAGACCAGGCGTTCCTCACCGCGGTCGAGGAGACCTGCGATCATCCCGACATAGTCGGCTGTGATGCCGATCTTGATGGCGATCTGGCGATCCGTATAGCCGCGCTTTCGGAGGTTACCGATCTCGCGCATCAGTTCGATCGGGCTGTGCTGGCGTCGCGCACAGTTCTCCACGAGGCTCATCACCAGGCAGTCGCTTTCATCGGCGTTGATGATGATGGCCGGTATGGCGTCCTGTTTCAGCTGGATGAACGCTTCCAGCCGACCCTGACCGCAGACGAGATCATATTGCGCGTCATCTGAGTCATTCCGTGCGGCAACGGTGATCGGCCGCTTCAGGCCCACCCGGGAGATGCTGTCGACCATCTTTTCGATTGTTTGCCGGTTTCGGACGCGGGGATTGAGAACCCGTATCTGATCCGTCGGGATGAGCGTCACGTGCTTCTGGGCGACATCCATGGCAGCATTTGACATCAGGCGGCCTCCATGAACCGAGTCCGTCCCGCGAGCGTGTAGAAGTACTCGAGAGTTTCGAACCGATAAGCGTCCAGGGACAGGCCGTTCTGCTCGGCTAGTCGCAGGCGATCCTTGGTCATATCGATGCTTGGCAGCAGGTAGTAGTCGCGCGGATCATCATTCGTTTCGTCCATACGCACCGCGATCGTTATGTCTGGTACGAGGCCCGTATCGAGACGAATGCGCCAGCGCAGGGATCCGGCCCCGGTCTCGAAGCAGCGGGCGAGAACGACCGATGCCGTGAACTCGTCGTTTACATGGATCAAGCTGGTGGTGGCATCCTGAACGGCTTGGCCGCCATAGAGTTCGATGCCATCCATGATTTCGGATACGATCCGGGGGTGCGCTTGCCTCAATGCACGGTTGATTTCTATGAACCGATAATCACGGTCTGGCTCGTAGCCGATCAGCTGGTAGGCACGCAACAAACTTCCAAATCGATATCTGAATGCACTGGAGGAGGGTAACCCCTCCTGCTCATCGATGATCAGACCCGACAAGCAGCCTTGCTGCCTAAGGATTGCCCGCAATGCGTCCAGCAGCTCGTCATCTGTGAAATGGCGACTGCGGGCATCGACGATTTCCCGAGCGCGCGAGAAGAGTGCTGTGTCGACAATGGCAGGATAAACACCTTCCGCTCGAATCCACATATCTCGGGGGTTCACCACCCGACGCTGCTTCAGCTTGAAGGACACCTTGTTGAAGACATTGTTGCCAATGTATTTCTCGTTGGTCAGGACTTGGTGGACGGTGGCTCTGGTCCACGGTCGCCCGAGATCGGTCAGTTTTCCCTCGGCATTCAGCGTATCAGCGATCTCCCGTTCGGGGCGTTCCTCATTCACGAACATCTGATAGATGCGGCGAACGACTTCCTGTTCATCTTCCGGGCCGGGAACCAGGACGACACGATCGGTCTGCAGACTTTTCTGCTCCCCGCGGGATAGTTCACCCTTGGGATTTCCATGCTCATCGATGAGCAGGCGTCGTAGCCCATAGCCGGCTGGGCCACCTTGTCTGTAGCCAAGCTCCACAAGGCGACATTGCCCTGCGAACACCTTGACCGAGAGCTCACGGCTGTACTCGCCAGCCATGACCCGTTTGACCGTCTTCAGCAGGTTCGAACCAATACTGCCATCATTCTCGAACTGCTCGCCGCAGTAGTGAACCCGGATGCCAGCGCGTGAGCAGACGTGCTCGTGATAGGCCCCTTCATCGGCATCCTGAAACCGGCCCCATCGGCTGACGTCATAGACCAGAATGGCCTTGAAATCTGCATGACCGGATCTGACCTCCGCCATAAGGCTCTGCAGAGCTTCCCGACCGTCCAGCCGCAATCCTGATCTGCCCGAGTCCTCGAAGACGCGCAGGATCTCGAGGCCTCGGGCTGCAGCATAGTTCCGAATGACGTCGAGCTGGTTCTCTGTCGAGTACTTCTGGTGATCCGTCGACATGCGCACATAGGCGACGGCAGGCACGTCCTTCTCCGATCGCACCTGGTTAGTATCCGTCTGGGTCGTCCATCGATTGGTCACCCGCGAACCTCCTCATCCTCACCGGCAGTTCCTTAGCTACCCTTGCCATCGACGGCTGAGCTCATCGGGACCATTAAATTTGAGGGAGGTCGGAATGTCGTTTCCGGAAAAGGGCAAGTTCTTTCCAGAGGAAGGCGGGAATGGCGAGCATGAAAGCGACGGGGTGAATGGTGATTTCGTTGCCGCGATCAGATCTGCGCTGAAGCGGTCACTTGGCAACAGCCGTGCCGGCATCAAGACAGTGGCGACCTGGACCGGCGCAAACGACAAGACGGTGAAAAACTGGTTCCAGGGGAAATATGGTCCAAGCGGCAAACACCTGGTCGACTTGATCCGGCACTCCGACGATGTGCTGGAAATCCTCTTGCAGATGGCGGGCAGGGAAGACCTAATGGTTGCGATGAAACTCGCGGCGGCCGAACAGGCCATCACAGAGCTGCTTGTCGCGGTGCGACGTTTGAATGCTGACAAATGATCTACGAATACCGAGTATTTGTAGGGTGAGTTGACGGGGCATTTCTGCTGCAGGCGCAGCGTTCCCTGCTCG
>CAZYKZ010000227.1:0-3970 GCA_964648175.1 uncultured Anderseniella sp.
AGGTGCTTGAGCAGCACGCCGCCGCAGCGGTGCACGATGCATTTCGGCACGCCAGTGGTGCCGGACGAAAACAGGATGTAGAGCGGGTGGTCGAACGGCAGCCTGCGATAGCCGATCGGGCCTGCCGTGTGCGGCGCCATGAAGGCGTCCAGCGTCACCGCGTTGGGCAGGCTGTCTGCCATCTCCGCCGCATGGCCCAGATAATCGACCACGATGATCTTCTCGAGGCTTGGCAATTTCGCCGCCACTTCGGCAATCTTGGCCGTGACGTCGAACGACTTGCCGTTGTACCAGTACCCGTCGCTGACCACGAGCACGCGCGGCTCGATCTGGCCGAACCGGTCGAGAATGCCCTGCACGCCGAAGTCCGGCGAGCATGAAGACCAGATGCCGCCCAGCGAGTTGGCGCCGCAGAACGCCATGATGGTTTCGGGGATGTTGGGCATCACCGCGCAGACCCGGTCACCCGCCTCCAGTCCGAGTGCGGCAAAGCCCTGGTGGATGCGCGAAACGGCCTGATTGAGTTCGGACCAGGTCACGGTCTTGCGCACCTTGTCCTCGCCCCGGAACACCAGCGCCGGGGTATCGTCGTTGCGGCGAAGCAGGTTCTCGGCAAAGTTCAGCACCGCGTCGGGGAAGAAGCGAGCGCCTGGCATCCTGTCCTGGTCGACGACCAGCCGGTCGCCACGGGTTTCGGCAATGACGCCGCAGAAATCCCAGACATCCGCCCAGAATTCGGGAGCGCGCTCGACCGAATAACGGTGAATGCCGTCATAGCCGGACAGTTCGAGGCCATGGCGTTCATTGACCATGCCGATGAACCGGCTCAGGCGATGGCTGGCGATGCGCTCGGGCGACGGGGTCCACAGGGGCTTGGCAGTCATGGCGGGTAAGACTCTTCGAAGGCGGGTTTTCAGGGCAGACCGGGCGACACCATAAGGCCCGTGCCGGATGCCGCCAACCAATTTTCTGACACTTTTTCGGTGTTTGCCATGGGCCGGTGGGGCACCGGCAATCCGCCACCGGCGGCGCGGAGAATCAGATAAGGGTTAACCCCATGAGATACCTTTTCATCACGGCCATCGGCCTGGCGTTGCTGCTGGCTGCCGCGATCGCCACCCTGCCGTACATGCTGGGCGGAGAGTTCGTGACGGCACAGCTTCAACAGGCCGTGTCGCGGCATACGGGACGAACGCTGACGCTGCTGAAGGCGCCATCGGTATCGCTGTTTCCCGAGGCCAAGGTATCGGTTGAAGGGGCTTCCCTGTCCAACCCGCAAGGCATGTTCGACGGCACGACGGTATCGATCGGTCGGCTCGACGTCCGCATCTCGCCCTGGCAGTTCTTCACCCGCGGCACCGACATCCGCGAGATCACGCTGGTGCGCCCGCGGGTCACCCTCGCCATTGACGCACAGGGCCGCGCCAACTGGAACCTGCCGGACGAGGGCGGCAGCAGCAGCGGCGGAAGCAGTGCCGGTGGGGCCATCGGCAACGTTGCGCCGGTACGCATCGTCGACGGAGAGCTCACGTTCAGCGACGAGCGCTCCGGCAGCACGTTCACCGCCGGCAGCATCAATGCCGAGATCAGCCTTCCGCTCGCAGGACAGCCGCTCAAGACAGATGGCACGCTGCGGTGGAACGGCGAACTGGTGAACCTCCAGCTGTTCGTGAAGGACATCGCACGGCTCGCTGGCGAGGGATCACCGGTCGAACTGGCCCTGCAAGCGCGGCTGATGCAGGCAGCGGTATCGGGCAGGCTTCGCCTGGCCGACGGTTTCGACCTGGCGGGGCAGGCCGACATGACCGCGCCTGACCTGCGCAAGCTTGCAGGGTGGGCCGGATGGGAAACGGCTGACGGTCCGGGGCTCAAGGATGTATCGGCAAGCGGCGCACTGGCCATCGCCGGAGGCCGGGTGAGCCTGGAGAATGCGAAGCTGGGCATGGACGGCATGAGCGCCAACGGCCTCGTACGTTTGCTCATCGCCGGCGACCGGCCCCGGATTGAAGCGAGCCTCGGCGTCAACCGGATCAACCTCGACACCTATGCCCCTGCTCCGGCAGGAACAGAGGCGGCTGGTGGCAGCGCGCCCGATGCGGGCTGGAGCGATGCACCGGTCAGCGTCGCCGGGCTCAACATGGCCGACGCAACGCTGCGCCTGCGGGCTGGCGAAATCGCCTGGCGCAAGCTGCGCTTCAAGAATGCGTCCATCGATGCCACCCTCGAGAACGGCAAGCTTGCGGCAAAGCTGAACGAGGTTGCGTTCTATGGCAGCAAGGCCGCCGGCACGATGGAGATCGACGGCAGCCAGAATCTGGCCAGACTTGCCGGCACGCTGGACGCACCGGGAGTGGATGCGCAGGCCCTGTTCTCAGACCTTGCCGGCATCACCGCCATCAGCGGGAAAGCAGACGTCAAGCTCGACCTTGCAGCAGCCGGGCAGACGCAGCGGGAAATGGTGTCGACGCTGGCAGGCACGGCACGGTTTGCACTTCGCGAGGGAACCCTCAACGGCATTGACGCCTCCGCACTGGTTAAGGCGGTTCAAGGCTCGATTGTCGACGGCTGGCAAGTGGCTGGCGGGGGCGATACCCGCCTCGATTCGCTCAGCGCCAGCTTCGAGATCAAGGACGGCATTGCCGAAACCGGCGATCTGGCGGCCCAGGGCCCCGGCTTCGAGGTGACGGGCACAGGCCAGGCCGATCTGCTGCGGCGCAGGATGGACCTCAAGCTCGAGCCAAAGATTGCAACGGCCCAGGGTGGGCAACTCACCGGGCTGCCCGTGCCGGTGATCGTCTCCGGCCCGTGGGCGGCGCCGAAAATCTATCCCGGCATCGAGGGCATCCTTGAAGATCCGCAATCGGCGTTCGACACGCTGGGCAAGCTTGGCTTAAATGTGGAGGGGGCCGGTCAGGCGTTGCGCGGAGAGGCCGAGAAGCTGCTCGGCAAGGATGGCGCAAAGCAGGCCGAGGACCTGATCAACAACCTGCTGAACCAGCAGCAGGAGTGAGCGGATGGAGAGACTGGCGTGATCCGGGTGCAACGAGAGCCGATAGACCTGGGCAAGGAGCTGGATGCCTTGCGCGCCGGCAATCACGCCATCGGCGGCACCGCGATCTTTCTCGGTTCTGTCCGCGACATGAACCTCGGCGACAAGGTCTCGGCGATGACGCTCGAGCACTATCCCGGCATGACCGAGAAGGCGCTTGCGGCCATCGAGCAGGAGGCCAACGAACGCTGGGCGCTGGATGCCAGCCTGATCGTGCACCGTTACGGGCGCATGGAGCCGGGCGAGGACATCGTGCTGGTGATCACCTGCTCGGCCCACCGGGAGGCCGCCTTCGAGGCTTGCCAGTTCCTGATGGACTGGCTGAAGACCAAGGCCCCGTTCTGGAAACTCGAGGAAGACGCTGACGGACGGGACGCCAAGTGGGTCGATGCGCGCGAGAGCGACGACAAGGCCGCAGCCCGCTGGAGCAAGTCCGGCGAATGAGCCGCTATCGCAGGCGGCGTCGCCCGCCCCCTGCCCCAAGACCGAAGTGGCGGATTGCGCTCGATGCGGTGACCGTGATCGCGCTGGCAGCCGCCATCATTTACGCAATGGACCTCCTTCCCGGCAGCAGCTTCCGGGGCAACATGATCGTCGTCGACGGCGACAGCCTCAGGCCGAAGGCGGGCGGCGAAGACATCCGCCTGCACGGCATAGATGCCCCTGAACTCAACCAGAACTGCCAGGACGGGGACCGCCGCAGCTATCCATGCGGCCGGCGGGCGCGCGATCACCTGCGCAAGCTGGTGGGCGGCCGGGACGTGACCTGCCAGACCCGCGACGTCGACCGCTATGGCCGCACTGTGGCGGTGTGCACGGCGGGCGAGACCGAACTGAACCGGCAGATGGTGGCGGACGGGTGGGCGCTGGCCTACCGGCAGCACGAGCACCGCTATGTGCGCGACGAAGTGGCGGCGCAAG
>CAZYKZ010000228.1:0-2359 GCA_964648175.1 uncultured Anderseniella sp.
GTCTGCGAGATTTCCTCGGCGATGCGGGACAGCTGGAAGCGGATGCCGATGGCCTGCAGTGCCTTGATCAGCAAGCCGGTGTCGGCGACGTCGATGCCGCCCTCGCCTGCGAACAGGCCGGACAGCCGCGGCTCGTGCACCTTCAGCACGCTGTCGAGCAGGCTGGCGAGCAGGCCTTCGACGTGCTCGCGGTAATCCTGTGCGGCGTTGTCGGCGGACATGCGCTGGCGCTGGGCATCCAGCACCGCTACCTTGGCTGTCATCTCAGGGCTTCCCTTCGTTCAGCAGTCTCACGCGGCAAGGGCGTGGCGGCGCAGCACTTCAGCTACCGTCTCGCCCATGCTCGACGGGTTCGGAGCCACTGTAATGCCGGCTCCCTCGAGGATGGAGACCTTCTCCTGCGCGCTTTCGCCAAAGGCGGAAATGATGGCCCCCGCATGGCCCATCTTGCGCCCCTTCGGCGCGGAGAGTCCAGCGACGAACGCAACCACCGGCTTCTTCATGTTGTCGCGCGCCCACTGTGCGGCTTCTGCTTCCTGCGGGCCGCCGATCTCGCCGATCATCATCACGGCGTCGGTGTCCGGGTCCTGTTCGAAAAGCTCGAGAATGTCGCGGAAGCTGGAGCCGTTGATCGGATCCCCGCCAATGCCGACGGATGTCGACACGCCAATGCCGAGCGCCTTCATCTGGCTGGCGGCTTCGTAGCCAAGGGTACCGGAGCGGCCGACGATGCCGACGCGGCCGGGCATGTAGATGTGCGGCGGCATGATGCCCATCATGGCCTTGCCGGGCGAGATGGTGCCGGCGCAGTTGGGGCCGGTCAGGATCATTCTGTTCTCGGCGCGATAGCGGCGCATGAAGCGCTTCACCCGGATCATGTCCTGGGCGGGAATGCCGTCGGTGACGCACACGCAATAGCGGATGCCGGCGTCGGCGGCTTCCATGATGGCGTCGGCAGCGAACGGCGGCGGCACGAACACGATGGAGGCGGTGGCGCCGGTTTCCTGCACCGCGCCCTTCATGGTGTTGAACACCGGCACGCCGAGTACGCTCTGACCGCCCTTGCCCGGGGTCACGCCGCCCACCACTTTCGTGCCGTGCTTCATCATGTCCTCGGCATGGAACTGGCCGATGCGGCCCGAGATGCCCTGCACGATGACCTTCGTGTTTTCGTCGATCAGAATGCTCACTGGATTGTCTCCTCGAATTTCAGGGCTCAGGCAGCCTGCCTGGCGGCGACGGCGGCCACGGCCTTTTCGGCCGCTTCGGCCAGCGTGTCGGCGGTGGCGATGGGAAGCTTCGATTCTGCAAGTATCTGCTTGCCCTGCTCGACATTTGTGCCGGACAGGCGCACGACGACCGGCACCTTGATCTCGGCCTTGGTGAAGGCCTGCACCACGCCTTCGGCAATCCAGTCGCAGCGGTTGATGCCGGCGAAGATGTTGACGAGGATGGCTTCCACCTTGGGGTCGGCCAGCACGGTGCGGAAGGCGGTCAGCACCCGGTCCGGGCTGGCGCCGCCGCCGATGTCCAGGAAGTTGGCCGGCGCACCGCCCTTCAGCTTGATCATGTCCATGGTGGCCATGGCGAGGCCTGCGCCGTTGATCATGCAGCCGATATTGCCGTCGAGCGACACGTAGGACAGGCCACGGTCGGCGGCACGCGCCTCGACAGGGTCTTCCTGGCTCATGTCACGCAGTTCGGAAATCTCCTGGTGGCGGAACAGCGCGTTGTCGTCGAACGACATCTTGGCGTCGAGGGCAACGAGGTGACCGTCGCCGGTGACGACGAGCGGGTTGATCTCGACCATGGTCGCGTCGAGGTCGCGGAAGGCGCGGTAGCAGGCGCGGAAGATCTTGGCAGCCTCAGCCACCTGTCCGGACTGGAGGCCCAGACCGAACGCCAGCTCGCGGGCCTGGAACTCGAGAAAGCCGGTGGCGGGATCAATGGTCATGCGCAGGATGGCGTCGGGGTGCTCTTCGGACAGTTCCTCGATTTCCATGCCGCCTTGTGCGGAGGCCACCACCATGATGCGTTCCGAGGTGCGATCCAAGACAAGGCCGAGATAGAGCTCCTGGCGGATGTCGAGGGCTTCTTCCACGTAGACGCGCCCGATCAGCTTGCCCGCGCCGCCGGTCTGGCGGGTGACGAGCTTGCGGCCGAACAGGGCGGAGGAATATTCGCGGATCTCGCTGTCGCTGCCGCACACCTTCACGCCACCGGCCTCGCCGCGGCCGCCGGAATGCACCTGCGCCTTCACTACCCAGCGGTTGCCGCCGATCTCGTGGCTGCGGTAGGCGGCCTGCTCGGGGCTGTAGGCGAGACCGCCGCGCGGCACCCGCACGCCGAAGCGGGCGAG
>CAZYKZ010000228.1:2459-3964 GCA_964648175.1 uncultured Anderseniella sp.
GGCGAGAACACCTCGTTGGCGAGCGCGATCTGCGAAGGGTGGATGGCCCACTTGCCCTCGATGCCAAGCGCAGCCGCGCGGCGGGCGCCGGCCTTGTAGCCGTCGGGGTCGGAGAAGTCGCCGAACGGGCCGTCGATGGCGCGCAGGCCATAGGCCCGGCAGGCAATGGTCATGCGGCTCAAGGCGGCGTGCCACTGGTCGCCCGGATAGTCCGGGTTGAGGCCGCCGATGTTGACGGTGCGGGCGCGCAGGCTGGCGGCATAGTCCGCCACGCCGAAGTGCAATGCTTCGAGGCGTCCGCCGAACTGTGCGATCGCCTCGACATTGGCCATGCCGAGTGCGGTTTCAATGAGCGCCTCAAGCTGCACGCGGGGTGCGCGCTGGGCGGCCTGCTCGATCTGGTTCACCATGGCCTCGACCATGTAAAGGTCTGCCGGCACGCCAACCTTCGGCACCAGGATGGTGTCGAGCTTGTGGCCGGCCTGCTCCATCACGTCGACAACGTCGCGATACATGTAATGGGTGTCGAGGCCGTTGATGCGCACCGACATGGTCTTGCCCTTCGCAGCCCAGTCGATGTCGTTCAAGGCCTGGATGATGTTCTTGCGCGCCTTCTCCTTTTCCGGCGGCGCGACCGCATCCTCGAGGTCGAGGAATATCACGTCGGCGGCGCTGTCCGCGGCCTTCTCGATCATCGACGGGTTGGAGCCCGGCACGGCGAGCGTCGAGCGCTGCAGCCGCTGGCGGCGCAGGGGGTGAAGGGTATGGCTCATTGTATCCTCGGTGTGGAACGGCAGTTGGCTGTGCAGCCTCAGGCAGCGTCACTCATGGCGCTGTCGACGATCAGGGTGGCGTCATGCCAGGCCAGGTCGAGCACCTCGCGGGCGCATTCGGCTGCAGCGCTCGAGACGAACACGGCGCGCACGCGGCCATGGCGGTCGGCGTACAGCGTATCCTGAAGCTTCGCGAGGCTGATGTAGCCATCGGGCCGGGCCTCGATCAGCGTTACCTTGAGCTGCAGGGCGGCGCAGATCTGGTGGCAGGAACGGAATGTGTCGACGTCCTCGCACACGATGACCCGGTCACCAGGCTTCAGGTTGACCAGCGGATTGGCGGCTCGTGAAATCCTGTGCTGCATGTTCATGGTGATATCCTCCGCTTTCATCATGCTTCATGCCGATCTTCCGGCATCGTTGAAGTGAAGGTAGCCGGCGAAGGCCCGTGCCGCGTCACTCAGGGAGATACAATGCGGGCGCATGCGGGTAGGCCATGCCTACCCGTCCGGGCAGGAGGGCGGCTTCCGGGTGCGGTGGAGACTGTACGTCCAATCATCACTTGATTGGTTCGGCCAAGGCTTTAGGTTTGCGGTCCAGCAACTTCCGGGAAACAACATGATCAGGTCACTGCTGTCGCGACTGGGCCAGGCAAGGCCTGCGGCGCCGAGTGAAGAGCGGCTGCCGGCGGGCGTGCGCGTCTATGCCATTGGAGACGTTCACGGGCGCGTG
>CAZYKZ010000229.1:0-3945 GCA_964648175.1 uncultured Anderseniella sp.
GCGGTCAGCACCGTCGAGCCGTGATACGAGTTCTTGCGGCTGATGATGTGCTTGCGCGAATGGTTGCCCTTGCGGCCATGATAATATTGCGCCATGCGGATCGCGCCCTCGTTGGCGGCGGAACCGGTCAGCGAATAGATCACGCGGTTGAGGCTGCCCGGCGCAAGCGAGGCAAGCTTGGCTGCAAGCATGGCCGCCGGCGGGTTCGAGACGTCGACGAACGTGTTCGAATAGGCAAGCTGCATCGCCTGGTCAGCCATCACGCGGGCCAGCTCGTCGCGGCCATAACCGACATTGACGCACCACATGCCGCCGATGCCGTCGAGATAGCGTTTGCCCTGGGCATCAGTGACGTGACAGCCCTGCCCCTTGGCAATGACCAGCGAGCCTTCCTTCTCGAAACTGTCGAAATGGGTCCACGGATGCAGGAAATGGTCGCGGTCCATTTCCCACAGACGGTCGGGGTCAAACTGGTTGTGCAGCGGATTAAGCATATTCGCACCTGAAAAGTTACATTGGTTTTGAATGTAGATTCAAAATGCCAGACTCCCGCCGCATTTGCAAGCAGCATTTTGAATGCACATTCAAAAGTTGACCGAAGCCATGGCAATGTTTGATGGAGATCAAGGAGCCATCAAAACCACTCCGTGTACGTTTCACCTCAGGGCGGATGTCACCAACCGAAGCAAATCCGGAGGACTCGAATCCGATGAAATCCTTGAAACCAATTCTGTTGGCGTCGGCATTGGCGCTGGGCGCGGCAATGACAGCAGCCGTTCCCGCGTCGGCGGCGCCTGTGAGTTCCATAACGGCGAACGCCGTTTCCGAGCAGACCCGGACGGTCAGTCAGTTGCCCGTCGAACTGGTGGCGCATCGCAATTACAACCGCCACAGGCATGGCCACCGCCACCGCACCCGCCGGCCAACCCACCGGCATTTCTATCGCGGTTACTGGTACGCTTATCCGTGGTGGCTGCACGCTGTTCCGCGTTACTATAACCGCTGCGATTACTGGGCCCGCCAGTGCAGCCGGCGCTGGGGCCGCGGCGCAGACTATCGCGGCTGCATGCGTCACCATGGCTGCCGCCCCTGATTTCTGAAGGGCTGCCTCAACAATCAGAAGGCCAGACCGGTATTCCGGCCTGGCCTTTTCTCATGACCGGCATGCCGTCAATTGCTGGCGCTGGTGGCAGCTGCGGGCGGGGTGTAATCGTAATGCCAGGGCTCGTCGGGGTTGGTCAGCGGACCGGAGAACGATGGGCCCGCTGCAGCCATGCTGGCCTTGAGCTTCTGGTCCCAGCCTTCGGCGCGCCAGACGCTCTCCACCTGCTTCGAGTTGGCGCCGGCGTAAATCTGGCCGTTCTTCATGACCTGGAAGTCGATGGCGTGGGCGCGGCCATGCAGCGTCAGGCCGGGTGCTGCGAGGTTCGCCCGCTTCGACGGCATGAAGCCGCGCAACCATGCAGCAAGCTTCTTGGCGTCGATCTTGTCCGGCTGCAGCCCATCCTCGCCGAACGATGCCGTGTACGCAGCAAGGATTTCCTCCGCTCCTGCCCCTACGGAGTCATTCTTGTTCCACTTTGCAAGCTGCTCATCGAGGCTGCGCACCGTCCCGTGCACGTAGATCTCGTAGCCCGGATTGGCCGCCTTGAAGTGTTCGTTGACGGCGGCAATCTCCGCCAGCAATGCCTGCTGCTCTGGCGAGCCCTCGAATGCCTTGATCTGTTCGTCGGTCCAGCTCCACCGGTCAGCGATCTTCGCCCCGTAGCGCACGTAGCTTCGCAGGGCCAGAAGCTTGCGCCCGGGATCGGGGATCTGCGCCAGCGCCGCATCGGAAGGCGCAGGCGCCAGCTTCGCCAGCGCTTCGTCAAGCGTAGCAGGCGCGGTATCGGCCATTGCCCTGCCTGCCAGCCCCGCACCAAGCAGGACCAGCAGCGCGATGGCGGATATCACTCTGAAAGCATGTCTCATGAAGGGAATGTTTCCAGATTGGCGCGCGGGCTTCAAGATGCTTCGCGCGCCGCCCAGGCCTTCTGGAATGCCGGGCGCGCCCGCACCCGTTTCATGTAGTCCGTAAGCCGGCCCTCCGGCACCGTCCACTTGTGCATGCCGATGGCCCAGCCGAAACAGTGCACGATGATCAGGTCGGGCACGGTGAACTGCTTGCCCATCACATAGTCATTGCCGCCGAGACGCTCCTCCAGCCAGCCCAGCGCCCGGCCGAAGTCGTGCTCACAAGCCTTGATCGCCGTTTCGGTGCGCAGCTCTTCCGGCAGGATAAAGGTGTGCTTGGCCGCCCACCAGCAGGCCGAGTCCAGTTCGTCGACGGCGAAGTGCAGCCAGCTGTCCTGCCTCGCCCGCTCGATGGTACCGGCCTTGAAGGTACACACGTCATGGCGGTCGGCGAGGAACTGGCAGATGGCGATACTGTCGATGATGACTTCGCCATCTACCACCAGCGCCGGCACCTTGCCGGAAGGGTTGTACTTTCGCGCCTCGTCGCTGCGCGCCGCAGCAGGAATGATGTCGTAGGACTGACCGGCCTCCTCCATCATCCACATCACACGGAAGGCACGGCTCTTGGGCGATCCGACAAGCGTATACATGGGTTGAACTTCTCCGTTGATAAACCTGAAAAGACTCTAGAAAACACAGCCGCGCGCCGACACGGGCCAGACAGCCTCCACCACGCCGTCCATCAGTCCACCGCGCACGCCCACGTACCAGTCGTGCAGGTTGACGGTCGGGTCGATGTGGCCCGGCACCAGCCAGATTCGCTCACCCAGGATGGGTTGCGGACCAGCGCTTACCCTGATCACCCCGTGTTCGTCATTGGCGGCGGCATAGGTCAGCCCGTCCGCGCCCCACACCACCGGCAGGCCTGAATCGATGGCCGCCGTCTTGTGACCGGCGTCGATAACGCACTGCTGCGGCACTGCAACGCTCATCACCGTCGTGGCAATCACCAGCGCATGCTCGAAACGCGGCAGGTTGGAGCCCTCCGCGGGCTGGTTGCGCGCATAGTCGGCGTCCATGAAACAGTACGAGCCTGCCTGCAGTTCGCCCCACAGGCCCGAGCCTGCCTCCTCGTAGAAGGTGCCTGTGCCCGCCCCCGTCACTAACGGGCAATTGATGCCGGCCTTGTCAAACGCGTCCAGCGTCCTGCGAACCCGTTCAGCGGCAGAGGCAACGGCAGATGCACGTTCGGCAGGCGTGCGCAGGTGCTGCGCCCCGCCGTGATAGGCCTGCAGGCCACCGAAGGACAGACCGTCCTCATCCATGATCTGGCGGGCCAGCACCGCCGCAGCCTCACCGGCCGCAACGCCACACCGCCCGGCGCCTGCATCGATTTCGACCAGTACATGCAACGTGCTGCCCGCCCTTCGCGCGGCAGCCGCATAGGCCTTCACCTGATCAACATCGTCGGCACAGACCGATACCGTTGCCCGCGCCGCAAGCTCCGCCAGCCGGCGGACTTTGCTCTCGCCCACGACCTCGTTCGACACCAGCACATCGCCAATACCGCCGTTGACCAGCACCTCGGCCTCGGAGACCTTCTGGCAACATTGCCCCACCGCACCGCGCGAGCCTTGCGCCAGCGCAACGTCGACGCTCTTGTGGGTCTTGGCATGGGGGCGCAGCCGGACGCCAGACGCCTTTGCATAGGCCGCCATCGCGTCGAGATTGCGCTCGAAGGCATCGAGATCAATGACGAGCGAGGGTGTATCTACCGCGCTCACGGGATCGCCGGGACGGGCGGGCGGTTGAGTAGTCATGCGAGCGCCTCCGGGGTATCGAAATCCTTCAACACGGCGTCAGACTCGATGTCGACGAGCGTCACGCCGGGGCCTGACAGGAGATCCCGCGCGCCCTTGTCGCCCGTCAGCCTTTCCAGTTCAGCAAAATGCGCCTTGCCGAAGATTACCGGATTTCCGCGCTGACCTG
>CAZYKZ010000230.1:0-3871 GCA_964648175.1 uncultured Anderseniella sp.
GGTGATTTGGGCCTCGATCGTCATGGGCCGGACAGGACACCGCACCGGCGTCACGGTCAAGCCTGAACGTCATCCACCGGTGAGTTTGTCGAGTTTCGACACCACGGCGTTGGAGATTGTGCGGGTCCGCGATACGGCCTCAAGCGGGCAGCTGCGCCGCAGCCGCTCTCTCGCATCGGCGAGCGAAAAGCCGTTTGCGGCGGAGACTTCATCAAGTTCGGCCCAAGTCAACGGAACAGCCACCGGGGCGCCCTTGCGATTGCGGATGGAGTAGGGAGCAACAGCCGTCGCGCCGCGTTCGTTGCGAAGCCAGTCGATGAACACCCGGCCCTTGCGCCGCGCCTTGCTCATGGTCGCCACGTAGCGATCAGGCTTCTGATCGGCAAAGTGCGACGCCACAGTACGGGCAAACAGCTTCACCGTTTCCCAGCCCGCGCCGCGGCGCAGCGGCACGATGACGTGGATGCCCTTGCCGCCGGTCACCATCGGCACACTGGGCAGGCCAAGCTCGTCGAGCAAGCCGCGAAGCTCGGTCGCTGCCTGCTTCACTGCATCGAAACCCAGGTCCTCGTCCGGATCGAGATCGAACACAACCCGGTCCGGCCGTTCCAGGTCATCGGCCTGCGCCCCCCAGATATGAAACTCGATGGTGCCCATCTGCGCTGCCGCCACGAACCCGGCCTTGTCGCGGATAACCATGTAGTCGGCAACCTCGCCGGAGGCTTCCTCGATTTCCATGCTGTCGATTTCATCGGGAAACCCCTTGCCCGCATGCTTCTGGAAGAAGCAGTCCTCCAGCGCACCCGAAGGGCACCGCAACAGCGACACAGGCCGGTTGCCGGCCTCGTTCATCAGCCTGTCTCCGGCGGCATCGTAGTATCGCGCCACATCGGCCTTGGTTATCCCTGCGCCCTCGAACACCACCCGTCCTGCATGACTGATGCTGATGCCGGCCACCTTGACCGTCTGGTCCTTGTCCGGCGTCTGCTTTCGTTCGCGTGTCACGTCCTTGGCATCCTTGTCCTGCCTGAGCCCCACGAACACGGCGTGCCGCACCATGCCCTGCGCGGTAAACTCGCTGAAGTCCACCTCCGCCACAAGGTCCGGCCTCAGCCATTGCGCCTTGCCGGGAAGGTCCGCCGTATTGCCGTCGAAGGGCGGCGTCTTGCGCTCCCGTCCCTTGAACAGCGAGGAGAGTTCGTCCAGCTTGTCCTCTCCAAAGCCTGTGCCCACCCGCCCCCGATAGACAAGCTTGCCATCCTCGTAGGTGCCCAAGAGCAGCGATGCGAATGGCCGTGACCGTGAGGATGAAGGTGAGTAGCCGCCTATGACGAACTCCTGCCGGCTGGTGACCTTGATCTTGCGCCATGTTCGGGTGCGGGTGCTTTGGTACTTGCTCCCGGCTTTCTTGGAGATGATGCCCTCTCCGCCCGCATCCGCCACCCTGTCATAGACATGCCGGCCGTTTCCGGTGACGTGCTCGCTGAAACGCACCGCTTTGCCCGACACCGGACCAAGCAACCGCTTGAGCTTTTCCTTGCGGGTTTCAATGGGTTGATCTCGCAAGTCCTTGCCGTCCAGTACCATCAGATCAAAGGCCATGAACCGGACCGGCCGCCCGGCCTCCAGGTCCGACTGCAGGGCGGAAAAGCCCGAGCCGGTTTCTGGTGGATGCAGGGAAATGATCTCGCCGTCGATCAGCGCATTGCGGCAGTCAAGCCGGTCAAGCGCCTCCGGCACGCCGGCAAACCTGTCCGTCCAGTCAAGCCCGGAGCGGGAGTACATCACCACGCCGCTCTTGCCGATGGAGGCCAGCGCCCGGTAACCGTCGAACTTCACCTCGTGCAGCCAGCCGTCGCCGGACGGCACGTCATCAACCAGCGTGGCAAGCTGCGGTTCGATGAAGTCCGGATTGGCCAGCCGTTTGGCCCGCGGCTTGCCCTTCCGTTTGCCGTCTTCGCCCTCGGCAATGTCAGCCAGCGTTCGATCCGTTTCAATGCTGGTGTCGTAGTTGCCGGTGAGGTCTTCGTCCCCGGACGCAAACTCATCCTTCTCCTTGATCAGCAGCCAGTTCTCGCGCTTCTCGCCGTCTTTCGGCTTCATGCGCACCAGCACCCAGCGGCCCTTCATGCGTTCGCCATGCAGCGTGAATTTCAGGTGTCCCTCTTCAAGGCCCTCGTCCGGGTCGGTGACCGGCTCCCAGGTTCCCTTGTCCCACACCATCACGGTTCCACCGCCATACTCACCCTTGGGGATGACGCCCTCGAACCCGGCATACTCCATGGGATGATCTTCCGTGCGCACGGCCAGCCGCTTGTCGGAAGGATCGAGACTTGGTCCTTTGGTGACCGCCCACGACAGAAGAACGCCATCGTGCTCGAGCCGGAAATCATAGTGCAGACGCCTGGCGTCGTGCTTCTGCACCACGAACACCGGCTTGCCCTTCCGGCGTTTGACGTCGCCCTTCGGCTCCGGCGTGCGCCTGAAGTCGCGCCGCGTGTTGTAGTCCTTGAGCTGTGCCCTGGCAGCCATCGGATCAGGCCGACTTCTTGCGTTTCGAAGACGGCTTGCTGGCGGATTTCTTGTCCTTCGTCTTCTCGAGGCTCTTCTTGAGCGCAGACATCAGGTCGAGCACGTTGTCACCGCGGGCGGCTGCTTCCGGCTCGTCGCCGGTGGACACACGCGGCGTCTTCTTCGACTTGCGCTTGCGCTCGATGAGTTCGCGAAGCGCTGCCGAATAGTTGTCTTCAAAGGCCTTCGCATCGAAGGGCGCCGTCTTGCGCTCGATCAGCGAAGTGGCAACCTCCAGCAGCTCATCGTCCGACGTTTCATCCTCGATCGAGGAAAACAGCGGATCAGCCGAGCGGATTTCATCGGCATAATGCAGTGTTTCCATCAAGAGGCCGTCACCACAAGGGCGGACGGCGGCGAGATATTCCCGCCCGCGCATGACAAGCTGCGTGAGCCCGACCTTCTCGGTCTTGCGCAGCGCATCGCGCACCACACGGTAGGCCTCCTGCGCCAGTTCATCCGCAGGAACGAGGTAATAGGGCTTGTTGAAATAGAGCGGCAGGATCTCGCAAGCCCCGACGAACTGGACGAGTTCCATCGTCTTCTTCGTCTCAAGCTTGATGGCGTCGACTTCATCGGGGTCGATCAGGATGTAGTTGTCCTTCTCGTACTCGTACCCCTTGACGATATCGTCGGTGTCGACCGGGCCGATGCCCGGCACCACCTTTTCATAACGCACGGGCTTGCCGCTATCAGCATGGATCTGGCGAAACGAGATGCGCGCACCCGAACTGGTTGCCGAGTGGACTTCGATTGGTATGGAGACCAGGGACAGCCTGAGCTGCCCCTTCCAGATGGCTCGCGACGCCACGACGTTTCTCCCGTTCCGGAACACAGGTTCCAGGCGCCGGCGCATGGTACGCGGCGCCCGGGATATCGGGAAATCAACGGTTGGCGGCTGGCGAAAGTTCCGGCTGCCGGCCTGTCAGGGCCATTTGACGGAGGGCGGCATGGACGACAGGATCGACTCGACGTTGCCGCCGGTCTTCAGGCCGAAGATGGTGCCGCGGTCATACAGCAGGTTGAATTCGACATATCGGCCGCGCCGGATCATCTGCTCCTCGCGGTCCTCATCGGTCCACGGCGTGTGCATGTTGGCCCGCATGATCTGGCAATAGGCCTTCTCGAAGGCCCGGCCCACATCCTTGGTGAAGGCGAGGTCCGCCTCCCAGTCGCCCGAATTCAGGTAGTCGTAGAAGATGCCGCCGATGCCGCGCGGCTCGTTGCGGTGCTTGAGCCAGAAATACTCGTCGCACCATTCCTTGTAGCGCTTGTAGTCGGCAACCTCGTGCGCCTCGCA
>CAZYKZ010000231.1:0-3867 GCA_964648175.1 uncultured Anderseniella sp.
GCGAGGCCGCATCGGTATCGTTCATCGACACCCAGGTATCGGTGACCACGCAATCAGCTCCGCTGACGGCAGCCTGTGGATCGGTTCCCACGCTCACCTTCGCGCCGTTCCTACGTGCCCAGGCAAGCGCCTCAGCGTCGGGCGCCAGCTCCGGCGGGGTGGCGACGGACAGTTCAAAGTCAAGCTTGCCGGCAGCATGGATCCACGAGGTCAGCACGTTATTGCCGTCACCCACCCAGGCCACCTTGCGTCCAGCCACGGTTCCCTTGTGCTCGAGCAGCGTGAGCAGGTCAGCCATGATCTGGCACGGGTGGGACGCGTCGGTCAGCCCGTTGATCACCGGCACGGTCGCCTCGCTGGCCAGTTCCGCCAGCTTTTCCGGTTCGTGGGTTCTAAGCATGACGATGTCGACCATGCGCGACAGCACCCTCGCCGTGTCTGCGATGGTTTCGCCGCGGCCCAATTGCAGATCAGCCGCCGACAGCACGATGCTCTGGCCGCCGAGCTGGCGGATGGCAACGTCGAACGACACGCGGGTGCGCGTGGAAGGCTTTTCAAAGATCATCGCCAGCAAGTGGCCATCGAGCGGGCGAAGCCCGTCGATCACCCCGCGCGGCGTGCCTTCGCGCGCCTGCTTGGCCATCAGGGCGCCGGACAGCATGGCGTTGAGATCTGCCGTTTCCACGTCGCAAATATCGATGAAAGAGCGGTAATTGCCGTTTTCAGACATCTTGATGTTCCTGGAATTCGAGGAAGCCGGGACTGGCCAGAGCCGGTCAGGCGGCCTTCTGCTTCAATGCGCGGCAGGCGTTTTCGATGCGCGAGACGGCCTCGCCGATCTCCTCGTCCGAGACAATCATCGGCGGAAGAAGGCGGACCACGTTGTCGCCGGCGGTCACGACCATGAGTCCCTGCTCCAGGCAGCCAGCCGCCAGGTCGCTATTGACCACGCCGGACTTGCACTTGATGCCCATCATCAGGCCGGCGCCGCGAACCTCCTCGATGATGCCGGGAAACTCATCCTTCAACCCGGCCAGCTTCTGGTTGAGCAGCAGAGCCTTGCGCTTGACCTCGTCCAGAAAGCCCTCTTCGAGTATGACATCCAGAACGGCATTGCCGACTGCCATGGCCAGCGGGTTGCCGCCATAGGTGGAGCCGTGCGTGCCAGCGGTCATGCCCTTAGCTGCTTCAGCCGTGGCGAGGCAGGCACCGAGCGGGAAACCACCACCGATACCCTTGGCCGAGGCCAGAATGTCGGGCGTAATGCCAGACTGCTGGTAGGCAAACAGCGTGCCGGTGCGGCCCATGCCGCACTGGACTTCATCGAAGACCAGCAGCAGCCCATGCCTGTCGCACAACTCGCGCAGGCCCTTGAGGCACTTTGCCGGCACCGGGCGGATGCCGCCCTCGCCCTGTACCGGCTCGATCAGGATGCCGGCGGTTTCCGGGCCAATGGCTGCCTCGATCGCATCGTGGTCCGCGAACGGCACCTGGTCGAAGCCCGGCGTGGCCGGGCCGAAGCCCTCGAGATACTTCTGCTGGCCGCCGGCGGCGATGGTCGCCAGCGTACGGCCGTGGAAGGCGCCTTCAAAGGTGATCAGGCGGTATTTCTCCGGGTGGCCCGAGACCGCGTGGTACTTGCGCGCCATCTTGATTGATGCTTCGAGCGCCTCGGCGCCCGAGTTCGTGAAGAAGACGTAGTCGGCGAAGGTGTTGGCGGTGAGCCTTTCAGCCAGCCTCTCGCCTTCCGGAATCCGGTAAAGGTTGGAGGTGTGCCACAGGGTTTCGGCCTGCTTCTTCAGCGTTTCAACCAGATGCGGATGGCAGTGGCCGAGACCGTTCACGGCGATGCCTGCGCCAAAGTCGAGCAGGCGGCGGCCATCGCTGGTTCGCACCCAGCAACCCTCGCCGCTTTCGATGGCGAACGGGGTGCGGTTGTAGGTGGGCAGAACAGCGCTGGACATGCCGGGAGGGCCTTCTGGATGGTTGGACGTAGACGGAGCTTCAAATGGCAAACGCCGCCGGGCTGACGGCGGCGTCTTCACTGAACATCGTGAATATATGCATGTTTGGGCCCAAAATCAACGTATGGCGCACCTGCGCGAGGGGTGTTGGGGTGACCGGCATTCCCCTTCGCCGGGCGATGTGAGTCAGAACGCCGCATGTACGGGAGTCAAAGCTGGGGATTAACTTGCCGTTAACCATAAATCCGGGCCGAAGCTGGGGAAAAAGCCCGAAAAACACGACCCGACTCTTGCGGCTGATTCAGCGTATTTAGTAGGGTCACGCTCAACAGCCTACGAGATGTAGCGATTTCTGTCCGTACATATGCGTTCCAACACCGGGCCAGAGCCTTGGCCGGTGAAGAGGGAAGGATTCAGCCTTGAGCGACAATATCGAGCCAACAGACAGCAACCAGAAACTGCCCTGGACAGACGAACGGGTGGAGCTTCTGAAGAAGATGTGGGCCGAGGGCCTGAGCGCCAGCCAGATCGCGGCAAAGCTGGCCGGTGGCGTTACCCGCAATGCCGTCATCGGCAAGGTGCACCGCATGGGCCTGTCTGGCCGGGTCACGCGGACCCGGGTCAGCACGCCGCGCACCCGCAAGACGCGCGAGCCGAGCCATCCGGGCAGACCCGCCTCGGCAGGAGCGCCGGATATGGGCAGTGCGCCCTTGCGCAGCATCGGCAACACCGCGCTCAAGCCGATCGCGGCGCCGAAGCCCGAACCCATTCTCGAGCCGTTGCCGATCCGGGTTGCAGACATTCCGGTGGGCGAACGGGTCACCATCCTGATGCTGTCGGACAAGACCTGCCGCTGGCCGATCGGCGATCCGAGCCACGAGGATTTCTGCTTCTGCGGCAAGACGCCAAAAGAGGGCATGCCCTACTGCGCGGGCCACGCGGCAATCGCCTATCAGCCGCACAGTGACCGCCGGCGGCGCACGGGCTAGGCGTCAGGGATTTTTGCCGGGATAGACGCAAGCAGGGCGGTTCGAAAGGACCGCCCTTCTTCTTGCCGGTTGCCCGCTGGCCGGAAACTCAGGCGTTGACCGCCCCGAAGCGCTCGTCGAACGAGTAGCCAACACCGCGTACGGTGCGGATGGGGTTGGCCTCGCGGGCCCGGTTGATCGACTTGCGCAGGCGCCCGACATGAACATCGACCGTGCGTTCGTCGACGTAGACGTCGCGTCCCCAGACGGCATCAAGCAGTTGCGCGCGGGTGAACACACGGCCCGGCGTCTGCATCATGTGCTCGAGCAGCCTGAACTCGGTTGGTGACAGGTCGATATCACGCCCAGACCGCTGTACGCGGCGGGTGCGCCTGTCGAGCATCAGTTCGCCTGCCTTGAGAACGTCGGCCACCGCATCCGGACTGGACCGGCGCAGCAGTGACTTCACCCTCGCCATCAGTTCCGGCACGGAAAACGGTTTCACGACATAGTCGTCCGCCCCGGTGGCGAGCCCCCTTACCCGTTCCGTCTCCTCGCCGCGGGCGGTGAGCATGATGATCGGCACCTCACGGGTATCCGGCCGGGCGCGCAGCGAACGGCAAATCTCGATCCCCGACATGTTGGGCAGCATCCAGTCGAGCAGGATGATGTCGGGCGTATCGGTGGACACTTCGCGCACCACATCCTCACTGCCGTCCAACGTACGCACGTTGAACCCCTCGGCCTTGAAGTTGTAGGCCAGCAGTTCCTGGATTGGTTCCTCGTCTTCAACGATGAGTACGGTGGCAGGCATCAACAGGCTCCATCAACAGGTCAGCCAGCGGTTACTTGACCGGGGGCTGTACAGGGGTGATCGAGGTTGCATCTTCCTTGGGACGCTCGCCCTTCGGCGCGCCGCCGGTGATCAGGTAATG
>CAZYKZ010000232.1:0-3867 GCA_964648175.1 uncultured Anderseniella sp.
GGCGGCTCGTCGCGGGAATGTACTTCGGAAACCGCGGCGAGCCGTCTGCATTGCGCCCGAGGCACAGCAACTGGCGGCGCCTCAGGCGGTGCAGCAGTTCCTCGCCGCGCTGTTTGAGGTGCCGGTTGGCACCCCAGGCAACGACGATGTCGCCCTTGTGCCGCGATATCCAGGACAGGGCCCGTTTGACGGCCAGCATATTGGCCTCGTCAACATTACCGGCTTCGGCTGACAGGTTGGCCGAGTTGGGTTCGATAACCGGGCTAAGATTGACGACGCCATGCACATCGTAGCCGTGCCGGGCACTGATGCCTGTGGTCATGGTCGTGGTCGCATCGTTGAAGTCGCCGGTTGCGCGACTGGGGTTCATCATGATCCACAGAACGTACCGGTCGCGGCGGTCCGTCAGGTCACGCCGCAGCCAGTAGCGATAGCGGCGGCACGGCGAGAAGACGGCAGCACGCGCGGTCATGTTGCGGGGCAGGCTGGTCATGGCGCCCATCTTCTATCCCGCTTGACGAATGCGGCAAACCGGGGATTGCTATGCCGGTCTTTCCTCGCAGCGGGTTTCCTGCATGTCCATCGAACTCTACCTGGCCTTTCTGGGCGCCACGGCGTTGCTGTTCCTGACGCCGGGTCCCGCCATGTCGCTCGTACTTGCCAACTCGGCCGCGCACGGCACCCGCGCCGGGCTGATGACGGTGGCCGGCAACGCGGTAGGCTTTGCAGGCCTGCTGCTGGTGGTGATTGCCGGCATGTCATGGATCGTCGAGGCCATGGCGCACTGGTTCGACCTGATCCGGCTGGCAGGTGCGGCTTATCTCATCTGGCTGGGAATCGGGCGGTTGCTTGCCAGACCGGACGCGGAAGCTGGGCTAACCCGCCCGCGCCGGGCGCATTTCCGCGAAGGCATGACGGTGGCTGTCGCCAACCCCAAGGTGCTGCTTTTCCTCGGGGCGTTCCTGCCGCCCTTCATCGATCCGGCGGGCAACGTGGCGCTGCAGTTATGGCTGCTGGCCGGCAGTTTTGTTGCGCTGAGCCTGATTTTCGGCGCAGGACTGGCGCTTGCCGGCGCATCTGCGCGTTCGTACCTGGCCGGGCGTGGCGCCGTCATGGTCGAGCGGCTGAGCGGTGCAGTTCTGATCGGGGCAGGGCTCTGGCTGGCGCTGGCGCGCCGCTGACACTTGGCAAGCCGGGGCGAAACACTGTAAGGGACTCAACCCATGACAAGGACCGGTTTTTACCCTGGCAGTTTCGACCCCGTCACCTTCGGGCACATGGACATCATTGCGCGTTCCGCGCGGTTTCTGGACGCGCTGGTGCTGGGCGTGGGCGTGCATCACGGCAAGACGCCGTTCCTGCCCACGGACATCAGGCTCAAGCTGCTGGACGAGGCCTGCGAGCCGGTGCGCGCAGCAACAGGATGCAACATCACCATCGTCACCTTTGACGGGCTGGCGGTGAACGCGGCGCGGGACGCCGGCGCCGGTGTGATCGTGCGGGGCCTGCGGGATGCGTCCGACTTTGACTACGAGGTGCAGATGGGCCAGATGAATGCCGGCCTTGCTCCTGACATGGAAACAGTGTTTCTGGCGGCAAGCCCGGCCACGCGAATGATTGCCTCATCACTGGTGAAGCAGATTGCGAAAATGGGCGGTGACATTTCCCCATTCGTGCCGGAGGCTGTCAACGCAGCCGTTCTGAAGGCATTGAAAAGCTAATATCTACAACAGGTTGGAGAGACATCTTGAACAAGTTTTCTGCTGCGCTGGCAGGCGTGATGCTGATGGGATTTGCAGGCTCGGCCCAGGCCGCCAGCCAGATCGTCATGGAACTGAAGTGCGGGCCGGTAGTAATCGATCTTCGCCCCGATCTTGCCCCAAAGCACGTGGAACAGATCACCGCGCTGGCCTCGAAGGGTTTCTATGACGGCATCATCTTCCACCGCGTGATCGATGGCTTCATGGCCCAGACTGGCGACCCGACCGGCACAGGCATGGGTGGTTCCGATCTGCCGGACATCCCGGCCGAGTTTTCGCAGGAACCCTTCCAGCGCGGCACCGTGGGCATGGCCCGCTCCAGCAACCCGGACAGCGCAAATTCGCAGTTCTTCATCATGTTCGCCGAAGGCAGCTTCCTGAACGGCCAGTACACCGTTTGGGGCCAGGTCTCGTCGGGCATGGACTGCATCGACCAGATCAACAAGGGCGAGCCGCCGGCCAACCCCGACCAGATCATCAAGATGACCGTCAAGTAGGCGGCATCCACCCCATTCTAGCAAACTACCGAAGGAGAGACCGGTGGCAGAACTCGACCCCGAAAACACCCTGATCGTTGAAATCCCGCATGGCCGCGTGGTCATCAAGCTGCTGCCGGATGTGGCACCGGGTCACGTGGCCCGCATCAAGGAACTGGCGCGCGAAGGCTTCTATGACGGCACGCCGTTCCACCGGGTCATCGACGGCTTCATGGCACAGGGCGGCGACCCCACCGGCACCGGTACCGGCGGCTCGAAAAAGCCGAACCTGAAGGCCGAGTTTTCCGACGTGCCGCACAAGCGCGGCACCGCATCGATGGCTCGCGCCATGAACCCGGACAGCGCCAATTCGCAGTTTTTCATCTGTTTCGAGGACTGCCCGTTCCTGGACGGCCAGTACACGGTATGGGGCGAAGTGGTCGAGGGCATGGACGCGGTCGACAAGATCAAGCGTGGCGAGCCGGTGCAGAACCCGGATCGCATTTCCAAGATGGCGGTCATGGCGGATGAAGCCTAGCAGCGGTTTGGCAAGGGCCGGGCTGGCAGCCATCCTGCTTGCAGCAGGCGGGACCGGCCCGGCTTTTGCGACCGAGAGCGTGGTCTGCGAGTTTTCCGAGGACGTGGCGATCCAGTTGCTCATGGGATCGCTCGAGGTCGCCTCGGTCGCCCGCGCCGACATCACGGCAGCCGGCAAGCGCTGGTCGACGCAGGATGGGCCGGGAGTGACCACGATCACTGTCGGCCAGGCTTTCCAGACGGCGAGCGAACTGCGGGTGGACTTCACCGACAAGGACGTGAACGAAATCGTTGCCAGGCTCAGGCTGTTCCAGGCATCAGACGACAGCAGTCTTGCACAGGCAGGCACGCTGAAGATCGAGAATGTTGGCGTATGGCCGGTCGTGTGTTCCGATGGCGGCTGAAATCGCGCCGTAAAGTGCAATGAAAGTTGAACTCTTTGACTTCGAGCTGCCGCAGGAGCTCATCGCCTTGCGGCCTGCCGTTCCGCGTGACAGCGCACGCCAGCTCATCGTGCGCCCCGGCGGTGAGCCGGAATTCGCCGATGACATTGTGTCCAACCTTGCAAGCCATTTGAACGCCGGCGATGTGCTGGTGTTCAACGACACACGCGTCATTCCGGCTCGTCTGTTCGGTCGGCGCGTTGGTCGTGGCGATGCAGAGCCGCGCGTCGAGGTAACATTGCACATGCGCACCGGCGAGGCCGCCTGGAAGGCGTTTGCGAAGCCCGGCCGCAAGCTTGCTGTTGGCGATACGATCTGCTTTGGCGGCGATGGCGAGGCCTGTTACGCCGAGGTACTGACGGCGACGGTCGAAGCAAAGGGCGAGGGTGGGGAGATCGACCTCGCGTTCAGCCTGCATGGGGCCTATCTCGACGAGGCGATCGCGCTGCATGGCGTGATGCCGTTGCCGCCCTACATCGCGTCAAAGCGGGCCACGGACGAACGGGACCGCTCCGACTACCAGACCATGTTCGCGGCACAGGATGGCGCCGTGGCAGCCCCTACGGCGGCGCTGCACTTCACGCCGGAACTCATGCAGTCGCTGGCGGCGCACGGAGTGAGCCACGAGTTCGTGACGTTGCACGTGGGCGC
>CAZYKZ010000233.1:0-3857 GCA_964648175.1 uncultured Anderseniella sp.
GTGTTTGCCGACAAGCGGGTGCGCGAGGCGCTGATCCATACCTTCGATTTCAAGTGGATCAACGACAACCTCTTCCACTCGAAGATGGCGCGCACCGAAGGCTTCTTTTCGGGCTCGACGCTCAGCGCCATTGGCCAGCCCGCCACGCAGAACGAGCGTGACATGCTGGCCCGTGCCGGTGCGGACATTCGCGAGAACATTCTCGACGGCACCTATCACTTGCCCCAGTCGGACGGCTCGGGCCGCGACCGGAAAAATCTTCGCCAGGCGCTGAAGCTGCTGAACGAAGCAGGCTGGAAGGCGGCGGACGGGCGGCTCGTCAACGCCGAGGGTCAGCCACTTGCATTCGAGATTGCCGTGGCCAGCCGCCAGCAGGAGCGCATTGCGCTGGCATGGCAGCGGATGCTCAAGGTCATCGGCGTGGAAATGACCATCCGCCAGGTCGACTCAGCCCAGTTCCAGCGGCGGCTAAACACCTACGATTTCGACATGATTCCGTTCACCTGGTACAACTCGCTGTCGCCGGGCAACGAGCAGGCGTTCTACTGGGGCAGCGCCGGCCGCACCCAGGAAGGCACCCGCAACTACATGGGCGCCGACGATCCGGCCATCGACAAGATGATCGCTGAATTGCTCTCTACGCATGACAAGGCCACGTTTGAGGACGCCGCCCGCGGGCTGGACCGGCTGTTGCTGGAAGGCCACTACGTGCTGCAGCTGTTCCATTCACCGGGTCAGTGGGTTGCCCGGTGGAACAAGGTGCAGCGCCCGGAGACGCCATCGCTTTATGGTTTCCGGACAGAGACCGGCTGGATCGCCGACAAATGACACAAGGCTTTACCGGCGAACTGCCGCCTGCCCGGTTGAACCTCGCCCGCTACTGCATTGCCGCTTCGGCCCGGCACGCGCCAAACAAGGTCGCCCTTACCATCGCTGACGGAACAGGCTACCAGCGCTTGACCTATGCCGAAATCGAGGATGCCGTGCTGCGCATCGCATCGGCCTTCGACCTGCTCGGCCTGTCGACCGGCGACCGGGTGTTCCTGCGCATGGGCAACAGCTTCGACTATGCGGCCGTGTTCTTCGCCGCCAATGCAGCGGGGCTGGTTCCGGTGCCGGCCTCGTCGATGCTGTCGGCATCGGAAGCTGCCTACATGATCGAGGACAGCGGCGCGGCTGCAGTGGTGCATGACGGAAGCCTGGAATTGCCGCCGTTGCCCGAAATCATCAAGCTTGTTGGACCGGGCGACCTCAAGGCCTTCAAGACCGGCCCGCGTGGCACGTATGCCGATACCGCCGCAAAGCAGCCTGCCTACATGGTCTACACCTCCGGCACCTCCGGCCTGCCAAAGGGCGTTTTGCACGCTCAGCGGGCCGTCTGGGGCCGCCGCCCCATGTATCAGGGGTGGTACGGTATCGGCCCTGATGACGTGATGCTGCACACCGGCGCCTTCAACTGGACCTACACGCTGGGTACAGGCCTGTTCGACCCCTGGGCAAACGGCGCATCTACCATTGTCTACACGGGGCCGCGCGACCGGGGCATCTGGCTCAAGCTGATTGCCGAGCTTCAGCCGACGATCATGGCGTCGGTGCCTGCGCTTTACCGGCAATTGCTGGCTGATGGGGGCCTGTCTCCGGACGCGATGGGCCGCTTGCGCCATGGGCTCACCGCCGGCGAGGCGATCTCCCCGCAACTGATGCAACAGTGGCGCGAAACCACTGGAATCCCGCTCTATGAAGCGCTCGGCATGAGCGAGATTTCCACTTATGTCTCGTCCTCGCCAACCGTGCCGACGAAACCCGGCAGCCCCGGCAAGCCGCAGGAAGGCCGCAGCGTGGTGATCCTGCGGGTGGACGGTGACGAGACCCCGCTGCTGCCCGGCGAGACGGGCCTGATTGCGGTTCACCGCTCGGATCCGGGCATGATGCTTGGCTACTGGAACAAGCCGGAAGAAAACGAGCAGGTCTGGCGCGGCGACTGGTTCATCGGCGGCGATCTTGGGCGCTTCGATGACGACGGTTACCTGTGGTACGAAGGCCGCAATGACGACGTCATGACCTCGTTCGGCTATCGCATCTCGCCACTGGAGGTGGAGAATGCGCTGATGCGGCACCCAGCCGTGCTGCAGGCAGGCGTTACAGAGGTGGAGTTCAATCCCGGCATGCGGCTGGTCACGGCATTCGTCATCAAGCGGGAACACGCAAGAGTGACCGAAACGGAACTCATCGATTTTGCAAGCCAGTCGCTGGCGCGGTACAAGGTACCAAAGCAGGTGTTCTTTGTGGATGCCCTGCCTCATACGCCGAACGGCAAGGTCGTGCGCAAGGCGCTCGCCTCTTTGCTGAACCAGCGCAAGGATCACGCCAATGACGACTGAAGCACACGCCGCCGAGAGCGGCCCCATCGAGATAGACGTCATTTCCGACGTCATGTGCCCGTGGTGCTATATCGGCAAGCGGCGGCTTGAAAAGGCGCTGGCCATGCTGCCAGGCGTCGAGGTGGACGTGCGCTGGAGGCCCTTCCAGCTCGATCACACCATCCCCGAGACCGGCATGGACCGGCAGGAATACTTGCGCAACAAGTTCGGCTCGGACGCTGATGCCGAGCGGATCTACGAGCCCGTGCGGGCGGCCGGCCGGGCCGAGAACATCCCGTTCGAGTTCGACAAGATCGAGATTTCGCCCAACACGCTGAACGCGCACCGGATCATCCGCTGGGCCATGGCCGAAGGCGTGCAGGATGAAGTCGTGGAACGCCTGTTTCAGCTCTATTTCATCGAAGGCGCCAACCTGACGGACAAGAAGGTGCTGGCTGACGCCGCCGTCGAAGCTGGCATTGACCGCGCCGTGGTGGAGCACCTTCTGGCAGGCGATACCGACAAGGCCGAAACCCAGGCCGAGATCGCCCGCATCCAGCAGATGGGCGTGACTGGCGTGCCAGCCTTCATCATCGGCAACCGCTATGCCGTCATGGGCGCGCGCGAGCCGGAAATCATCGCTCAGGCGATCCAGGAAGTCGCCCGCGAGCGCGCCCTGCCCGCCGGCAACGCCTGAGACTCAGGCTGCCGCCAGCTTCACCAGCGTCTGCATCAGCTGCCGGGTGCCGTTGAGCCGGTCAGCAGGCGTTTCCCAGTCGCGGATAATGACCAGCTTCATGTCGGGCCGGATCTTGGCCCGGCTGCCCTGATCGTTGATCCACTGCACCAGCGCTTCCGGGTTGGGGAACTTGCCATCGCGGAACTGGAAGACTGCGCCCTTTGGCCCGGCGTCGATGTTGGACACATTGGCGATGCGGCACAAAAGCTTGATCGACACGATGTCGATGAGGTGCTTCACCTCTTCCGGCAACCGGCCGAACCGGTCCTGCAACTCGGCGGCGAAGCCATCCAGTTCTTCCTGGGTCGGCAGGTCGGCAAGGCGGCGATAGACCCCGAGACGCACCTGCAGGTCCGGGATGAACTCTTCCGGCAACAGCACCGATGTGCCGACATTGATCTGCGGCGACCATTGCCCGTCGCTGGCCACCTCGAGGTCGCCGGAGCGCAGCGACGCAACCGCCTCTTCCAGCATGTGCTGGTAGAGCTCGAAGCCCACTTCCTTGATGTGGCCGGATTGTTCCTCACCCAGCAGGTTGCCGCCGCCGCGAATGTCGAGGTCGTGGCTGGCCAGCGTGAACCCTGCGCCCAGTGAATCGAGCGACTGCAGCACCTTGAGCCGCTTCTCCGCACCCTCGGTGAGCGCCTTGTTGGCAGGCACCGTGAACAGCGCATAGGCGCGCTGCTTGGACCGGCCGACGCGGCCCCGGATCTGGTAGAGCTGGGCAAGGCCGAACATGTCGGCCCGGTGGACAATCA
>CAZYKZ010000234.1:0-3832 GCA_964648175.1 uncultured Anderseniella sp.
TGTTGCCGGCAACGCTGTCGCCGATGGTGCGCAGCTGCTCGGCCACGCTTGCCGAAGAGGCCTCAACAGTCTGCAGGACATCGCCGGATGCAGAGCGGATGTTCCCGGCAACGCTGTCGCCGATGGTGCGCAGCAGCTCGACGCTTTCATCGCTGGCGCTGCGCAACTGGCCGGACATGGACAGCGTGATTTCCTCAAGACCGCTTGAGACTTCGCTGCGGACGCCGCGCAGTTCCTCGAGGCTTTCGCGGATGGCGCCGGAGACGCTGCCTTCGAGCATGCGCAGGTTGTCGCCGAACTGCATGCCTTCGGAGTTCAGGCGCTGGGCGGCGTCCTGCATCATCGAGACCTGGCTGGAGACGTTGTCGGAGAACAGGCGCATTTCGGACACCAGCGTTCCCGACATCTGTTCCATGCGGGCGGTCTGGCCGGAAATCTCGGTGCCGACAAAGCTGGCGCGGCTGGAAATCTCGTCCACGGTGTGGGCGAGTTCCGCCGTGGTGCTCTTGAGGTTGTGCTCAAGGGCGGCCAGCGTGGACGAGGCGTCGGCGATCAGGCCCGACAGGCCGTGGGTGTTTTCCTCGAGGCGGCCGAGCAGGGGCTGCGCCTCGCTGCCGATGACGAGACCGGTTTCATGCAGGGCGTTGCGCTGGCGCTCGAGGCCCTCGAGCATCAGGCGGATGCGCTCCTCGTTGGCGCCGAACGCTCGCTCGATGTTGGCCATTTCCTTGTGGATCACGCCTTCAAGTTCGGACGCGCGCTGCACGGCGTGCTCGACGCCGCCGACAAGCTGGTCGACCTCGCGGCGCACGAGCTGCGAAACCGACGACAGGCTTTCGGTGGCGATGTCCTGCGGGCGGACGAGCCGCATGGCCGTCTGCATCAATGCCTGCGAAACGTTGTTCATCTGGTTGGCGCGGTAGATCAGGTAACCCACGGCGAAGAAGACTGCGACCGGCACGAATGCCAGCAGCAGCGTGCGCATGGTGACCGGCAGGTTCTCGAGGCCGAGCGGATTGCCCAGCTGGGCGAGGGCGGGGACATAGAGGACGATCCAGACCATCAGCCAGATCATCGACGCGGCAACAGCAGTCCAGATCGGGGTCGTCGAGGTGCGGCGGCGGATCGCGCTGATCGAGTTGGCGACGACTGCGTCGTTCTCGTTGGCGGGCATGCCGCGCAACATCGCCTCGCGGCGGCGCTGCTCGCGCACTTCCTGCCGGCGGCGTTCAAGGGCCTCCTGCTGTGCATTCTGTTCGTCGGTTTGTTCAGCAGGCCGGCGGTTGCGGCGCGATGCGCGGCGCGGCTGGTTGACTTCACTCGACATAACTTGCTTCCCCGCAACTTAATCACTGACACGGCCATGCTGCCCAAACCGGAGCAACTCCGGCTGCCTCCGGGCAACGCTGGCCGACTGACTACCACCCCACACGGATCGAAACCCCGTTCCGGTGCTCCCCGCCGTTACACGTTGATTATGTGTTTTCGGCGGCGGATTGCCGGAGTCCCACCCGTGCGTCCAACCACAAACTCTAATGCAAAAGCCATGACGGGACGACGCATAATGATGTTTTGACCGGCTGTTTCTGCACAATTGGTTAACGTGATGCACAGAAATGAATCGAATTTGATTGAATTTCTCAACCTGTCATAGGCAGTCGCCCGCTTATATTCCACGTACGGATGGTAAGGGCCGCCCCAGGGAGTTTTACGTGCACAAGCATAGCCAGATGCCGCATGAGGCCGTCATGCATTGCGGCGGGGCGATCGATTTCGCCCACCTTGACCAGTACACCCTTGGCGACGAGGGCTTGCAGGGCGAACTTCTGCGGCTGTTCAGCATGCAGCTTGAAGCCCAGATGGCCGAATTGCAGGACTGCACCGATGCCGGCACCTGGAAGCAGGCGTCGCACACGCTCAAGGGGGCAGCGCGCGCCGTTGGCGTGTGGCAGGTGGCGGACGTGGCCGAGCGGCTCGAAATGGCCGGCTTTGACGGCGGGCCCGGCGATGCACGCGACCTTGCAGACCTGAAGCAGGCTGCTGCCGCGTTTCAGGAAGAGTTTGCCCGGCTGATGGAATAGGCCGCTTCGAGCCGCCTCACACGTTGTCCCGTCCGTCATTGGCCAATAGTCTTGCGGTGCACGCCGCATGAATTTGGGCGGCAGGATGAGGCGCGGGACCAGCCATGAACCAGAAAGACCTGTTCTTCAGCATTCACCGGACCGGCGGCGGCATTGAGCGCACGCTTGCGCCGGGCATCACCACCACGGTGTATCCCGGCGAGCAGGCGATGATTTCGGTTGTCCGGTTTGAACCGGGCGCGCGCGGCACGCTGCATCACCATCCAGAAGAGCAATGGGGATACTGCGTTTCAGGCTCGGGCACGCGCTTTCAGGCCGAAGAGGCCATCGAGGTTTCGCCGGGCGATTTCTGGCGCACGCCCGGCAACGTGCCGCACACCATGCAGGCCGGCAGCGAGGGGCTTGTGGTGATCGATGTCTTCGCGCCGCCGCGCGAGGAATACAAGAAGCCGGGGTCGGGGTTCGGCACGGCGGCGGGGTGAAGGCGCCAGGCCTGCAGCAATGCTTCCGCGTTGACGTTTCCAATTGTCGCACAAACCCGTGAGCACAAGCCTGCGGCACTGGTTTCTGTTGCATTTTCGCCCGGTTCGGCCTAGCTACAAGGCTGATCATTATTGAGTGTATGCAAACAAGTTTGCAGCACGTGCAGTAAACCGGGAAGCGACATGGCGAAGATCACCTTCATTGAACACAATGGCACCGAACACACCGTCGAGGGCGACAACGGCATGTCCGTCATGGAAGTGGCGGTGAAGAACATGGTGCCGGGTATCGACGCCGACTGCGGCGGCGCCTGCGCCTGCGCCACCTGCCACGTCTACCTGCAGGGCGAATGGGCGGACAAGCTCGCAGAACGCTCGGAGATGGAAGAGGACATGCTGGACTTCGCCTTCGACGTGAAGGATTCATCACGGCTTTCCTGCCAGATCCGCGTGTCCGACGACATTGACGGCCTCGTCGTCAAGGTTCCTGAAAAGCAGTTCTGACCGGGCAGGGCGCGTCCGCCCGCCAGTCTCCCATATTCAACAGGAGAATTCGCCAATGACCGAACAGGCGATTGAAACCGATGTCGTGATCGTGGGCGCGGGCCCGTGCGGTCTGTTCGCCATCTTCGAGCTGGGCCTGCTCGATCTGAAGTGCCATGTGATCGACATTCTGGACAAGCCGGGCGGACAGTGCGCGGAACTTTATCCGGAAAAGCCGATCTACGACATTCCCGCCCTGCCGATCGTGACCGGCCAGGAACTGACCGACCGGCTGCTGGAGCAGGCGGCCCCGTTCAATCCGGCCTACCATTACAACCAGATGGTAACCGGCCTGAACCGCAAGGAGGACGGCACGTTCGAGATGGAAACCGATGGCGGCCTCAAGTTCCACTGCAAGGTGGTGGTGATTGCCGCCGGTGGCGGCAGCTTCCAGCCGAAGAAGCCGCCGATCCCGGGTATCGAGGACTTCGAGGGCACCAGCGTGTTCTACTCGGTCAAGCGGATGGAAGATTTCCGCAACAAGGACATCCTGATCGTCGGCGGTGGCGACTCGGCGCTTGACTGGGTGATCAACCTGCAGCCGCTGGCCAAGTCGATGACCCTGCTGCACCGGCGCGACGAGTTCCGCGCAGCACCCGACAGCGTCAACAAGATGCGCGAGCTGGTGGCGTCCGGAAAGATGAACCTGCACATCGGCCAGGTGACCGGCCTCAAGGGCGACAATGGCGTGCTGAGCGCGGCCACGGTGAAGGGCAAGGAAGGCGA
>CAZYKZ010000235.1:0-3831 GCA_964648175.1 uncultured Anderseniella sp.
ATGGCTGAAGCACAGGTCAGGAACTTCAACATCAACTTCGGCCCGCAGCACCCGGCGGCGCACGGCGTGCTGCGCCTCGTGCTGGAGCTCGACGGCGAGGTTGTCGAGCGCGTTGACCCGCACATCGGCCTGCTGCACCGCGGCACAGAGAAGCTGATCGAACAGAAGACCTACCTGCAGGCGATCCCGTATTTCGACCGGCTCGACTATGTAGCGCCGATGAATCAGGAGCATGCCTTTGCGCTGGCCGTGGAGAAGCTTCTGGGGATCACCGTGCCGCGCCGTGGCCAGCTTATCCGCGTGCTCTATTCGGAAATCGGCCGGCTGCTGTCGCACCTGCTCAACGTCACCACGCAAGCCATGGACGTGGGCGCGCTCACCCCGCCGCTGTGGGGCTTTGAAGAGCGCGAGAAATTGATGGTGTTCTATGAGCGCGCCTCCGGCTCGCGCATGCACGCTGCTTACGTGCGCCCCGGCGGCGTTCACCAGGACCTGCCGCAGGACCTGATCGACGACATCGCGCACTTCTGCGAGACGCACCCGAAGGTGCTCGACGACATCGAGGGTCTGCTGACCAACAACCGCATCTTCAAGCAGCGTAACGTCGACATCGGCGTGGTCGATCTTGAAGAGTGTTTCGCGTGGGGCTTCTCCGGCGTCATGGTGCGCGGATCGGGCGCTGCCTGGGACCTGCGCAAGGCCCAGCCCTACGAGTGTTATTCGGAGTTGGACTTCGACATTCCCGTCGGCAAGAACGGCGACTGCTACGACCGCTATCTCATCCGCATGGAAGAGATGCGCCAGTCGGTGAAGATCATGAAGCAGTGCATTGCGCTGCTCAATGCGCCGGAAGGCAAGGGGCCGGTGTCATCTACGGATGGCAAGATCGTGCCGCCCAAGCGGGGCGAGATGAAGCGCTCGATGGAAGCGCTGATCCATCACTTCAAGCTCTACACCGAAGGCTACAAGGTGCCGGAGGGCGAAGTGTATGCCGCGGTGGAAGCGCCCAAGGGTGAGTTCGGCGTGTATCTGGTGTCCGACGGCAGCAACAAGCCGTACCGCTGCAAGCTGCGCGCGCCCGGCTTTGCGCACCTGCAGGCGATGGACTTCATGTGCCGCGGTCACATGCTGGCGGACGTGTCCGCCATCCTCGGCTCTCTCGATATCGTGTTTGGTGAGGTGGACCGGTGAGCGTTCGCAGACTTGCAGATGAAAGCGTCCAGCCCAAGTCGTTCGCGTTTAGCCCCGCGAACCTGAAGTGGGCCAAGGAGACGATCAAGAAGTATCCGAAGGGCAAGCAGGCCAGCGCCGTGATTCCGGTGCTGTGGCGCGCCCAGGAGCAGAATGACGGCTGGGTATCGCGGGCGGCGATGGAGGAAGTCGGCAAGATGCTCGACATGCCCTACATCCGCGTCTACGAGATCGCGACCTTCTACACCATGTTCCAGCTTGAACCGGTGGGCAAGAAGGCCCACGTGCAGGTATGTGGCACCACGCCCTGCATGCTGCGTGGCTCCGAAGAGCTGATCAGGGTGTGCAAGCGCAAGATCGCCGAAAACCCGCACGAACTGTCGGCAGACGGCAACTTCTCGTGGGAAGAGGTGGAATGCCTCGGCGCCTGCGTGAACGCGCCGATGATCCAGATCTGGAAGGACACCTACGAGGACCTGACCCCGGAAGCCCTGGAAGACCTGCTCGACAAGATCGCAAAGGGGCAGAAGGTAAAGCCGGGTCCGCAGATCGACCGCATCAATTCTGCGCCTGAGGGCGGACCGACGACGCTGACCGGCGATGTCACGGCCAAGGCCAAGTCGCGCCCCGCGGCAGCTAAGGCGACCAAGAAGGCGGTGAAGGTGCCGCCGGCTAACGCTGGCAGACCTGACGCAAAGGCGGCCATCACGTCAAAGGCCATAAAGTCTCCGGCGAAACTGCCCGTGAAGGCTGGAACATCGAAGAAGTCGGCTGCCAAGCCTGTGCCCGTGAAGGCAGCGGCCAAGCCGGCCGGTCCTGAGCGTCTCGCAAAGCCGAAGGGCAAGGCCGACGACCTCAAGATGATCGCCGGCGTCGGCCCGAAACTGGAGCAGACGCTCAACAAGCTGGGCTTCTGGCATTTCAGCCAGATCGCCAAGTGGACGAAGAAGGACATCGCCATTGTCGATGACGAGCTGTCGTTCAAGGGCCGCATCGAGCGCGATGACTGGGTGAAGCAGGCCAAGGCCTTGGCCAAGGGCGGCGAAGCTGAATACATCAAGGTATTCGGAAAGAAGCCGAGGTAAGAGACGATGCTGCAGGACAAGGACCGGATATTCACCAACCTGTATGGGCTCCATGATGTGGGCCTGAAGGGCGCCATGGCGCGCGGCGCATGGGACGGCACCAAGCAGATCCTCGAGCTGGGCCGCGACGGCATCATCGACAAGATGAAGGCATCCGGTCTGCGTGGGCGTGGCGGAGCAGGCTTCCCCACGGGCCTCAAGTGGTCGTTCATGCCCAAGCAGTCCGACGGCCGTCCGCACTACCTGGTGGTCAATGCAGACGAGTCCGAACCCGGCACCTGCAAGGACCGCGAAATCCTGCGTCACGACCCGCATTTGCTGGTGGAGGGCTGCCTGGTGGCGGGCTTCGCGATGGGCGCTCACGTGGCCTACATCTACGTGCGCGGTGAGTTCATCCGCGAGCGCGAGGCGCTGCAGCGCGCCGTGGACGAGGCTTACGACGCCAAGCTGATCGGCAAGAACAACAAGCATGGCTGGGACTTCGACGTCTACGTCCACCACGGCGCCGGCGCCTATATCTGCGGTGAGGAAACCGCGATGCTGGAAAGCCTTGAGGGCAAGAAGGGCCAGCCGCGCATGAAGCCGCCGTTCCCGGCCAATGTGGGCCTCTACGGCGCGCCGACCACGGTCAACAACGTCGAGTCCATTGCGGTTGCCCCGACCATCCTGCGCCGCGGGCCGGAATGGTTCGCAGGTCTCGGCCTGCCCAACAATGCAGGCACCAAGCTGTTCTGCATTTCCGGCCACGTGAACAAGCCGTGCACCGTGGAAGAGGAAATGGGCATTCCGTTCCGCGAGCTGATCGACCGGCATTGCGGCGGCATCCGCGGCGGCTGGGACAACCTCAAGGCCGTGATCCCGGGCGGTTCGTCGGTGCGCTGCGTACCGGCTGATCAGATCATCGATACGCCGATGTGCTTCGACAACCTGGCGGCGCTGAAGTCGGGCCTCGGCACGGCAGCCGTGATCGTGATGGACAAGTCCACCGACATGATCAAGGCGATTGCCCGGCTGGCCTATTTCTACAAGCACGAGAGCTGCGGCCAGTGCACGCCGTGCCGCGAGGGCACAGGGTGGATGTGGCGCGTGCTGACGCGCATGGTCGAAGGCCGCGCCGAGAAGCGCGAGATCGACATGCTGCTGGACGTATCCAAGCAGATCGAGGGTCACACCATCTGCGCGCTGGGGGATGCGGCAGCCTGGCCGGTACAGGGCCTGATTACCCACTTCCGGCACGAGATCGAAGCCCGCATCGACGAATTTTCTGCCCGGCCGGACCCGGAAGGGTCGGTTGCGCGGGTGGCGGCGGAGTAAAGCGATATGCCCAAGGTCATCATCGACGGAACCGAACTCGAGGTCGAAAACGGCACCACGCTGATCCAGGCGTGCGAGCGTGCCGGCGCCGAGATTCCGCGCTTCTGCTATCACGAACGGCTGTCGATTGCCGGCAACTGCCGCATGTGCCTGGTCGAGGTGAAGGGGGCACCCAAGCCGCAGGCGTCGTGCGCCATGTCGGTCAACGACCTGCGCCCCGGACCCAACGGCGAGCCGCCGG
>CAZYKZ010000236.1:0-3797 GCA_964648175.1 uncultured Anderseniella sp.
CCGGCCTACCACTGACCCTTGCGGAACTCGCCGCCGGCGATCTCGTAGTAATCTCCGGCATTGTCGCAGAAGATGTGGCCCGCAAGCTTCTTGCCGAGAGGGCCGTCGATCGTGCCAGCCGCAATGGCGGTATACGTGCGTTCCGGCCCCTTCCAGAACAGGGTGGAGCCGCAGCGTGAACAGAAGGCGCGCTTGTTGCCGGGCGACGATTCATACCAGGTGAGCGTATCCGACGAGATGAGCTTGAGGTCCGTGTCTTCGGCCGCCGTGGCGCTCATGTAATTGCCGGTCGTCTTGCGGCACTGGACGCAGTGGCAGGCCACCACGTCACGCAGTTCGCCGTTGACCTCGAACTTCACGCCGCCGCACAGGCAGCTTCCCTTGTAGTGGCTCATGCGGCGAGGTCCTTCGACAGGGCCGCGATGTGGTCGGGGTTGATGCCGCAGCAGCCGCCGATGATCTGCGCGCCCGCTGCCCGCCAGCCTCTCGCAGCTTCGGCGAATTCAGCCGGATCCACGTCCACGAACTCCCAGTCGGGCATGCGGAATTCGCCGGCTTCCGGGTAGGTGCCGGCGATGCCGGACCAGTTGGCCTTGATCACGTCGAGCGCCTCGAGGATCGTGTCGATGGGAGAATGCATCACCAAGCAAGCGTCCGGCTTGCGTGCTGTCAGCGTCTTGACCAGTGCCCCCAGTTCCTCTTCCGGGTGATTGACCCCGCTCAATCCGCCCTTTGCATTGCGCTCCACGGCAATCCCCACCCACACCGGAAGGCCTGTGTCCATGGCTGCATCCGTCGCCCAGACGGAGAACTTGCTGTCGCGCATCATCTCCAGAACGATCAGGTCCGCCCCGCAGGCTTTCAGGTTTTCAGCCTTCTGCCGGTAGAGCGCGCGCATTTGCGTTTCATCGTAGACGATCTCGGCATCGAACCGGTCGGTGCCTGCCTTGTGCGGGCGCATGACGGATATGGAGCCTGCCACCGCAACCGGCCTTCCGGCGGCATCGGCGGCAGCGCGCGCTTCGCGCATGGCGGCGGTATCCACCTCGATCAGGTCGGTTCTCCCGCGCGCATGAAACATCAGCGGCGAGGAGGCATAGGTGTTGGCGGTGATCACGTCCGCACCGGCCTTGATGTAGTCCTCGTGCACGGCTCGCACCACGTCCGGGTGGGTCAGGTTGGCCTCGGCGCACCAGACGTCTGAGTCCATCTTCACGCCCCGGCGCTGGATGTCCGTGCCGGTGCCGCCGTCGAGAATGACCAGTTCACCGGCGGTGAGTTTGTTTCGGATATGATCGTACATGTCAGGTGCAGCCTTTCGTCAGTCAAACTGTGCCGGGTCCACGCCGCGCGCTTGCATGAAAGCGACCATGTGGAAGCGCATCTGGCCGGGCGCGTAGCGATAGCCGGGCGCCACCGGGCACGCAAGACGTGCAAGGCAGGTGCTGTCGCGGCAGGGCGCGCCTTTCGGCGAGCCCAGATGATCGGCACACGCTGCCACGTCGTAGGATGTGCCGCTGAATGCGCCCACGGGGCAGGCGCTGAGGCATGGTTTGTCCATGCATGTTTCGCACGGCGAAGCTTGCGCGGCAGGGGATGGAAAGGCGATTTCATGATCGAAGATGAACGCAGCCCGGAAGGCGTGCCAGAGGCCGAAATCTGCGCGGATGTTCAGGCCAAGCGGCGAGGTGAAACCGGCGTTTGCCGCTTTGGCCCAGCGCAGGAATGGCGGGTGCGGCAGGTCGAACGGAAAAGCCGCCCGCGCGCCAAGCTGCTCCGCCAGTGGCGACAGCACATCGCGCGTCCAGCCGTCCATCGCATCCCGCGCCGGGTCGCGCTCGGCGGCAAAGCGCTCGAACATTGCAGGCCCGGCATTGCCGACCAGCAGCAAGGTGGCGCCGCCGAAATCTTCATCCCGGGAAGAAGCCAGCCAGCCGAGCGGCTCGAATGAAGCCGCCCGGATTTCAGCCTCGATATTGGATGCGTCAGGCAAACCGCTTGTGGCCGGGCTCCATGAGCGCCCGGTCCAGCTTGATGTCGTGGTTGGCGCGGATCACGTCGTCGATCTCGCGCGGCAGGTAGTCGGGGAAGTAGCCCGACAGGACCTTGAGCTTGCGCCTGGTGGCCTGCTCGATCAGGTCCGGCTTGCCGGCCTCTGCCCATTCCTTCGGGCTCATGCGGTTGCCGACCTCCGGATAGATGTATTCCTTCTGCATCAGGTCGAGTGTCTGGCCGGAGCCGAGATAGTGGCCGGGACCGTTGAGGCAGACATCGGCGATCACCTCTGCCGACAGTGTCTCGTCGTTGACCTCGATGCCGCGCACGTTGCGGTTCACCGCACCCAGCATGTCGTTGTCGATGAACAGCGTTTCGAGGCAGAAGCCCAGCAGAGAAGCGTGCATGCCGGCGGCTTCGTAGAGCATGTTGACGCCCGACATGGCGGTCAGCGCTGCGTTGACGCCGTGCTCGCAGCCTGCCTGCATGTCCGGCAGCTTCGAGTCGGCCATGCCGGCGGCAGAACCCGTCGGCAGGTCGTAATACTGGCCCATCTGGGCGCATGCGGCGGAAATCAGCGCCTGCTCGCCCGACCCGCCCGACATGGCGCCGGTGCGCAGGTCCGACACGAACGGCCACGGGCCCCAGATCGCCTGTGCGCCGGGCACCAGCGCGTTGACGTAGGCGAGGCCCGCAAGGCACTCCGCCACCGCCTGCACGACGGTTCCGGCAAGTGCTGCCGGAGAGGTGGCGCCGGCCTGCGCCGCCGACAGCAGCAGCACCGGCATGCCGCCGTGCACCGCCACCTCGAGGCAGCGGCAGGCGTCTTCCGCCCACTTCATCGGCGGCACCACGAAGCAGTTGGACTGGCTGACGAACGGGCGCTCGCGCCACTTGTCCTCGCCGCCCGCCACCACGTGCAACATTTCAAGACATTCGCGCACGTGGTCCGGGTCGACCATCGAGGTGCCGACGTGCTTGGACGTGCCGGCAATGCAGGCATAGAGCGTGTTCACGTCGAGATCGCGCGGGGTTTCCATGTCGCGCGCCACAACAGGGCGCTGGTAAAAGTGGATATGCTCGCAATTGTCGACGATGCGCGCCGCGTCATAGAGGTCGACCAGCAGCGAGTCCCGGTAGGTCTCCGTCTGCGGCTCGACGATGTGCACGGCAGCGCCGGCCGTGCCGAAGTGCACCTTGGAGCCCCACGGCTCCAGGTCGTGCTTGGGGTCGCGGGCATAGAGCGGGAATCGGCGGGCGCAGATGGTCAGCGTGTCCTCTATCAGCGCGCGCGGGAACCGCAGCCGGCCGTCATCGCCAAGCGTGCAGCCCTTTGCCGTCAGCACCTCGACGCAGGACGGGATCGAGTTGGCCATGCCGACCTTCTCCAGAACGTCGAGCGCGGCATGATGGATTTTCTCCAGATCGGAGTCCTTCAGCGGCTTGTACTGACCGGCAGGAAGACCAGGACGAACCGGGCTGGCATCACGGGGAATGGCCTGTGAGCGGATGGCCTTGCGGGCCTCGCGGCCACCACGGCGGCGGGAGAGTTCTTCAACAGCAGACATCGGCGCAAATGCCTCCTCAAGCAGGCCATATCATATGCCGGACACACTGCCTCTGCAGCCGGTTTTTGAAAAGCGCATAGTTTTCATACATGGGTGAGATAAACTCACCAATTTAGAGTGTGTTTTGTGGCGAATGGACTGGAATGGGCAGAATTTCCATGTTAATTAGCCCACCGCGTCCATAGGGGTGAATTATCTTGGCCAGACGAAACATGCCGCCGCTGCGTGCGCTGA
>CAZYKZ010000237.1:0-3790 GCA_964648175.1 uncultured Anderseniella sp.
CGCTGACCATCCTCGGCTGCGGATCGTCCGGCGGGGTGCCGCGCATCGGCAACAATTGGGGCAACTGCGACCCGCATGAGCCGCGGAACGTACGCAAGCGCTGCTCGGTGTTGCTGGAGAAGCGGGAAGGGGAGGCTCTCACCCGTGTGCTGGTCGATACGACGCCCGACCTCGTCGCCCAGCTCAACAGCGTCAATGTCGGGGCTCTGGACGGCGTCTGGTATACCCACGAGCACGCCGACCATACGCACGGCATCGACGACCTGCGGCAGGTGGCCATCAACATGCGCCAGCGCGTTCAGGTCTGGGCCGACCATTCCACGGCAGAAATGCTGATGAGCCGGTTCAGCTACTGCTTCATGACGCCACCGGGATCGTCCTATCCGCCGATACTGGACATGAACTCGATCGAGGCCGGCAAAACCGTGTCGACAACCGGTGCTGCCGGGGCCATCGAGGCCATGCCGTTCTGCGTTAACCATGGGGATATCGACGCGCTGGGCTTTCGCTGGGGCAACGTGGCGTACACGCCCGATGTGAAGGACATTCCGGACGCTGTTCTGCCACACCTCGAGGGCCTCGATGTGTGGATCATCGACGCGCTGCGAACCACGCCACACCCCAGCCATTTCAACCTCGAGGACGCGCTGGCCTGGATCGAGCGGATGAAGCCAAAGCGCGCCATCCTGACCAACATGCACGTGGATCTCGACTACAGGACGGTATGCGAATCCACGCCGGATCATGTGGTTGCCGCCTATGATGGCATGGTGTTGGAGATCGCCTGATGCGCGAACTGCTTGGCGCCATTGGCGACACATGGGCTGCTGCAGGCCATCAAAATCTGCGCACGCTGGTTGCCAACATCGAAACACCTGAGGCCGTGAAGACCGGCTCAGGCGTACCGCAGCATCTCATGGTGGACTATTCGACGGCTCTGGCTGGCCTGGGCATCAATCAGCAGCTGCGTGGCGTTCTTGAAGGCCTTGGAAGTTCTCTCGTGTGGTCGGAAGGCAGCATGACGATGCCAGAGAGCTTCCGGGGGCGTTACAGCTACGTGGAGCTGGCAGGTCCCAAGGGCATGATCACCAGTGACGTTGTGAGCTTCGGCCTGTACCTGCAGAAGTCCGGGACTGTGTATCCGAGCCACTGGCACGAGGCCGTGGAGCATTACCTGGTACTGAGCGGCACGGCAGACTGGCAGATGGACGATGCGCCTTATGTGAAGCGCATGCCCGGCGAAGCTTTCGTGCATGCATCGAACCAGCCGCACGCAACGACGACTTTCGAGGAGCCGCTGCTGGCGCTATGGTTCTGGCAGGGCAACATATCGGACAGCACGTACAGGATAGCCGGTGTGGAGCCTTGATGGCGGAATACTGCCAATACCTACGGCAATAATATTCCATAATATATATTATGCGAATTGCGGACATGGACTGACGGGAGGCCCCTGCAATGGAACTCAATGCCGATTTCAGCAAGCGCGCAGCCGTTCATGGCGCGAAGACCGACTGGGTGCCGTCGCCGATGAAAGGCGTTGACCGGCGGATGCTCGACCGGATTGGCGATGAGGTTGCACGGGCCACGTCCATCGTGCGCTATGCGCCGGGCAGCCACTTCTCGCCGCATGTACATACCGGCGGCGAAGAGTTCATCGTGCTTGATGGCGTGTTCTCAGACGAGCATGGCGACTTTCCGGCCGGCAGCTATATCCGTAACCCGCCAGAGTCGAGCCACACACCGGGCTCGGAGCCTGGCTGCACGATCCTCGTCAAGCTGTGGCAGTTCGACCTTAAGGACCGCACGCACGTGCGCATCGACACCAACAAGATGCGCGCGGTGGCAGATCCCAGCCGGTCCGGCGTGTCGGTCATGCCGCTGTTCCACGATGGCCGCGAGGACGTGCGGCTGGAAGTCTGGGAGCCCGGCGCATCAGTGGAACTGCCCGTACCAGGCGGCATCGAGATCTTCGTACTTGATGGCAGTTTCGTGGAAAACGGCGAGACATTCGAACCCCAGTCATGGCTGAGACTGCCGTGCGGTGCTAGCCTGAAAGCCACGGCTGGCAGCAAGGGATGCAGGGTATGGATAAAGGCGGATCACCTGAAGGAAACGCCAAAGGCGCCGGCGAAATAGACCGGAACCGGCCGGAAACCCTGCCGAAACGCGACATCGCCACCCTGCTCGCCATCATGGCTGCGCTGCGGACGCCCGTCACCGGCTGCCCGTGGGACCTGGAACAGGACTTCGCAACGATTGCGCCCTACACACTCGAGGAAGCCTATGAGGTCGCTGACGCGATCGAACGTGGCGACATGGGCGATTTGTGCGAGGAGCTGGGCGACCTGCTTCTACAGGTCGTCTACCACTCACAGATGGCGGCAGAAGATGGCGCCTTCACCTTCGAAGACGTGGTCGAGGCCATCAACACCAAGATGATCCGCCGCCACCCGCACGTGTTCGGCGACGAGGCAGCCCGTTCGGCTGGCGTTGCCAAGGGCTTCTGGGAGCGCATCAAGGCCGAGGAACGCAAGGGCACGGACAAGGAGCACAAGCGGCACCTGGACGGCATTCCCCTTGCCCTGCCCGCCCTCACCCGTGCCCTGAAGCTGCAGAAGCGCGCGGCAAAGGTGGGCTTCGACTGGCCCGACATCTCGCACGTGCTGGACAAGGTGGTCGAGGAAGCAAAGGAACTGGCAGAAGCGCGCGAAACGATGCCCAGGGACAGGCAGGCGGAGGAGTTTGGCGACCTCATGTTCGTGATGGTCAATCTTGGCCGCCACCTTGGGCTTGATGCAGAAGACGCCCTTCGCCATGCAAATGCAAAATTCACGCGCCGTTTCAATTATGTAGAGGAAACTCTTGAAGCGCGTGGCAGCAGCCTCGACGAGGCAACGCTTGAGCAGATGGATGCGGTCTGGGACGAAATCCGCGCCCGCGACAAGGAAACGGGCTAGGCGTCGCTGAGGGGTTTCAGGCGCGTGCCCAGCTGCTTGGCGGCAGCACCTGCGTGGCGTGTGTCGAACCGGGCGGTCAGGGTCGTCCGGCCGTCTTCACCGTCCTGGCGGTCCAGGACCTCGCCATGGCCATATATCCAGGCCAGTTGCGCGCCGTCCTCAGGCGCAAGCTCGATCCGGAACACGGGGTTGTGCTCTGCCAGCGCGGCTTCGATGCGGACAAGCAGCTTGTCCACTCCCTCACCCGTGACGGCTGATACCGGCACCACCCGGGCAGCATCCATCGCGTCCGCGGTCAGCGCAGCGCGGTGATCATCGTCCAGCAGGTCGATCTTGTTCCAGACCTCGATGATCTCGTCGCGCGCCGTCTTGCTGACGCCGAGATCCTTCAGCACGGCCATCACGTCCGAGGCCTGTTCTTCCGACTCAGGGTGGGCGATGTCGCGCACGTGGAGAATGACATCTGCCGCCAGAACCTCTTCCAGCGTGGCGCGGAAGGCCGCAACCAGCGTTGTCGGCAGGTCCGAGATGAAGCCCACTGTATCCGACAGGATCACCTTGCGGCCCTTCGGCAATTCAATCTGGCGCATGGTCGGGTCAAGCGTGGCGAACAGCAAGTCCTTGGCCAGGACTTCCGCGTCGGTGAGCCGGTTGAAAAGGGTGGACTTGCCAGCGTTGGTGTATCCCACAAGCGCCACTACCGGATAGGGCACCTTCGCCCTGCTCTCACGGTGCAGCGTGCGGGTGCGCACCACCTGGTCGAGCTGCTTCTTGAGCCGGGTGATGCGGTCCTGGATGATGCGGCGGTCAGCCTCAAGCTGGGTTTCGCC
>CAZYKZ010000238.1:0-3780 GCA_964648175.1 uncultured Anderseniella sp.
TGTGCGAGGCGATCTGCCCGGCGCAGGCCATCACCATCGAGGCGGGCCCGCGCCGCAATGACGGCACCCGCCGCACCACCCGCTACGACATCGACATGGTGAAGTGCATTTACTGCGGCTTCTGCCAGGAGGCATGCCCGGTCGATGCCATCGTGGAAGGGCCGAACTTCGAATTCGCCACCGAAACCCGCGAGGAGCTTCTGTTCAACAAGGAGAAGCTGCTGGCCAACGGCGACCGGTGGGAGAGGGAAATCGCGGCGAACATCGCCATGGATGCGCCTTACCGCTGAAGCGGTGCGCGCCTGACAGAGGGACTGGGCCGGCAACGGCCTGAACGAGCACAGGGGTTGAAGCAATGGCAGTATCTGCCGCGTTCTTTTATCTGTTCTCCGCCATCGCGATAGCGTCGGCGGTGATGGTGATTGCCTCGCGCAATCCCGTGCACTCGGTGCTGTTCCTGATCCTCACCTTCTTCAACGCCGCGGGCCTGTTCCTGCTGCTGGGCGCCGAGTTCCTCGCCATGATCCTGGTGGTGGTCTATGTCGGCGCCGTGGCTGTGCTGTTCCTGTTCGTGGTGATGATGCTCGACATCGACTTCTCCGAACTGCGCGAAGGCATCCTGCAATATGCGCCATTCGGCATGGTCGTCGGCCTCATCCTGTTCACCGAACTGGCGCTGGTGCTGGGCGCCTGGGCCTTTGCACCCGAGATCAGCCAGGTGATCGCAGCGCCTGCGCCGTCGGCCGCCGCACAGGTCACGAACACCGAGGCGCTCGGACAGATCCTGTACACGCGCTACATCTTCTTCTTCCAGATGGCCGGCCTCGTGCTGCTGGTCGCCATGATCGGCGCCATCGTGCTGACGCTGCGCCACAAGGAAGGCGTCAAGCGCCAGAACATTTCCGAACAGAACGCCCGCACCCCGGCAACCGCCGTGGAAGTGCGCAAGGTCAAGCCGGGGCAGGGGATCTGATCATGATGACCATCGGACTTGGACACTACCTCACCGTCGCCGCCATCCTGTTCACGATCGGCATCTTCGGCATTTTCCTCAACCGGAAGAACGTCATCATCATCCTGATGTCGATCGAACTGATGCTGCTGTCGGTCAACATCAACCTGGTCGCATTCTCCTCGTTCCTCAGCGACATGGTCGGCCAGGTCTTCGCGCTGCTGGTGCTCACCGTGGCAGCCGGCGAAGCGGCCATCGGCCTTGCCATTCTGGTGACCTACTTCCGCAACCGCGGCACCATCGCGGTTGAAGACATCAACATGATGAAGGGCTGACGGGACCTGCATTCGCCATGAACACCATCTTCCTTCTCATCGTTTTCCTGCCGCTGCTGGGCGCCATCCTCGCCGGCGTGTTCGGCACTGCGCTGCTGAAAGGCACGCAGGACCACGCCGCCCATGCCCACCACGATGATGACCACCATCACGATCACGGCCCGTCCTGGCCGATGTATCTCACCACCGCGTTCCTCATGATCTCGGCGGTGCTGTCCTGGGTCGCCTTCTTTGACGTGGCCATCCACGAGCAGACCTACAAGGTGCACGTGCTCGACTTCATCCGCTCCGGCGGCATGGCGGCGGACTGGGCCTTCCGCGTCGACACGCTGACCGCCGTGATGCTCGTCGTCGTCACCACGGTCTCCGCGCTCGTGCACATGTACTCGCTGGGCTACATGAGCCACGATCCGCACCCGCAGCGCTTCTTCAGCTACCTGTCGCTGTTCACCTTCGCCATGCTGATGCTGGTGACCTCCGACAACCTGGTGCAGATGTTCTTCGGCTGGGAAGGCGTTGGCCTGGCGTCTTACCTGCTGATCGGCTTCTGGTACAAGAAGCCGAGCGCCAATGCGGCCGCCATCAAGGCCTTCGTGGTCAACCGCGTCGGCGACTTCGGCTTTGCGCTGGGCATCTTCGCCACCTTCATGATCTTCGGCTCGATCGAGTTCGACACAATCTTCGCCGCCGCACCTGAGCAGGCCGGCAAGACCATGACTTTCCTGAACTGGGAAGTGGACGTGATGACCACGATCTGCCTGCTCCTGTTCATGGGCGCCATGGGCAAGTCGGCTCAGTTCCTGCTGCACACCTGGTTGCCGGACGCCATGGAAGGCCCGACGCCGGTGTCCGCGCTCATTCACGCCGCCACCATGGTGACGGCAGGCGTGTTCCTTGTCGCGCGCATGTCGCCGTTCTTCGAGCTGTCGCACACGGCGCTGATGGTGGTGACGGTGATCGGCGCGATCACCGCGTTCTTTGCCGCCACCGTTGGCCTTGTCCAGAACGACATCAAGCGCGTCATTGCGTATTCGACCTGTTCGCAGCTGGGCTACATGTTCGTGGCGCTTGGCGTCGGCGCCTATGGAGTGGCGATCTTCCACCTGTTCACCCACGCCTTCTTCAAGGCGCTGCTGTTCCTCGGCTCCGGCTCGGTCATCCACGCCATGTCGGACGAGCAGGACATGCGCAACATGGGCGGGCTGATGCCGCACCTGAAGGTTACCTGGGCCATGATGCTGATTGGCACGCTGGCGCTCACAGGCTTCCCGCTCACCGCAGGCTACTTCTCCAAGGACGCGATCATCGAAAGCGCCTTCGCGGCTCATGGCGGCGCAGCCACGTTCGCCTTCTGGCTGCTGGTTATGGCTGCCTGCTTCACCTCGTTCTACTCGTGGCGGCTGATGTTCATGACCTTCCACGGCAAGGCCCGCGCCAGCCGCGACGTCATGAACCACGTGCACGAAAGCCCGCAGGTGATGCTGATCCCGCTCTATGTGCTCGCCGTTGGCGCGCTGCTGGCGGGCGCCGTGTTCAAGGCCTACTTCATCGGCCACGACGAGGCGCTGTTCTGGGGCACCGCGCTGTACCGCGCGCCGGAGAACAACATCGTCGAGGAAATGCACCACGTGCCCGCCTGGGTGATCTGGTCGCCGTTCGTGGCCATGGTCATCGGCTTTGCGGTGTCCTGGCTGTTCTACATCCGCCGGCCGGATCTGCCCGGCAAGCTGGCTGCCGCCAACGAGCCCGTCTACCAGTTCCTGCTGAACAAGTGGTACTTCGACGAACTGTACGACCTGATCTTCGTGCGCCCGGCCAAGTGGCTCGGCCGCTTCCTGTGGAAGCAGGGCGATGGCTGGCTGATCGACGGCTTCGGGCCTGACGGCATTTCCGCCCGCGTCATCGACACCACCAATCGCATCGTGAAGCTGCAGTCCGGCTTCGTCTACCACTACGCCTTCGCCATGCTGATCGGGGTCGTGTTCCTGATCACGTGGTTCATGTTCGCAGGAGCGCACTGATGACCGGCTGGTACATTCTTTCCACGCTCACCTTCCTGCCGCTCGTAGGTGCGCTGTTCATCCTGGTGATCCGGGGCGACGACGACGTTGCCCGGCGCAACATGCGCGCAACCGCGCTGTCGGTGACGGTGATCAACTTCCTGCTGTCGCTGCTGGCCTGGTCCAGCTTCGACCCCACACAGGCAGGCTTCCAGCTTGAGGACAAGGTGGTCTGGCTTGGCGGGCTGATGACCTATCACCTCGGCGTCGACGGCATTTCCATGCCGTTCGTCATGCTGACCGCCGCCATCATGCCGCTGTGCATCATCGCCAGCTGGGGCGTCACCAAGCGCGTCAAGGAATACATGATCGCCTTCCTGGTGCTGGAAACGCTGATGATCGGCGTGTTCTGCGCGCTCGACCTGGTGCTGTTCTACCTGTTCTTCGAAGGCGGCCTGATCCCGATGTTCCTGATCATCGGCATCTGGGGCGG
>CAZYKZ010000239.1:0-3764 GCA_964648175.1 uncultured Anderseniella sp.
GTCAACATCGGCCGGTTTTGGTTGTCTGCTGGAATGTCCGCTATGCCCCCGAAAGGCGCCGTCTTTCAGGCGGATCCAGGTAGTCCGCAATGTGCCATTGGCTGCCGGCTTCTCTAACTGAAGTGGCCTGCATATGCACCCAAGCCCCGGGGACTTCCACCAACAATGTAGTTCCGGATATGGTATTGCAGTTTAGAAAATGAACTCCGCAGACTTGGCTGTGTGCTGATGGGGGCCTGCATCTTGAAAAGTTCGCAAGTGCTGAAACTCAGCAATGCCAACATGGACCAGCACCTCAAGCGGCGGGAATACGAGCGCCAGCTGGCCGAACTGCAAAGCAAGCTTACCCGGATTCAGCAGGCTTACCTGTTCTCGGGACGGTCCGCGGTGATTGTCTTCGAGGGATGGGATGCGGCCGGAAAGGGGGGCACCATCCGGCGCATCTCGGCAGCTCTCGATCCTAGAAGCTTTAAGGTGTGGCCGATTGGTCCACCCCGGAACTACTACAAGCAAAGGCATTTTCTGCTCAGGTTTATGGAGCGGCTTCCACCTGCGGGCGCCATCACAGCTTTCGACCGGTCATGGTACGGGCGGGTGTTAGTGGAGCGGGTTGAAGAGCTGACACCCAAGGCGCGCTGGAAATCAGCCTATCGGGAAATCAATGATTTCGAACGAATGATCACCGACGATGGCATTCGCCTGGTGAAGCTGTTTTTTCATATCACTCCGGACGAGCAGTTAAAGAGGCTTGAAGCGCGTCTCAGAGATCCGCTGAAGAGGTGGAAGCTATCCTACGAGGATTTCCGCAACCGGGGACGTTGGGATGATTACGCCAAGGCTGTCGACGAGATGTTCGAGAAAACATCACCCCCCTATGCGCCCTGGCATCTGATCCCCGCCAACCAGAAGAAATTCGCGCGCATTGCGGCCATGACACACATCGTTGAGCACTTGGCATCGGATATTGTTCTGGGTCCGCCGACTTTGGACGAGGGAACGCTGATCGAAGCTCAAAAACATTTCGACATCGAAGAGTCACTGCTGAACAGTCTGCGAGGCAGGACTGATTAAAATATTGGCCGCAGTCCGCACCAGATTAATGTAACTGCTCCCGCCGGCTGCCGAGCAGAAGCAAAATTTCAGCCAGGCGCGCCAAGGCAACTCTTTCTGCTATTCTTCCGAAGGCTCCGAACTTATTTCTCCCATAAGCCACTTAGCTCGAGCTATCTGCTCGCGGGCAATGCGGATTTTTCTTTCTAGTCGGGACTTCTTCTGTTCGTTCTTGGCGCAAGTCAGATCAGCCTCCAACTCCGCTTCCTTGGCTTGCAGCTTGTCCAGCACCTTCACTAGATGGGCGTGCTTGATCTCGTCAGCTTTGCCGCTCTCTAGTCGCTTGTTGTACTCAAGCAGCTTTGCTGCAAGCTTCTTCAAGCCCATGAGTCTACCTCCCACTTATGTGGACAACTTCCTAGACTAGCTCTGCTTTTTGACAGTGACATCACGGTCTAATGGCTCTTGCTGGTCTCCTCCGACGAGCGCGCTGGGCAAATCATCATATCCGACCTCTTCCGCATCCAGTTCCAATATCCGCTCGACCTCCGCCGTGCCCGTACCCCTCTCGCCATAGTATTTCCGCGCCGCTTCGATCAGATCCCGCATGGCAGCATACGCATAGCCGGAATCATTCAGGAACGAGGTTGCCTGATCCGCTTTGAGTTCTCCTGTGCGGATGAGCTCATCTACACGTCGGTTAGCAAGACGCTCATCTTCTTCGACCATGACCCGCTCCTGGTCGAGCCAAAGGACCGTACGCTCTTCGGGGGCCGCAAGTTCAAGCTTGTGGACCTCGACTAGTATGCGCGCGATTTCGCCCCTGAGACCGTCGTAAAGCCGGGTCACGGCTCCTTGCGGTTTCGTCGTGTAGCGCAACACATTCTTGCGCAAATGCTTGACGGATTTCACGGCCTGCACGATGTCGGCGGCGACATCACGCAGTTCATAGATCCGGTCTGCCATTTCCGGTGAAAGACGCTGCACACCTGAGCGGCTGGTGAAGTCTACAATCGCTGAGTACAGCGTCTTCACTTTTCGCTGGTAGCCATCTTCCATGTCGATATCGATGCGCGTGCGGCTGCCGCGTATGGTTCTTTCAACACTGTCGGTTTCATAAACTTGATCCCGATGCAGGTTGAGCCCGTGCAGGATGAGACCGACGGCATTCTGGTACAAATGCTGGACCTCATTGCGCAGAGCGCTCTCTAGGGTTTCAGGAAACTCATCAACGGCTTCGTTTAGGTATCGTGGTCGACTTATGTCTGCCACGGGTTCTTTGATCCTGCTCTCAATATATCCGATCAGCTGACCCATGAGGGGTGTTAAGAGCATGACGCCCAAGACGTTGAATATGGTGTGGAACACGGCAAGCTTCATTGCATAGTCAGCCGGCGCAATCCCGACCGCTTTGCTTACGAGATCGACGATTGCCCGCAGGGGCGCGATGAACAGCAAGGCCACGCCCGCAGTCACGGCGTTGAAAATCAGGTGTGCCATGGCAAGTCGCTTGCCTTGAAAGTTCGCCCCCAATGACCCGACGATTGCGGTTATCGTGGTGCCGATATTTGCACCAATCGCGAGCGCCAGGGCATTGTCATAGGTGATCTGTCCAGCAGCGAGCGCAGTCAGGATGATGACCATCGTTGCGTGACTGGACTGGACAACAAAAGTCGCTATCGCCCCCAGAACAGAGTAAGCGACCAGTCCGGTTATGCCGGGCAGCGCAAAGCGCGACAGATCAATCTGATCTTTGAATGCATCGAACCCTTCCTTCATGTGGTGAATGCCCAGGAACAGGAAGCCTAGCCCGCCGAATGCATAGCCAATGCCCTTTAAGAAGTTCGATTTCTGAAGCACTAGTACGATGCTGACAGCGATCATCGGCATCGCGTAGGAAGCAATATCTACCTTTAGGCCAAGCCCAGCGACGAGCCAGGCGCCCGTGGTTGTGCCGATATTGGCGCCAAAAATGATGCCGATCCCACCAACCAACGATATGAGGCCGGCACTGAGAAATGAAATGGTGATCACTGAGACCAGCGAACTCGATTGGACAAGCGTCGTCGCGAACATACCGAAAGCAATTGCGCGCGGAGTTGAGAGCGTTGCACGTTCAAGAATGCGCTCAAGGGTGCCACCTGTGAGCAACTTGAAGCCATTTTCGAGCATCAACATGCCGAAAAGGAATATGGCCACCCCTGCCGCGATCTCCTGTGCATCTGGACTGATCCAGAAGGCGACCAACAGGGCGCCAATTACGACCGGGAGATAGTACCTTTTCATGCAAGCCGCTCCACCATAGGGCGAGCATACGCTGAAGCACGGACATCTTGGAGACCCACTTGCTCGTCTGGTGGATTTCGCAGCACGGTCAAATTGAAGGCATCATGAAATCCGGAACGATGCCGGAGCGCGAAATAGCGTTGTCGATGTCGAAGCCCTTGAGGACACCCCAGTCTGTTACCAGCACCGTTCGGCAGCCAGCGGCGGCCCCGCCCAGGATATCGGTGTGCAGGGTGTCACCGACCATTGCCACCCTGTCACGGCATACATTACATGGGAGACGGCGCAACGCCTCTTCGAACGCATTGCCGAATGGCTTGCCAAAGAATCGCACATCCAGTCCGGGAAATTCGTCCAGCAGTTCATGCGCTACGCTTCCCGGTTCGAGTGAGAGGCCGCCTTCGCGCGGCGCGACCAGGTCCGGGTTG
>CAZYKZ010000240.1:0-3756 GCA_964648175.1 uncultured Anderseniella sp.
CGGGCGGTCTGACCCGCGAGCGCGCCGGCTTCGAGGTGCGCGACGTGCACCCGACGCACTACGGCCGCATCTGCCCGATCGAAACGCCGGAAGGCCCGAACATCGGCCTGATCAACTCGCTGGCCACCTTCGCCCGTGTCAACAAGTACGGCTTCATCGAGACGCCGTACCGCAAGGTGAAGGACGGCAAGGTGAGCGGCGAGGTCGTGTACCTGTCGGCCATCGAGGAATCGAAGCCGCACATCGCACAGGCCAACGTGGAACTGACCAAGGACGGCAAGTTCGCCGAGGAACTGGTCACCGTGCGCCAGCACGGTGAAGTGATCTCGGTTCCGGCCGACCGCGTGGACTATGTGGACGTGTCGCCGAAGCAGCTCGTTTCGGTTGCCGCGGCACTCATCCCGTTCCTGGAGAACGACGACGCCAACCGCGCCCTGATGGGCTCGAACATGCAGCGTCAGGCCGTGCCGCTGGTGCGCACCAACGCGCCGCTCGTCGGCACCGGCATGGAAGCCGTCGTTGCGCGTGACTCAGGCGCCGCCATCACCGCCCGCCGCTCCGGCGTGGTCGACCAGGTTGACGCCAAGCGCATCGTTATCCGCGCCACGGAAGAGACCGATCCGACCAAGTCGGGCGTCGACATCTACACGCTGCACAAGTTCCAGCGCTCGAACCAGAACACCTGCATCAACCAGCGTCCGCTGGTGCGGGTGGGCGACATCATCAAGGCCGGCGACATCATCGCCGACGGCCCGTCGACCGACCTGGGCGACCTGGCGCTGGGCCAGAACGTGCTGGTCGCGTTCATGCCCTGGAACGGCTACAACTTCGAGGACTCCATCCTCCTGTCCGAGCGCATGGTGCGCGATGACATCTTCACCTCGATCCACATCGAGGAGTTCGACGTCATGGCCCGCGACACCAAGCTGGGGCCTGAGGAAATCACCCGCGACATTCCGAACGTGGGTGAGGAAGCGCTGAAGAACCTCGACGAAGCTGGCATCGTCTACATCGGTGCGGAAGTGCATCCGGGCGACATCCTGGTCGGCAAGATCACGCCGAAGGGCGAAAGCCCGATGACGCCGGAAGAAAAGCTTCTGCGCGCCATCTTCGGCGAGAAGGCGTCCGACGTGCGCGACACCTCGCTGCGCCTGCCGCCGGGCGTGTCCGGCACGGTCGTGGAAGTGCGCGTGTTCAACCGTCACGGCATCGACAAGGACGAGCGCGCGCTCGCCATCGAGCGCGAGGAAATCGAACGCCTCGCCAAGGACCGCGATGACGAACTCGCCATCCTGGACCGCAACTCCTATGGCCGCCTGTCCGACTTCCTGAAGGGCAAGCAGGCTGCAGGCGGTCCGAAGGGCCACAAGATCGAAGGCAAGATCACCGAGGCGATGCTGGATGACATCCCGCGTTCGCAGTGGTGGCAGATCGCGCTGTCGAACGAGAAGGCCCTGGCCGAGCTCGAAGCCATGCGCCAGCAGTACGACGAGTCCAAGAAGCGGCTTGAAAACCGCTTCCTCGACAAGGTCGAGAAGCTGCAGCGCGGCGACGAACTGCCGCCGGGCGTGATGAAGATGGTCAAGGTCTTCGTCGCCGTGAAGCGCAAGATCCAGCCGGGCGACAAGATGGCCGGCCGTCACGGCAACAAGGGTGTGGTCTCCCGCATCGTGCCGGACGAGGACATGCCGTACCTCGCGGATGGCCAGCCGGTCGACATCGTGCTCAACCCGCTCGGCGTGCCGAGCCGCATGAACGTCGGCCAGATCCTGGAGACCCACCTCGGGTGGGCCTGCCGCGGTCTTGGCAAGCGTATCGGCGAGATGGTCGATGCCTACCGCGAAAGCCACAAGGCGAAGGAGCTGCGCAAGGAGCTCGAGTTCATCTACGACAAGAACGAGGAAATCGCCTCGCTTGCCGACGATGAGCTGGCGGACCTCGGTGACACGCTGCGCTCGGGCGTGGCAATTGCCACCCCGGTGTTCGACGGCGCCAAGGAGGAGAACATCTCCCAGCTGCTCGAGCACGCAGGTCTGAGTTCTTCCGGCCAGGTAACGCTCTATGACGGGCGCACCGGCGAGCCGTTCGACCGTCAGGTGACAGTGGGCTACATCTACATGCTCAAGCTGCACCACCTGGTGGACGACAAGATCCACGCCCGCTCCATCGGCCCTTACTCGCTCGTTACCCAGCAGCCGCTGGGCGGCAAGGCGCAGTTCGGCGGCCAGCGCTTCGGCGAAATGGAAGTCTGGGCGCTGGAAGCTTACGGCGCAGCCTACACGCTGCAGGAAATGCTCACCGTCAAGTCGGACGACGTGGCCGGCCGCACCAAGGTCTATGAGGCCATCGTGCGCGGCGACGACGCCTTCGAGGCAGGCATTCCGGAAAGCTTCAACGTGCTTGTGAAGGAAATGCGTTCACTGGGTCTCAGCGTCGATCTGCAGGACTCCGAGTAACCGGCAACACCAATGCTGGCCGGGCAGGTGAGGGGGACGCCCCGTACTGCCCGGCCGAAACTCCGCCAACCGTCCAAAAGGGCCACTTGAGACGGTACCGGCGGCCACAAGAGAAAACCTGCCCGCCACGGGAGCTGCCCCAACCCGCTGGCAAAGGATAGAGGTAAAGACATGAACCAAGAGGTCATGAACGTCTTCAACCCGGCTGGTCAGCCGCTCACCTTCGACCAGATCCGGATCGGCATCGCATCGCCGGAAAAGATCCTGTCGTGGTCGTTCGGCGAGATCAAGAAGCCGGAGACGATCAACTACCGTACCTTCAAGCCCGAGCGCGACGGCCTGTTCTGCGCGCGCATCTTCGGCCCCGTGAAGGACTACGAGTGCTTGTGCGGAAAGTACAAGCGCATGAAGTACAAGGGCATCATCTGCGAAAAGTGCGGCGTTGAAGTCACGCTGGCCAAGGTGCGCCGCGAGCGCATGGGCCACATTGAGCTGGCAGCGCCCGTCGCCCACATCTGGTTCCTCAAGTCGCTGCCGTCGCGCATCGCGCTGCTGCTCGACATGACGCTGAAGGATGTGGAGCGCGTGCTCTACTTCGAAAACTACATCGTCACCGAGCCGGGCCTGACCCCGATGAAGTACGGCGAGCTTCTGACCGAAGAGCAGTACCTCACCGCCCAGGACCAGTACGGCGCTGACGCGTTCACCGCCGGCATCGGCGCAGAAGCCGTGCGCGAGATCCTTGCGGCCATCGACCTCGAGAAGCTGCGCGACGACCTGCGCGTCGAGATCGCCGAGTCGACCTCGGAACTCAAGCCGAAGAAGCTGGCCAAGCGTCTGAAGATCGTCGAGGGCTTCATCGAATCCGGCAACCGTCCGGAATGGATGATCCTCACCGTCGTGCCGGTCATTCCGCCGGAACTGCGCCCGCTCGTTCCGCTCGATGGCGGCCGCTTCGCCACGTCGGACCTGAACGACCTGTACCGCCGCGTGATCAACCGCAACAACCGTCTGAAGCGGCTGATCGAACTGCGCGCGCCGGACATCATCATCCGCAACGAAAAGCGCATGCTGCAGGAGTCGGTTGACGCCCTGTTCGACAACGGCCGCCGCGGCCGCGTCATCACCGGCGCCAACAAGCGTCCGCTGAAGTCGCTCGCCGACATGCTCAAGGGCAAGCAGGGCCGGTTCCGTCAGAACCTGCTCGGCAAGCGCGTGGACTATTCCGGCCGTTCGGTGATCGTTGTGGGTCCCGAGCTCAAGCTGCACCAGTGCGGCCTGCCGAAGAAGATGGCGCTCG
>CAZYKZ010000241.1:0-3725 GCA_964648175.1 uncultured Anderseniella sp.
GGCGACAAGGAAGGCAAGGGCGGCATCTACAACTTCGTCACCAAGCGCGCCGACTGCCGGGGCAAGAACTCCAAGGTGTCGTGGACCCAGGTCGAAACCGGCTCCGCCGTCACCTGGAAGTATCCGTCCTGCATCCTGCGCGGCGACAACAGCCGTGGCGAGTTCTACTCGATCGCCATTTCGAACGGCTATCAGCAGGTCGACTCGGGCACCAAGATGATCCACCTCGGCAAGAACACAACGAGCCGGATCATCTCCAAGGGCATCGCAGCGGGTCACTCGGACAACACCTATCGCGGCCTCGTGACCACTCACCCGAAGGCCAAGAACGCCCGCAACTTCACCCAGTGCGACAGCTTGCTGATCGGTGACAAGTGCGGCGCGCATACGGTGCCGTACATCGAGTCGAAGACGCGCACCGCGACCTTCGAGCACGAGGCGACCACCTCGAAGATCTCCGATGACATGCTGTTCTACTGCCAGTCGCGCGGGCTTAACGAGGAAGAAGCGGTGGCGCTGGTGGTCAACGGCTTCGTGCGCGACGTGCTGCAGCAGCTGCCGATGGAGTTCATGGCCGAAACGCAGAAGCTGATCGGCATTTCACTGGAAGGCAGCGTGGGCTGATGAAGGCGCTCGAGCGGATGTTCAAGTGGCAGGGCGGAACCCTTGAGGAGTTCACCGCCAAGGCGCGGAAGATCTTTCTTCTGGCGCTGCCGTTTGCCGTGCTGTTCTGGGCGTTCGGCCTGAACTTCTCCGGCGGCGAGACAGCCGAGACGTCGTGGATCAATGCGCCCCTGCTGATCTCGGCTTCGGCCTTCATCTTCTGGATCGGCGGCGAACTGCTGTTGTTCCTGAAGCGGGCGAGGTCATGAAGCAGGTTGCGGCCACATTGCTGACGCTTGGCCTGCTGACCGGGCCGGTCCTGGCCAGCCCGCTGGACGGGTACGCGCCGGTCGACCTGACGGATTTTCAGCCGAAGGAAGGGCCTTCGGCAATCGGCCTGCTGATCGACCTGATCGAGGCACATCCGGAAAGCCTGGAAGGCAATCCGGAGATGAAGATCGGGATGAAACCCACCGAGGACGGCAGCGCGCTGCAGGTGGACGTTGAGATGACCGGCTACCTGGATGACTCGGTGGCCGGCGAGAAATACCGGGCACTGCTGGTGCCCGCCAACGCCTGGCGCATCGAGGCGCTGGGCAAGCAATACAAGTGCCGGCGCGGGGACAGCGCTGGTGAGTGGACAACGAACCTGTGCCCTTGAGCGGCACGAAAATGAACGACGCGAAGGAGTAGCAACATGCTCGAGATCAGGAACCTCCACGTGAAGCTGGAGGAAGAGGACAAGCAGATCATCAAGGGCCTGGACCTCACCATCAATGCAGGCGAGGTGCACGCCATCATGGGGCCGAACGGCTCGGGCAAGTCCACGCTGTCCTACGTGCTGGCCGGCCGGCCCGGCTACGAGGTGACCGACGGCTCGATCACCTACAAGGGCGAGGACCTGCTGGAGATGGAAGCCGACGAGCGCGCCGCGGCCGGCGTGTTCCTGGCCTTCCAGTACCCGATCGAGATTCCGGGCGTGGCGACCATGCAGTTCCTCAAGGTTGCGCTGAACGCACAGCGCAAGGCGCGTGGCGAGGGCGAGCTGTCCACGCCGGACTTCATGCGGCTGGTGCGCGAAAAGGCGGAAAAGCTGAACGTCACCCAGGACATGCTGAAGCGTCCGGTCAATGTGGGCTTCTCGGGTGGTGAGAAGAAGCGCGCCGAAATCCTGCAGATGGCGGTGCTTGAACCGAGCCTGTGCGTGCTGGACGAAACGGACTCCGGCCTCGACATCGACGCGCTGCGCGTGGTGGCCGAGGGCGTCAACGCACTGCGCTCGCCGGACCGCGCCATGCTGGTCATCACCCACTATCAGCGCCTGCTCGATTACATCGTGCCGGACAAGGTGCACGTCATGTCCGCCGGCAAGATCGTCAAGTCGGGCGGCAAGGAACTGGCCCTTGAGCTCGAGAAGGAAGGCTACGCGGCCTACGCGGCGTGAGCGGGGAAGGAACCATGTCTGTGACCCTTTTGAAGACTCCGGCCGAAACGGCCTTCGCCGATGCGTTCGACGCGCACGGGCCCCTGGCCGATGTGCGCAAGAGCGCCTTCCAGCAGTTCGCCGAAACCGGCCTGCCGCACCGGCGCATGGAAGACTGGAAGTGGACCGACCTGCGCCAGATCATCTCGAAGGCGCTGCCGCCCGCAGCCGGTACGAAGGCGGATGCGAAGGCCATCGATGCGCTGGTCGCTGCAACGCCGTTCGCTGACGTGGCCAAGGGCAGGCTGGTGTTCGTGGACGGCCAGTACGATGCCGGCCGCTCGACCGTGCCGGCGGGGGTGGAGTTTGCCACGCTGGCCGAAGCCGGCAGCGACAAGTTGGTGGCTGGCTCGACCGACCCGATTGCCGCGCTCAATCTGGCCTTCATGTCCGACGGTGCCGTGCTGACGTTCAAGGCGGGCAGCAATGTCGATGCGCCCATCGAACTGCTGTTCGTGACCACCGGCGAGGTAGCTGCCTCCTATGCCACCCGCAACGTCATCGTGCTGGAAGAAGGCGCATCCGCCACCCTCATCGAGACGCACATCGGCGGCAAGGGCGAATACCTGCACAATGCGGTGACGCAGATCCACGTGGGCGGGAACGCCCGTCTGGACCGCGTGAAGGTTCAGGAAGAAGGCCTTGAAGGGATTCACCTTTCCAACGCCGAGGTTCACCTGGCTGCATCGGCTCACTTCAAGGACTTCACCCTCACCATGGGTGGCCGCGCCACACGCCAGCAGGGTTTCATCACCTTTGAGGGCGAAGGCACCGAAAGCTACGTCTCCGGCGCCTACCTTCTCACCGGCAAGCAGCATTGCGACACGCGGCTGGTGATCGACCACGCCGTGCCCCAGTGCACCTCGCGCGAGCTTTTCAAGTGCGTGATGGACGAAGCCGCCCGCGGCGTGTTCCAGGGCAAGGCCATCGTCCGCCGTGATGCCCAGAAGACCGACGGCAACCAGTCGTCCCACGCGCTTCTGCTGTCCGACGAGGCCGAGTTCGACGCCAAGCCGGAGCTGGAAATCTACGCCGACGACGTGGTCTGCGGCCACGGCGCCACCTCGGGCGACCTTGACGAGAACCACCTGTTCTACCTCAAGGCGCGCGGCATTCCGGAGCAGACGGCCAAGTCGATGTTGATCGCGGCATTCGCGGCGGAAGCCTTCGACGACGTCGAAAGCGATGCCATCCGCGAGGTCCTCACCGGCCTTGCCGAAGGCTGGCTCGACCGCCGCAAGGGAGCATGAGCGAGCAGTCCAATGACCCGCATCACGCTTGATCACTGCGTTATCCACGTCTCCGACTGGGAGAAGGCGAAGGCGTTTTATGTCGGCGTGCTCGGGGCCGAGGCGATCCCTTTCGGCAATGGCTACCAGTTCCGCTGGGGCGAGCAGCAGCTCAACATCCATGGCCCCAACCAGCCCGGAACACCGGTCGCAAAGTTGCCGGTGATGCCCGGCAACTCGGACCTGTGCTTCCGCTGGCATGGGCCGATTTCCGGCGCCATCGAGCACCTGCAGGCCCACGGCATCGAGATCGAGGTCGGCCCGGTCGAGCGGTATGGTGCAAAGGGCAAGGGCACCAGCGTCTATTTCCGCGATCCCGACGGATCGCTGATGGAGTTCATGTCGTATGA
>CAZYKZ010000242.1:0-3710 GCA_964648175.1 uncultured Anderseniella sp.
TTTGCCATCATGATTCCCTTTATGATCTGGAACAGGCAGCAACAGGACGGCCAGACCGCGCCAGCGCCCGGCGATGATGCGAAAGCAGGCTTGCCGCCGCAACCTGAATTTGACGGTTTCGCGCGCAGCTTCGCCGACGCCATTCCCGACCCCTTTCTGGTGGTCGACAGGACGGGCCGTGTACTTGCTGCCAACGAGAATGCCCGCCAGCTGTTCAATGCGCCGATCACCGGCGATCACCTGTCGCAGCACGTGCGCGCGCCTTCAATCCTCGAGGCCGTGGAAAACGTGGCGGCGACCGGCATTGCCCGGCGTGCCGACTATGAACGCCGCACCGGTGGCGGACGGCGCTTCGAGGCTTTCATCGCACCGCTTGTCCTGCCCGGCGCCGGCACGCCTGCCGCCAGCATCCTGCTGCGCGACCTGACTGCCCAGCAGCACCTCGAGCGCATGCGCGCCGACTTCGTCGCAAACGCCAGTCACGAACTGCGTACGCCGCTTTCATCTTTGACGGGCTATATCGAAACCCTGCAAGGGCCTGCCCGCAACGACCCGGCCGCGCAGGAGCGGTTTCTGTCGCGGATGCTCGAACAGGCCCACCGGATGCGCCGTCTCATCGACGACCTGTTGTCGTTGTCTCGGGTCGAAATGAATGTTCACCGCCCGCCGGCTGCAACCGTCGACCTTGCCGAGATCGCCCGATACACGCTCGACATGCTGGCCGGCCAGGCCCGCACCGCTGGCTGCGAAATGCGGCTAGAGGCAGAAGGGCCGGCCCCGGTAACCGGCGACCGGGACGAGCTCATCCAGGTGGTGCAGAACCTCGTGGAGAATGCCATCAAGTATGGCGCGCCCGACAAGGGCATCGATATTGCCGTCAGGCGTGACGTTGCGCGCGGCCGGGTCTCCCTCGCGGTAACCGATCACGGCGATGGCATTGCTGCGGAGCACCTGCCGCGGCTGACCGAGCGTTTCTACCGGGTAAACGAGCAGGAAAGCCGTTCGCGCGGCGGCACCGGTCTCGGCCTTGCCATCGTCAAGCACATTGTGCTGCGTCACCGGGGTGATCTCGATATCCGCTCCGCGAAGGGCGCGGGCAGTACTTTCACAATTCGCTTCCCGGCGGTGGATGTGGCGCCGAAGGCTGCGGAATAATACATAAATATCAACGTCTTAAATTGTCATAATAGTGTCATGTAACTGTCACATGTTCGTATGGTGCCAACTATACCTGATGGGCCGTTCGAAGCGGTCACGGCTTGGGAAGCCGGTCAGGTGCACTGAGGTGGCCGCATAAATGTACCACCGGGGCAAATGCCCCATCAGGGAAGGTCATCATGATGATCAAGCGCAGTTTCCTCATGGCCACCGTGGCCATTGCATCGCTGGCAGCCGCCGGCACCGCCGCACAGGCCCGCGACCAGATCCAGGTTGCAGGCTCCTCCACCGTTCTGCCGTACGCCCAGATCGTGGCGGAAGAGTTCGGCAAGACCTATTCCAACTTCAAGAGCCCGGTCGTTGAGTCGGGTGGTTCATCCGCTGGCCTGAAGCAGTTCTGCCAGGGCGTCGGCGCCGAGACCATCGACGTCGCCAACGCGTCGCGCAAGATCAAGGACTCTGAAGTCAAGGCCTGCGCCGAAGCCGGCGTGAAGGACATCATCGAAGTCAAGTTCGGCTATGACGGCATCGTGTTTGCCTCCGACGCCAAGGCCGACAGCTTCGCGTTCGAGCCGAAGGACTGGTTCCTGGCGCTCGCCCCGCAGATCGTCGTCGACGGCAAGCTGGTCGACAACCCGAACAAGACCTGGAAGGACGTGAACCCGAACTTCCCGGCCTGGGAAATCGCCGCCTACATCCCGGGCGAAAAGCATGGCACCCGCGAAGTGTTCGAAGAGAAGGTGCTGGAAGCTGGCTGTGAAGCTTCCGGCGCCATGGATGCCATGGTCGCTGGCGGCATGGACAAGAAGGACGCCGCCAAGGCCTGCATGCAGGTCCGCAAGGATGGCAAGGCTGTCGACATCGACGGCGACTACACCGAAACCCTCGCCCGCCTCGCTTCGAACCCGCAGGGCATCGGCGTGTTCGGCCTGTCGTTCTACGAGAACAACACCGACAAGCTGAAGGTCGCCACCATGTCCGGCGTGACCCCTTCGGTCGAGACCGTGGCTGCAGGCGAATACCCTGTGTCGCGTCCGCTGTTCTTCTACATCAAGAAGGCGCACATCGGCGTCATCCCCGGCCTGAAGGAATATGCCGAATTCTTCGTGTCCGAGAAGATGGCTGGTGAAGACGGCCCGCTCGCTGCATACGGCCTGGTGCCGCTGCCGGCGAACGAAGCTGAAGAAGTGCAGAACGCCGTCAAGAACGAAACCACGATGGGCATGTAATTGCTGCCCTGCCGCCGGATCGTGCAAGCGGTCCGGCGGCATTGTCTTACTCGATTTTCCGGCACCCCGCGAGGTGTCTCGCTGAATGCGCCACAAAGAGCGCCGGCAACAGGAACAGGGCGTCCACCAGGTGTCTACCGGCCTCCTCATACTTTTTTGCGCTGCAGCCTTTGTGCTCGTCTGGTGGCTGGCCCGTAGTCGCGCGCGCTCGATTGAACTGGCCGACCGTGGTCAGCGGCTTCATTCCAGACCGGTCTACCATGGCGTATACGTTGCCCTGATGACGGTCATCCCGGCCCTTCTGGTCGTGGTCGGCTGGGCCATTGCCGAGCCTGCCTGGCTTGCTTCCATCATGCGCGCCAGTCTGCCGGCCGATGTGGCCGCACGGCCCGCTGGCGAGCAATCGCTCGTCCTGCTGGTCATCAACTCGCTTGCCGACGGCTGGAACCGGTTGACCGCAGCCGACATTGCCCAGGTCCGCGAGGCTGGCCCCGACGTTCAGCGCATGCTCGCGGCCAAGGGCATCTTCCTGCCGTCCGCTCCCGAGGGCTGGATGGTGGATATCGCCCGTGACGTGTCTCAGTCGAAGTCGACCTCGCGCCTTCTGGCCACTGTGGTAACCGTACTGGCGGCGGTTGGCGGCTTCTTCTACGGATGGCGCAAGGTTACCGCCGGCCTGCGCGCCCGCAACCTGGTCGAACGCATGATGCTGCTGGGCCTCATGTCGGCGTCTGCCGTCGCCATCTTCACAACGGTGGGCATTGTATTCTCGGTGCTGTTCGAATCGCTCCACTTTTTCTCAATGGTGCCGGTAACCGACTTCCTGTTCGGCACCGTGTGGGACCCGCGCTTCTCGGCCGCCGGCAGCGACAGTTCCGGCCAGTTTGGCGTGCTGCCGCTACTTTGGGGCACGCTCTTCATATCTTTCTTCGCGCTTCTGGTTGCCGTTCCGGTAGGGCTGATGTCGGCCATCTACATGTCCGAATACGCCAACGACCGGGTGCGCGCCGTTGCAAAGCCGATGCTGGAGATTCTCGCCGGCATCCCGACCATCGTGTATGGCCTGTTCGCCCTGATCGCCTTTGGCCCGTTCCTGCGCGACTTCGGCGGATCGATCGGCCTCGACATATCCGCTAACTCGGTGCTTACCGCCGGCATCGTGATGGGCGTCATGATCATTCCGTTCGTGTCGTCCCTGTCCGATGACATCATTTCCGCCGTGCCGCAGTCGCTGCGCGACGGTTCCTACGGCCTTGGCGCCACACAGTCAGAGACCATCAAGCAGGTGGTCCTGCCCGCGGCACTGCCGGGCATCGTCGGCGC
>CAZYKZ010000243.1:0-3706 GCA_964648175.1 uncultured Anderseniella sp.
GAGTACAAGTCCTGAAGCCGGACGGGCTCAGGTTTCGATCCACTTGCGTGCTTCGGCGAGTTCGCCGGCGGAAAAGACCATGACCTCGGTGGGCATCAGGGTGCCGAACAGCTTTGCTGCCTGGCGCAGCCACTCGTGATCGGTCACCAGGGCCAGCTTCGAGAAGGTGGTCAGGTGACTGAAGCCGAACCGTGCGTCGTCCCACAGTGCCCCGGCCGAATAGCCGTCAAAATAGGGACCGGCCACGAGCAGCATCTTCAGCTTGTCATGCCGTTTGAGCTTGTCCGCCACCAGCGGTTCCAGCGTGTCACGATAGTCTTCGGAACTGATGAGGCCGCGGGCGTCGATGCCGACGACATCTGACGGCAAGTCCTCCATGACGATGAAACTGCCGGGATGGTCTTCTTCCATGGCTGCCCAGTTGAGCGCGTCGTCAAGCGCTGCGGCCGGGAAGCGGCGGATCTTCGCGCCGGTGAACAGGTCGACCACGGGCCGCAACAAGGCCAGTGCACTGCTGTCGCTCACAATGGCCACCTTCGGGATCACCTTGTGGTGGTCCTTCACCAGATGAAAGTGGGCGATCATCGCCTCGAGGTCCTTCCAGTGGGGCAATTCATCGAGCCGGAACACCAGCCGCGGCACCGCATCGTGCTCGTTGATGTAGCCGTCGATGGTGCTTGCAACGGACTTGAAGTCATCGGCGCTGATGGCGCCTTGCGGGCGCAGAACAAAAACGTTCTCCGCGCGACGGATGTCGATGTCGATCATGGTGCAGACCTCCGCTGGCGGCCGGGGGATGATGTCAACGGCAGCCCCGGCATCGCCAAAGCAAGCTAGGCGCCGGCGCTGGTGAAATTGTGACGTGTGCGGAAATGCCTGGCGCTACAGGGGGGTCCGGCCAACAAAAAACCCCGCTTTCGCGAGGTTTGGTCAGACCGGTGTGGGGATATTGATATCAGCTGTCGTGATAGAAGATGTGGCGGCCGATCTTGATAAGGCGCTTCATGTGGCCGGACCAGCGCGGGTTCACATAGTCGGCGTGATAGTGGGTTGCGGTGGAGACGACACGCACATAGGCGTCACCGGCCATGGCACGAGAGGCAAGCTGCTTGGCCTTGGCCCACTGCTTTGCGCCCTTCGGCACGTCCTGCTTGCCGTCGCAGGCAAACGAGAACTGGCAGGAATTCATGCGGTGGGCGCCTTCATAGACCACGCCGCAGATGGTGTCCGGATAGTTCTTGGACTTGACCCGGTTGAGGATCACGTTGGCCACGGCGATCTGGCCGGCCTCGGGCTCGGAACGGGCCTCGAAATAGATGGCGCGGGCAAGGCAGTCCTTCTCGGCGAGGCGGAAGTCACGCTCCTTGAGGACGCGCTGCTTTTCCTCGCGGGCGAGCTTGAAGCTGTTCTCAAGCTTGGAAATCTTGGGCGCGGCCGGAATGGACACCAGCTTGACCGGCTCTGCCGGCTTGGCCTTGGGCATGTCGCCGAGCGAGGCCTGCTGGACCTGTTGGGGTTCGGCAATGGCAATCTCGTCGCTGATGAAGTCGGATTTGCCAATGCTCGCCACGCGCATCTGGCCATCGAGCGGCATCACGCGGAAGTCCTGGCGGACGGGTTCGTCGAGCAGTGAGCCCTTGGCGGCAATGGCGGTGGCGGGCGACATCACGTCGGCCCACTGGGCGGACGGTTGCGTGTGCGCAACGGAGGCGGTGGCGCGGTTGATCTGGTGGCCCGCAAAGGCGACCGCGCCGACAAAGGCGATGCCGGCGAGGGAGAACGTCACAATTTCTGACAGGGTGATCGACTGATCGACCTCTTCCCTGCGGCGGGTAGCGCGAGCGCGCGACCGCATATGGCGTTCAAATTCTGACAAACTTCCGGGCCTTTCCCTGCGAGGACCGTTTCACACTCACCCCAAGAGTAGATCAAGGGCGTTTATCATAGGTTAACCATACAGGCAAGAATTCCCCTCTGCCCAAATGGTTGACAACCACCCCTTGCTAACCGCCAAAAACGGCAGACACAAGGCAGGATGTCAGGAGTCCTTAACAGCTGCCTGCGCTGCCGCCAGCCGGGCGATCGGCACGCGGAATGGCGAACAGGACACGTAGTCCAGCCCGGTCCGGTGGCAGAAGTGCACGCTGGCCGGATCGCCGCCATGTTCGCCGCAGATGCCAAGCTTCAGGTCCGGGCGCACCTTGCGGCCGCGCTCGACGCCGATTCTGACCAGTTCCCCCACTCCTTCGGTGTCGATCGAGACGAACGGATCGCGCTCCCAGATGCCCTTGCGGATATAGTCGTCCATGAACCGGGCCGAATCGTCACGGCTGATGCCGAAGGTGGTCTGGGTCAGGTCGTTGGTGCCGAACGAGAAGAATTCGGCCGCCTCGGCGATCTCGTCCGCCTTCAGGCAGGCGCGCGGCAACTCGATCATGGTGCCGCAGAGGTATTCGATCTTCTCGCCCGATTCCGCCTCGACCTTGGCATGAACGGCGGAAATCGACGACTCGATCAGGTCATATTCGGCGCGGCTGGCAATGAGCGGGATCATTACCTCGGGAATCGGCGCCTTGCCTGCCTTCTTCTTCACTTCGACCACGGCCTCGAAAATGGCGCGGGCCTGCATCTCGGCGATCTCGGGATAGCTGACGGCGAGGCGGCAGCCGCGGTGGCCGAGCATCGGATTGAACTCGTCAAGTTCGACGATGCGGGCGCGCAGCACTTCGGGGTCGACGTCCATGTTGTCGGCCACTTCGAGGATTTCCTCCTCGCCGTGCGGCAGAAACTCGTGCAGCGGCGGATCGAGCAGGCGGATGGTGACCGGCAGGCCGGCCATGATCTCGAACAGCTCGACGAAGTCGGCGCGCTGCATTGGCAGCAGCTTGGCCAGCGCCTTGCGGCGTTGCTCAGCCGTTTCCGAAACGATCATCTCGCGCACGGCGGCGATGCGCTCGGTTTCGAAGAACATGTGCTCGGTACGGCACAGGCCGATGCCCTCGGCGCCGAAATCGCGCGCCATGCGGGCGTCGGTTGGCGTGTCGGCATTGGCGCGCACACCTAGCGAGCGGATCTCGTCGGCCCACTCCATGATACGGCCGAAGTCGCCGGACAGTTCCGGCTTGATGGTCGGGATCTCGCCGCGCATCACCTGCCCGGTCGAGCCGTCGATGGTGATGGTCTCGCCTTCGCGCAGGGTCTGGCCCATCACCGACATGGTGGCTTCGTCGTAGTTGACATAGATGGAGCCGGCGCCGGACACGCACGGCTTGCCCATGCCGCGGGCAACCACGGCGGCGTGCGAGGTCATGCCGCCGCGCGTCGTCAGGATGCCTTCGGCGGCGTGCATGCCGTGAATGTCCTCGGGGCTCGTTTCAAGCCGAACGAGAATGACCTTGCGGCCCTGCGCGCGGGCTTCCTCGGCAGCGTCGCTGTCGAAGATGATCTGGCCGCAGGCAGCGCCCGGCGATGCCGGCAGGCCGGTGGCGATGATGTCGCGCGCGGCCTTCGGGTCCAGCGTCGGGTGGAGGAGCTGGTCGAGCGAGGCCGGGTCGATGCGCGCCACGGCCTCTGCCTTGGTGATCAGGCCTTCCTCGGCCATGTCCACGGCGATCTTCAGCGCGGCATGGGCGGTGCGCTTGCCGGAGCGGGTCTGCAGCATCCACAGCTTGCCGTCCTGGATGGTGAACTCCAGGTCCTGCATGTC
>CAZYKZ010000244.1:0-3693 GCA_964648175.1 uncultured Anderseniella sp.
ATGTGCAGCGGCATCTGCCGTTCAGCCAGCAGCAATTCGCCCAGTTCAGTGCCCAGCGCGCGAAATGCAATCGCCTTCAACCTGGTGCCGTCGGCCTGCACCAGCGTGCAGCGCACGTGATCGGAGCCAGCCCTGCCGGCATAGGTGACGCGGTGGGCAGGCAGTGCAAACCGCGGGGCGGGGTTGGCCTGGCCGAACGGGCCTGCCCGGTCGAGATCCTCGATGAAGGCGGGCGAGACGGCGGATGCCGCAATCGCCGCGTCGATGGACAGCGTATCGGCTTCACTGGCCGCTTCGACCTCTGCCGCCAGATGCTCTTCCAGAAAGGCGCGCAAGTGCCCGATGCGGGCGGGCTCGACCGTAATGCCGGCAGCCATGGCGTGCCCGCCACCCTTCACCGCCACGCCGGCCTCCACGGCCGCACGCACAGCCGCACCAAGGTTTACGCCCGAGATCGAACGGGCGGAACCCGCCGCGGGCGAGCCGTCCCTTGGCAGCCCCAATGCAAAGGCCGGCTTGTTGAAGCGTTCCTTCAAGCGCGCTGCAACGAGGCCCAGAACGCCGGGATGCCAGCCCTCGCCCGCCACCACCAGCACGGGAAGTGCGGCCTCGCGGCCCAGCATCTCCTCCGCCTGCTGTACGGCGCGGTCCACCGTTGCCAGTTCGATGGCCTGGCGTTTGCGGTTCATCTCTTCGAGTGCGTTGGCCAGCTGTGCGGCGTGGCCCCTGTCCTGGCAGGTCAGCAGGGCAAAGCCGTCCATGGCCGAACCGATGCGCCCGGCAGCGTTCAGCCTCGGTCCCAGTACAAAGCCCAATGCGTGGGCATCGGGCGCACGGCTCAGCCTTGCGGCATCGGCCAGTGCGGCAAGGCCCGGCCTGCCCCGGCGCGCCATCACCTTCAGACCCTGGCGCACATAGGCCCGGTTGAGACCACTCAGGGGCACCACGTCACATACGGTTGCCAGCGCGACGAGGTCGAGCATGGCCAGCATGTCGGGCTCTGGACGGTTATCAGTCCACCAGCCCTTTGCCCGCAAGGCCTTCACGGTGGCGCCGATCAGCACCATGGCGACGCCGGCGGCGCACAAGGCGCCCTGGCCTGAGGTGTCATCCAGCCGGTTGGGATTGATGACGGCGCGGGCAACGGGAAGCTCCTGGCCGGCCTGGTGGTGGTCGACGATGACCGTGTCCATGCCAAGTTCGCCCGCGCGGAGAAGCGGGTCGTGCGCCATCACACCGCAGTCAAGCGTCAGCAGCAGCTCCACGCCCGCGTGCTTGTGATCCTCCACAGCGGCCACCGACGGTCCGTAGCCCTCCTCCACCCGGTGCGGAATGTGCACCCGAACGTCCGCACCGGCAGCGCTCAGGAACTGGTGCATCAGCGCCGAGGAGGTCATGCCATCCACGTCATAGTCGCCGATGATGCCGATCTTCTCCCCGGTCATGATCGCGTGCGCCAGCCGGTCGGCGCCGGCATCGAGATCAGCCATGCTGGCGGCCGCCGGCATCAGGTCGCGCAAAGTCGGGTTGAGGAAGCTTGCCGCCGTCTCCGGCGTCTGCCCGCGCGCGGCCAGCACGCGGCCCAGCACCGGGTTGACGCCGGCCTGCTGGCTGATGGCTTCGGCCATGCGATCGGTTTCAAGCCGCGCCTGCCAGCGCCGGCCCGTCACCGAGCGTTCGACATTCAGGAATGCCTTGTGTGGCCGGGTCACACTTTTCTGCGGTTCTTGATCCAGCGTACCGTGCCGGTGGCAGAGCGCATCACAACGGTTTCCGTGGTGATGTGGCTGGAGCCGAACTTGACGCCAGACAGCATGGTGCCGTCGGTCACGCCGGTGGCGGCGAACATCACGTCGCCGGACGCCATCTCGTGCATCGACAGTTTCGCGTCCGGGTCCTTGACGCCCATCTTGCGGGCGCGATCACGGTCATCGGGCTTGTTGAAGACCAGCCGGCCCTGCATCTGACCGCCGATGCAGCGAAGCGCTGCCGCCGCCAGCACGCCTTCCGGCGCGCCGCCGATGCCCATGTAGATGTCGATGCCGGTGGACGCCGGATCGGTGGTGTGGATCACGCCTGCCACATCACCGTCGGTGATCAGGCGGATGCCGGCGCCAGCCTCGCGCACCTTGGCGATCAGTTCGGCATGGCGCGGGCGGTCCAGAATGCAAGCGGTGATCTGGTCGGGCTTGACGCCCTTGGCCTTGGCCAGCGCACGGATATTGTCGGCCGGATCGGCGTCGAGGTCGACCACGCCTTCCGGATAGCCCGGACCGATGGCGATCTTGTTCATGTAGCTGTCGGGCGCGTGCAGCAGGCTGCCGCCCTCGGCCATGGCAATGACAGCCAGCGAGTCCGGCATGGCCTTGGCGCACAGCGTGGTGCCTTCCAGCGGATCCAGTGCGATGTCGATCTTGGGGCCCTTGCCCGTACCAACCTTCTCGCCGATGTACAGCATCGGCGCCTCGTCGCGCTCGCCCTCACCAATGACCACCATGCCATCCATCTCGATGCCGTTGAGCGCGGTGCGCATGGCGTCCACGGCAAGCTGGTCGGCCTGCTTTTCGTTGCCGCGGCCGCGCAGGGTGGCGGCGGCAATGGCGGCAGCCTCGGTGACGCGGGCAATCTCGATGGTCAGAATTCGGTGAAGCATTGTCGTCTGGTTTCCCTCAATTGCGCGGGCTGGCCTTCTGGCGCATCACGCAGCAAACGTTTCCCCCGGTCTACCGGTACTCAAAGGCGCTCGATTCGCACCATGCGCGGTCGGCTGGCAACATGGCCTTGCGCCTCGATCTTGTCCAGCGCGGCGCGCATGGCGCTTTCCAGCGTATCGTGGGTTATCAGCACAAAAGGCGCGATATCGGCGCCGGCCTTCGAGCGGCTCATGGCGGGCCCGCGCTGGATCACGCTTTCGATAGATACGCCCTCGTCGGCGAATGCCTTGGCCACACCGGCCAGTTCGCCAGGCCGGTCGAGCATGTCGAGCGCCACGTAATAGCCGCCGGCATGGGCGCGCATGGCAGCCCGCCTGAACGGCTTCAGCTTGTCCGCCGGCAGGCCGAACACCGGGACGCGGCTGCCGCGAGCGATGTCGCAGATGTCGGCCACGACCGACGATGCGGTCGGGTGGCCGCCCGCACCGCGGCCTTCAAGGAACAGCGTGCTGGAGAAGTCGCCTTCCACCACAACGGCGTTGAAGGCATCGCCCACGTCGGCGATCGGAGAACCTGCGCGCACAAGCGCCGGGTGCACGCGCTGCTCGATCCCGTCCTCGGTGCGGTTGGCCACGCCCAGCAGCTTGAACTTGTAGCCCATGGACGAGGCATTGCGGATGTCGGCGAGCGTGATGTCCTCGATGCCCTCGATGTAGATGTCGTCAAGGGACACCTGGGTGCCGAAGGCGAGCGAAGTGAGGATCACCAGCTTGTGCGCGGTGTCGAAGCCGCCAATGTCGAAGGTCGGGTCGGCCTCGGCATAGCCCAGGTCCTGGGCTTCCTTCAGCACGTCGGCGAAGTCGCGGCCCTCAGCTTCCATCTTGGTCAGGATGAAGTTGCAGGTGCCGTTGAGGATGCCGAACACGCGGGCGACGGCGTTGCCGGCAAGATTTTCGCGCAGCGTCTTGATGACCGGAATGGCGCCGGCCACTGCCGCCTCGTAGTTCAGCGCCACGCCAGCGCCCTCGGCCAGCTTCGC
>CAZYKZ010000245.1:0-3688 GCA_964648175.1 uncultured Anderseniella sp.
CCCACGCGGTTTCGAACGATCCGAATACGAAGCCCGCATGGCCCGGGCTCAAGCCGAAATGACCGCCCGCCAGCTCGACGCGGTCGTCGTTACCGCGCCGCCGAACTGGCGCTACTTCGCAGGCTTCGCCACCCAGTTCTGGGAAAGCCCGACCAGGCCATGGTTCCTGGTGCTGCCGCGCGAGGGCGAGCCCATAGCCGTCATTCCCACCATTGGCGAGCCCGGCATCGCGCGCACCTGGGTGGCGGACATCCGCACCTGGCCTGCGCCGCGCGCCGAGGACGACGGCGTATCGCTGATGGCTCAGGTGCTGTCCGACCTGCCGCGCAAGTTCGGCCGCATCGGCTGGGAGATGGGCCGCGAAAGCATCATCCGCATGCCCATTGCCGATTTCGACCGCATTCGCGCTGCCTGCTCCGGCATCGAGTTTGCTGACGCCTCGCCGCTCATCTGGCGGCTGCGCATGGTCAAGTCGCCGGCGGAAGTCGCCAGGATCGAGCGCGCCTGCCAGATCGGCTCCCGCGCCTACGCAGCACTTCCCGCCCAGCTTTCCATCGGCATGGACGAGCATGAGGTGGCGCGCCTGTTCCGCGCCGAGCTGACCCGGCAGGGCGCTGACGCCATTCCGTTCATGGCGGTCACGTCAGGTTCGGGCGGCTATGACCAGATCATCGTCGGTCCGGTAGACCGGACCATGGCTGACGGTGACGTGCTGTTCATCGATCTGGGCTGCACCTTCGACGGCTACTTCTGCGACTTCGACCGCAACTTCGCCGTAGGCCCGATCGACGACGAGACGAAGCGGGTGCAGGACATCGTCTGGCGCGCCACCGAGGCAGGCATCGCCGCAGCGCGGCCCGGCGCAACCCCCGCGGATCTCGCCGCAGCCATGGTGTCTGTCATGTCGGATGCCGGCGCGACCGGCGGCAATGTCGGCCGGCTTGGTCACGGTCTCGGCCTGCAGCTCACCGAACCACCGTCGAACATGCCCGGCGAAGCCGTGGTGCTGGAGCCCGGCATGGTGATGACCATCGAACCCGGCATGGACTATGGCAACGGCAAGATGCTGGTGCACGAGGAGAACGTCGTCATCACCGAAGACGGCTGCCGCCTGCTGACCACCCGCGCGCCGCGCGAGATGTGGCAAGTGGGCTAGCCCACATCCGCCTTCAATCCCTTCTCAGTCCACCACATCGCCGCAAGCGAGAGGATCGCCAGTGCCGCAAAGCCGGTCACCAGCGGCATCACGGTGCCGTCGAACGCATGGCCTACGGCCCAGCCCAGCGGCAGTGAGATGAACGTGGTGATTGAGCCGACCATCGCCGCGCCAAGGCCCGCCATGTGGCCCACCGGCTCCATGGCCAGCGCGTTGAAATTGCCGAACAGGATGCCCACGCAGAAGAAGGCGGCCAGCAGCCAGCCGGTGAACAGCCACAATGGCGGAAGGCCCGCCCACGCCATGGCCACCGGCACGAACGCCGCCGACAGAACGGCCAGCGCGATCAGCGCTCTCCAGGTCATGTAGCGCATGCCAAGCCGCATCACGACCTTCGAGTTGAAGATGCTTGCCGCGCCCAGCGACAGCGCCGCGCCACCGAAGTACAGAACGAACGCCTCGCCGGTGCCGTAGGCATCCTGGAACAGTTGCTGCGCCGAGTTGAGATAGCCCAGGAACGCCCCGAAGATGATGCCGGCCGCGATGGTGTATCCGGTCATCGTCCGGTAGCTCAGCGCCTCAACGATTCCGCCGGCGATGTTGCGCAGGCTGAACCGGCGCCGCGCCCCGACAGCCAGCGTCTCGGGCTGGCGCGCGGCGAACCACGTCACCGCGATCAGCGCCATCACCAGCAGCAGGCCGAAGATGGCGTGCCAGCTTGCCACGTACAGCACCGCCTGACCGGCGGCAGGCGCGAGTGCCGGAACGAGAATGAAGATTGCCATCACGATCGACTGGATGCGGGCCATCGCCCGGCCCTCGTATCCGTCGCGCACCAGCGCCATGGACACGATCCGCGGCGCCGACGCGCCAAGGCCCTGCAGAACGCGGCCTGCCAGCATGGTGGTGAAGTCGAAGGCGAACATCGACAACAGGCACCCCGCGATGAAGATCACGTAGCCGCCATAGATCACCGGCTTGCGGCCATAGCTGTCCGACAAGGGGCCCGCCACCATCTGCCCGGCGGCAAAGCCGAGGAACATGGCCGAGATGACCAGCTGCACGTCATTGGCCTGCGCAACGCCAAGGTCGCGGCCGATCTGGCCGAGGGCGGGCAGCATGGCGTCGATCGACAGGGCGAGGATCGACACCATCATCGCCAGCAAGGTGACGAACTCGGGCAGGGCCAGCGGTTTGGTCGGGGCTTTCATGACCAGCGCAGTAGGCCATTGCGCCTGCCCGCACAAGCCACCGCGCGCGCATGACAGCTATGGCGCCAGCGACACCGACCTGTCCCAGATGCGATGCCATACCAGCGGCAGCCGTTCTGCGCCGCGGTTTGTGGTCATGCGTTCGTTGGCCGGCTGCACCTCGCCGCCGGGCAGGATGTCGCCCACCTTGAAGTTGAACACGTAGCTGCCTTCAACGCCCATGCGCAGGTCCGAGATGACGATGGCCGGCGAGTTCTGCGCCACCTTGTAGAACCCGTGCGTGAACCACTTCAGCCGCTCGACCTGCCATTCATCCCCGACTGCGTCGAGGAGCGCGACCTTGCTGTCATAGCGGTCGAACTTCACATCGCGGGTGCCGTCGAACAGCGAATAATAGCCTTCCGAGTAGCTGCCGTCCGGATGCATGGCCACGAACCGCCACAACAGCGTGTTGAACGGGGCAGGCGTCGACAGAAGCTTCGCGTAGCTGATGCCTTGAGCCTCCAGCGAGCGCGCCGCCACGCCGGTCACATGGGCCTTGGCGGCGAACGCCCAGCCGAGATAGGCCGTGGAAACGGCAAGTGCTGCCGCGTTGAGCCGGTAGCCGGTCATGCCCTGCCTGTTCAGCAGCACCACCGCCAGCACGCCCAGCGCCAGCCAGATGGTGTAGGCCGGATCGATGATGAACACGGCAGAGCCCGACACCGGATGTTCCGTCAATGGCCAGAACAGCTGCGTGCCATACACGGTCATCGCATCGAGCAGCACGTGCGTCACCAGCACCAGCCACACCATCGCCACCCAATGCTTCAGGCTCGCCAGTCCCTGCAGTTTGTACAGCGCCCAGCCAATCACCGGAGAAGCGGCGGTGAGCACGAGAAGCGAGTGGGAAAATCCGCGGTGGTAGGTGAAGTTCTCGACCGGTCCGCCATAATTGATCAGCACGTCGAGGTCCGGCAGCGTGCCGAGTGCTGCGCCGTACAGCGTTGCCCGGCGGCCGACGGCACGGCCGATCACGAGTTCGGCCACCGAGGCGCCGAGCAGGATTTGGGTCAGTGAGTCCATCGCGGTCAGAATGCGGCGCGTGCCGATTGGTTGCGGGTCACAGCCACTTCTTCAGCCTGAAGTAGGCGATCATCGCCACGGCCACACCGCCCATGAACGCCAGCGCCAGCGGATAGCCGAAATACCAGCCAAGTTCGGGCATGTTGAACGGGCTCGCCTCGCGGTCGAAGTTCATGCCCCACAGGCTGGCGAGGAAACTCAGCGGAATGAAGATGGTGGCGATGATGGTCAGGAACTTCATCACCTCGTTGAGCCG
>CAZYKZ010000246.1:0-3662 GCA_964648175.1 uncultured Anderseniella sp.
TGATGTTGATCTTGGCGCCGGTCTTCTCGACGATCTCGCGGATCACCTTGCCGCCGGACCCGATCACTTCGCGGATCTTGTCGACCGGGATGGTCATCACCTCGATGCGCGGGGCATGCTCGCCCAGCGAAGCGCGGCCCTCGGTGATGGCTTCGGCCATCTTGCCGAGGATGTGCATGCGGCCATCCTTGGCCTGGAACAGCGCGGTCTCCATGATCTCCTTGGTGATGCCGGTGATCTTGATGTCCATCTGCAGCGACGTGACGCCCTGCTCGGTACCGGCCACCTTGAAGTCCATGTCGCCCAGGTGGTCTTCGTCACCGAGGATGTCGGACAGCACGGCGAACTTTTCACCTTCCAGGATGAGGCCCATGGCGATGCCGGCGATCGGCCGCTTCAGCGGCACGCCTGCATCCATCAGCGCCAGCGAGGAACCGCAAACGGTTGCCATCGACGAGGAACCGTTGGACTCGGTGATCTCCGACACCACGCGGATGGTGTAGGGGAACTCTTCCTTGCCCGGCAGCATCGGGTGAACGGCGCGCCATGCGAGCTTGCCGTGGCCGATTTCGCGGCGGCCGGTGAAGCCGGTGCGGCCGGTTTCGCCGACCGAGTAGGGCGGGAAGTTGTAGTGCAGCAGGAAGTTTTCCTTGTAGGTACCTTCCAGCGCGTCGACGAACTGCTCGTCATCGCCGGTACCCAGCGTGGTCACGACCAGCGCCTGGGTTTCGCCGCGGGTGAACAGCGCCGAACCATGGGTGCGCGGCAGCACGCCGACCTCGCACTTGATCTGGCGAACATCGGCCAGGCCACGGCCATCAATGCGAGACTTGGTGTCGATGATCTGGCCGCGAACGATGTCGGCTTCCAGCGACTTGAACACTTCGCCGACCTTGTTCTCGGCAGGAGCGTTTTCGTCATCCGGGTTGCACAGGGCTTCGATGACCTTCTTCTTGGCAGCGGAAACCGCATCGCGGCGTTCTTCCTTGCCGGCAATGGCGTAAGCCTTCTTGAGGTCGTCGCCTGCGATTTCGCGGGCCTTGGCAGCGAGTTCGGAGTTGTCTTCCGGCTGATGGTCACGCGGCTCACGCGCAGCGCGCTCGGCCAGACGGATGATCGCGTCGATGACCGGCTGGAATTCCTCGTGGCCCTTCACGACAGCGCCGAGCATGACTTCTTCGGTCAGTTCCTGGGCTTCCGATTCCACCATGAGAACGGCGTCGCTGGTGCCGGCGACAACGAGGTCGAGCTGCGAGTCCGGCATCTGGTCGAGCGTCGGGTTGACGACGTACTCACCATCGATATAGCCAACGCGTGCAGCGCCGATGGGGCCGAGGAACGGCGCACCGGACAGGCACAGCGCGGCGGAAGCGCCAACCATGGCGACGATGTCGGGATCGTTCTCGAGATCGTGGCTGAGCACGGTCACGATCACCTGCGTCTCGCACTTGAAGCCCTTGGCGAACAGCGGGCGGATCGGGCGGTCAATCAGGCGGGAAACCAGCGTTTCCTTTTCGGACGGGCGGCCTTCACGCTTGAAGTAGCCACCCGGAATCTTGCCGGCCGCGAAGGCCTTTTCCTGGTAGTTCACGGTCAGGGGGAAGAAGTCGAGGCCGGGCTTCGGCGCCTTTTCCGCGACAACGGTTGCGAGCACGGTCGTCTCGCCATAGGTGGCCAGCACGGCACCGTCTGCCTGGCGGGCGACGCGGCCGGTTTCAAGCCGCAGCGTGCGGCCGGCCCATTCAAGTTCTTCCACGTGGATATCAAACATCTACATCATTCCTTCATTTGGCCCTTTGCCGCGTACACACGAAACAATCGTCATCCTTGCGGCTGGTCCCCGTATGGGCCGACACGGCGAGAGGCCCCATTGCCTCCGCGCCAAAAGGGGAAGCGGGCGGCCCCGGCCATCCGGAACCGCCCGCGGTTTTTTGCCAACTTACCTGCGGATACCGAGCCGTTCGATCAGGCTCTTGTACCGGGCTTCATCGCGCCCCTTGACATAGTCAAGCAGCTTGCGGCGCTGCGACACGAGCTTGAGCAGACCACGACGGGAGTGGTTGTCCTTCTTGTGGGTCTGGAAGTGCTCGGTCAGGTTCTTGATCCGCTCGGTGAGGATTGCAACCTGCACCTCGGGTGAACCGGTGTCGCCATTTGCCGTGGCGTACTCTTTCACAAGCTCCTGCTTGCGATCAGGCGAAATCGACATCGTATGCGCTCCTTTCAATCTGGAGGAAGTGGACGCCTGGTGCCGGGATGCCGTCCAGCACAGGCCATGAAAAACACTGGCCGGAGCCAGCGTTGCGCGTGCCTATAGCGCAGATGCAGCAAAATTGCCAGCGGCAATGCGGCGCGGGGTGTCTGTGCTACAGGTTGAACACGCGCACAGGCTGCGCTTCATTGCCGGCAAGCCTCGCGATGGCGAGTGGTGCAGCATTGCTGGCAAGCAACACTTCTTCTTCCGGTACCCGGCATTGCCCGGGCAGCAGCGTGACCGAATTGCCGTGCGTGACACGTGCTGCCTGGGCTGCATCCAGCTCGATGCGTGGCAAATGCGCGATCACCACGTCAAGCGGATGCAGCAGGCTGCCAAGCTCTTCCGGCGAAGCGGCCTCCAGTTGATCGGGTGAGACTGCCTGCGCGATATCTATGCCGCCGGAGCCAATCCGTCGAAGCGCGCTCAGATGGCCCTGCGTACCCAAAGCCAGCGCAATGTCACGGCCAAGCGAACGGACATAGGTGCCCTTCGAGCAAGCCACCTCAAAGCTGGCGTGGTCACGGTCAGGACAGTCGAGCAAGACCAGCCGCTCAATGCGCACGCGACGTGGTTCGATTTCCACTTCCTCGCCGGCGCGGGCGAGATCATAGGCGCGCTTGCCGTCGAGCTTGATGGCGGAGTAGGCGGGCGGCACCTGATCGATTTCGCCAAGGAACTGCGGCAACACGGCTTCGATCTGGTCCCGTGCCGGCCGGACATCGCTGCTGGCAATGATTTCACCCCGCTCGTCCGCATCGCCGGTGGACGTGGCCTCGCCCCATTTGATCGTGAAGGTATAGGTCTTGTCGGCATCCATCATGTACGGCACGGTCTTGGTGGCTTCCCCCAGCGCCACCGCGAGGAGGCCGGTCGCCAGCGGATCCAGCGTGCCCGCATGGCCCGCCTTCTGTGCGTTGAAGATGCGCTTTACCAGCGACACGGCCTGTGTGGAACCGAGCTCCAGCGGCTTGTCGAGAAACACCCAGCCGTGGACGGGATCGCCCTTCCTGCGTCTGGCCATGGCCTCTAGTCGTCGTCGTGATCGAGGTCGCGGGCAACCCTGGGGTCCGCCATCAACCGCTCGATGCTGGAGGCGTAGTCGGACGCCGTGTCGATGCGGAAGCGGAACTCCGGCATGAACTTGAGGTCGAGCTTCGGGGCCAGTTCACCACGAATGAACCGCCGGTTCCGGTTGAGCGCTTCGATCAGCTGGTCCGGGTCTCCGCCGGGCTGGAACGGCCGCACATAGGCAGTGGCGATTTTCAGGTCCGGAGAGGTGGTAACCTCCAGAACGGTTACACCCTGCTTCTCGATCACGGGATCCATCACGTCGCCACGCATGAACAGTGCCGACAGCTCGTGCCGGATGAGTTCTCCGACACGCAGCTGGCGCTGGGATGGACCC
>CAZYKZ010000247.1:0-3646 GCA_964648175.1 uncultured Anderseniella sp.
GCGCCAACTACCTCGACAAGCGGCTGAAGCAGGACCTGAAGGAGGATTGATGTCCACCTTGGGCGGCAACGCGGACCTGCTTGCTCCACAAGACTGGACGTTTCCGGTGCCGATTGCCTACGGGCCCGGACGGATCTGCGAGATCGGCAAGCGTTGCGCCGGGCTTGGCTTGCGCAACCCGCTCATCGTCACCGATCGCGGCAGCCTCAACCTGCCCTTCATCAGCGAGCTTCAGGCCCACCTGACGGACGCCGGTCTGGCCTGCGCTCTATTCTCCGACATCTCTCCGAACCCGCGCGACGACGAGATCGGCGCGGGCCGCGATGCGTTCCGCGCGGGCGGCCATGACGCCATCATCGCCATCGGTGGCGGCAGCGCCATGGACGGCGGCAAGGCAATCTGCCTGACGGCCAACAACGATGTGGACCTGTGGGACTTCGAGTTCGAGCAGGCTCCGCCAGTCATCGACGCTGCTCACGCCTTCCCAACGCTGATCACCATTCCGACGACAGCAGGCACCGGCGCCGAGACGGAAAGCACGGCGATGGTCACCCACGTCGAGAAGGGCATGAAGTTCTGCATCTGGCACCCGGAGCTGAAACCGGCTCTGGCGTTGCTCGACCCGGCGCTGACGGTAGGCCTGCCGGCAAACCTGACCGCCTGGACCGGCGCGGACGCGCTTACGCACGCCATCGAGGCCTATTGCGTGCCGGGCTTTCATCCGCTGTGCGACGGCATGGCGCTCGAGGGGCTGAACCTGATTGCGCAATGGCTGCCAGTGGCAGTGCGCGAGCCGGACAACATGGCGGCGCGCGGCGGCATGCTGGTGGGCTCGTGCCTTGCCGGCGTCGCGTTTCTCAAGGGGCTGGGCATGGTGCATGCGATCTCGCACATGGTCGGCGCCGAGTACAACACCCAGCACGGGCTGACCAATGCCATCATCCTGCCGGTCGTCCTGCGCTACAACCTGCCCGGCATGGAAGACAAGGTGCAACGCATGGCGCAAGCGATGCGGCTTGCCGATACCTCGGTCGACGGGTTCATTTCAGCCGTAGAGCGGCTGCTGGATGACCTGAACATCCCGTCCTCGCTTGGCGAGATCGGCGTACCGGCAGACTGCGTGGAGCGCATCGCTGCCAAGTCGCTGAAGGACAGTGCGGCCGGCACCAACCCGCGCAAGGCCTCGCTGGATGATGCCCGTATGCTCGTCGCCGAAGCTGTCAACCGCGCACGCTGACGTCCGCCGCCGTCAGTTCGACGCCTTCATCTCGCTCAGGATCTTGCGGTGAGCCTCAAGGCCGCGCACCCAGTACTGCATCAGACCGTCGCCGGTGGCGAACTCGCCGCGCAGGCTGTTGGAGTTCATGTAGTCCTGCCAGTCCTTCGACTCGTAGACGGCCTGGAAAAGCTGGCGGTAGAAGTCGCTGGCCTCAGGGTCCATGCCGGGCGGGCCGACGATGGAACGCTGCATGAAGTAGGTCAGGTCGTGCCCCTTCTCGGCGAAGGTCGGCACGTCCGGGTACTGCTCCAGCCGTTCCGGCGTGAAAGCTGCCAAAGGCACGGACTTGCCTTCCCGGTAATACTCGTCCTGTTCGGACGGGTTGTTGACGGTCGAGTTCGCCTTCATCTCGATCAGTTCGCGCGCCACGTCGCCACCGCCCTTGAACGCCCGATAGTCCATGCGCAGGCCATATTGCTGGTTCATCAGGTTGGTCAGCAGGTTGTCCTCGCCGCTCTTGCCGGTGCCCGCCATCACCCATTTGCCGCCCTCGCCTTTGGCCTTCTCGAGGAACTGCTCAAGGCTGGTGATGCCGCTATCCTTGGCCACCCACAGCATGAAGATATCCTCGGCCATGCGTGCGATCGGGGTAAACTCGGTGATGTCGATCTGAAGGTCGGGCTGGGTCAGCGGCGTGGTATAGAAGCTGTTCAGCGTCACCATGACCACATGCGGATTACCGGCGTTCTCTTTGAGGAAGGTCAGCGCCTCGCCGCCGGAGCTGCCCGGCATGTTCACCGGCTCGAACGGCACTGGCGACAGGTCCTCGTCCTGGATGATCTTGGCGAACATCCGGGCCATCTTGTCGGCGCCGCCGCCCTTGCCGGCCATGATGACCAGCTTGACCGGTTCGCTGGGGTACCATTCGGCGAAGGCCTTCGCCGGAAGCAGGATCAGCGACGCGATTGCCGCCAGCGTGATGAGGTTGAGACGGCGAACGAACAGTGCAACAGACATGGATGTACTCACAAAGGTTGAAGCTGCCGGGCGGGTTGATCAGGCTGGCGCGAAGGACGGACCGGTTACTGCTGAACCGGCTGGGTCTTCACCCATTCCTGGAATCCGATGAACAGCTTTTCTGCGTCCGCCTTGGAAATCTCGCCGCCCACCTTGATGTTGGCTTCGGCAAGATACTGGTCCAGGGCCGCGCGCAGGTCGGCAGGGCTGCAGCTTTGCGGCGCCGCGGCCATTGACCCGAGCTGCTCGACAGCCTGGGTCGCCGCGTCCACACGCTTCCACTCCGGCAGGCGCGCCGACAGGTTGAATTCCCGCCACTTCGGGTGATTGGCCTGGCCAACCAGCTCTCCGGCGTGTGGAAAAAGCTGCTCGATGAAGGTCGCCACCTTCTTGTAGCGGCTGGTGTCCTGCTTCCAGTTGAACGCGAGCAGCACGTTCTGGGTGGCGATTGTCTCGATGCTCTCACCCTCCGGCACGAGCCCCGGATAATCGGACGCGCTCAGCGTTGCCGGCAGGTAGTTCGGCATGGCGCCCACATCGAACTTCACCGGCATCAGGCGCAGCTTACCATCAGCCAGGCCCTCGAGCGTGCGCATCGGTTTTCCGGACACCATGACCACGGCATCCAGTTCACCCTGCTTCAGTTGCATCAGCGCCGTTGCATAGTCGCCATGGATCCCTTCGTACGGCACCCCGGCCGTCTCGAAGATGGTGCGCGCCGAGTAATCGCCGCTGGAGCCCTTCGGACCGACGCCGATCTTTCTGCCGGCAAGTGCACCGATGTCCGTGGTGCCTTCGCGAACGATGACGTGCACTTCCTCGTTGAACAGCTTGGCCACGTAGGCGACGCGCCGGTCCAGGTTGGGAAACAGGTTCTCCGCGTTCATGCGCTCGAGTGCGTCCAGCGAAACAATGGTTAGGTCGATGTCGCGCAGGTAAAGCAGGTCGGAAATGTTGTCGGCGCCGCCCTGCCCGGCAATCGGCACCAGCCGCAGGCCGTTCCTGCGGGCCAGCAGGTTGGCCATGTCGGTGGCCGCCTTGAGCGAAGTGCTGGTGATGTCGCCTGCAATGACGCGGATGGTGCTGTCGGCCGCCTGCTGGCGCAGCTTCCATTCGCTCGCTTCAGTTGTCTGGGCGGTTGCTGGGGAAGTGAGGATTGCGGGAAGGAGAAGAAGACCGAGAACCGGGAGGACCGATCTCGCAAAGCGTGTCGCCATGACTGACCTTTCTGCCGGTGGTGGAGCGGGAGAAAGCAGCATCGTGAAATGCAAGCGTCCTCTACGCCCGACACCGGTTACGTATCCGATCATGCCGTCGCCCATTACGATTGCGGCAAAATGTGTTTTCAGTTTGCGGCAGCCACGCCGAAAGCGGGGCGAAAACGTGTTAACAATGGGATTTGGTTAATGG
>CAZYKZ010000248.1:0-3636 GCA_964648175.1 uncultured Anderseniella sp.
CTTCCGGCTGGGCGGCCCATGCCGAGGCGCTGTTCGCCGAGATGGTGAAGCAGGACGGCGTGCGGCTGCCCAGCCAGCGGCGCTATGAGGCGCGGGCGATGACGGAAGCCTCCGGCCACGTCGAGGTGGCCGCCGACATCCTCGCCGTCATACGGGAAGCCGCTAGCTGAAGTTTCTCGCTCAATTACTGCGCTGACCGAAGCTAACCCGCGCCGGCGCCCGGCCAAATGCTACCGGCTGGTGCTGATGGTGCGGCCGGGCACTGGTGGCCGGCATGGTTCCCGGCTGGGTCGCGCCGCGGGGATCGGTTGTTGTGCTTGCATGTCCGTACATTGCTGAAAGCTCTGCTTCCAGATCGCTGGCCGAGGCGCTGCCCGGCTCCGGCCCGTATTCGTTGGTGCCGTAATCGCCTGCCAGAAGGCCGAGCTCGATAAGCATCCAGATCGTGCCAATGAAGGGCACCAGGATGATGAGGTACCACCAGCCGCTCTTGCCCCGGTCATGAAAGCGCTTCACCGCGAGGCAGAAATTTATCCAGAGCGACACAAAGAAGGCGCCCAGCAGCGCGGCATGGGCAAGCAGTTGCCGGCCTGGCGTTGTTGAGGCGACGTCCTTGCCGATGGATTCTCCGATGATGACGAATGCCGCCAGCCAGATGAGAGGCGTAACAAGACCTCCGAGCCACCATTGCAGGCGGTTGATGCGGCCATTGATGCTGAACAGATACTGCATGATCGTTTGGCTTCTTCCCATCACGCATGAACTGGATCTGTGCCGACCCGCTGCATGAATCGCACCGGTGTTGCTGCAGCGCAGGAGGGCTGTACCGGCTTTTCGCCATGGAAGCAGAACCGGTTCTTGCCGCCTTGCTTGGCGGCATACATGGTCATGTCCGACAGCCGCAGCAGGTCCTCAAAGTTGTTCGCATCGGACGGCAACACGGCGCAACCGATGCTTGCGCCAAGCGGCAGTTCCGTGCCGTTGAAGCCGCGCACGCTGCCGACGACAGAGTCGAAAATGCCTTCGACAAATCGCTGGACCTCTGCACGGTTGGCCAGTTTGCCGGCCAGCAGGACAACGAACTCGTCACCGCCAAGCCTGGCGGGAATGATGGGCTTGTCCTCGGGGGCAATTCCCTGCTCGGTCGCCCATCGCTCGCAATGCGCCATCAGGCGGTCACCGAAGGCCTTCAACAGATCGTCGCCCATGCGATGGCCATATCGGTCATTGATCGCCTTGAAGCCGTCGAGGTCGATGAAGAGCATGGCGGCGTTCTCGCCGTCCTGTTCGGCTTGCTCGACCCGCTTGCTGCCGAAGCTGCGGAAGTACTGGCGGTTCGGCATCGACGTGACCGAGCAGAAATAGGCCAGGCGGGTTGCTTCATCCAGGCTTTCGGAGAGCTTGCCGGCCATCTGTTCGGCGCTGTTGCGTACCTCCACCAGTTCGGCAGGGGCAAGCCCAGACATACGGCAGTTCCTGACGGCGTCGAACATACCTTCGCCAACTGCCCTCAGGGCGACGACCAACTGTTCGAGGGGGCGGGTGAGGAATTGTGCGCCGGCAAAGCCTGCCAGCACGGCGAATGCAAGGCCGACAATCAGAATCGACAGGATAGAGTTTTCAATGCGCGCAGCCTTGAGCTCAATTGCCTGCCTGGGTTGTGAAACCATGACGCCCCATCCGCTCGGTTTGATCCACGCATAGGCGGCCATGAGCGGCTCGCCGCCTTCCGGAGATGCAAATTCCTTGACGCCGGTCGGATTGCTGGACTTGTCGCGGACCTTGTTGATGCCGGTGGCATCGCCGGTGCGTGCTTCCCAAGCCATGCTGCCCGGAATGACCGAGCGGCCAGACTGATCGACAACAATGGCGGATCCATTGCCATCAAAGGAGACTGCCTTGCCGAGGCCGACAATGTATTCGGTCGAAACGATGGCCACCTTGGCGTGCCCGCCAGTTGTGTGGAGGGTCAGCATTACCTCGCTGCCGTCCGGCATGCGGGTTACACGCGACAGCGTGGTCTTGCCATCGCTGGCGGCGTCACTTGCAGCCTTCAGCATGGCTGGAGGAAACTGCGCCGGGCAGACCGTCCCACGCAGGCTCATGAGATGACGCGCTTTGCCGCTGGCCAGGTCGACTGCGCATACCGACGTCACGTGCATGTGATCGAGCAGCGGTGCTGCTCCAGCCTGCCCTTCGGCTGTCTCAATTCTGGCCTGCAGCGAGGCGAACATCGCAGTGAGGTCGGCCTGGTATCGGCGGATAGACTCTGCGGTCTGCCGGGCAATCAGCAGGTTGCGGTCGCCCACGTCACGCAAGGCGCTATCGAGCGCAGATGATTGCGGCCATGCCCAGAAGAGCGCAATTGGCAGCATTGCCACCAGGCACATGAGTGCCGTGAACTGGTACTTCAGGCGCATTTGTCTCTCCCCAAACAAGCGACCTGAGATCAGCTTAGCGCCATCGGATCATCATTCCGTTGCGGAACATTCTCAAATCAAAGCCTTGGCGTTAATTCCCGGGCAACCTTGCTTGATGCCGGCGATGGCATCCGGAGATGGAGCGGGCTGACATTCCTCGAAGTAAGGCTTAGCCGCCCCTTTTGTGATTTGATCCGGGGGTGGTGAGGTGAAACACTTGTTTGCAAGGGGGAGCGGCACCGGCAGGTGAACAAGCTGTCCGGTTGCCGGATACCACGAAGGCGCCCAGCAAGTGTGCGCCAGCAACTGGAGGAAATACCCATGACAGTGAGGCCCGACCCGACTTTCCACGCCACTGCCAAGCTTGCCATGCAGGCGCCGCCTGAGACGCTTGCCTTCACCCTGATGCTGTCGCCGGACGGTTCGCAGCCGGACGGACTGGCGGTTATCGACGTCGACCCCAAGTCCAGCAAGTATGGCCAGATCGTCCATCAGGTGATCATGCCCAACAAGGGCGACGAGTTTCACCATTTCGGCTGGAATGCCTGCTCTTCCGCTCTCTCGCCTCTCACCGGCCACGCCTTCCTCGAGCGGCGCTACCTGATCATTCCCGGCATCCGCTCATCGCGCATCTACGTAGTCGACGTCAAGGAGCCGCTGAAGGCAAAGATTCACAAGATCATCGAGCCGGAAGAGGTATTCGCCAAGACCGGCTATTCGCGGCCCCACACGATCCACTGCGGGCCGGAAGGCATCTACGTCTCGACGCTGGGCGGCGGCGGGGCGGACGGTACCGATGGCCCTCCCGGCATCTTCATCATGGACTGCGAGACGTTCGACATCATCGGGCGCTACGAGATCGACCGCGGTCCGCAGAACAAGCAGTATGACTTCTGGTGGAACCTGCCGCGCGACTACATGGTGTCGTCGGAGTGGGGCCTGCCGCCGCAATTCGAGAACGGGCTGGTGCCGGAGGACCTTTTGTCCAACAAGTATGGCCACCGGCTGCACTTCTGGAACCTGCGCGAGCGCAAGAACGTGCAGACCATCGATCTTGGCGCCAATCACCAGATGGCGCTCGAAGTCCGGCCCGCCCATGACCCGGTCAAGGAGTACGGCTTCTGCGGCGTGGTGGTGGACACCACAAACCTCGAAGGCTCGATCTGGACCTGGTGGCGCGAGGACGGCAAGTTCCACGCGAAGAAGACGGCGACCA
>CAZYKZ010000249.1:0-3634 GCA_964648175.1 uncultured Anderseniella sp.
TCCATGGCATGCGCCGGCCGATGCCGCGCATCTCGGTGATGTCGGTCTTCTTGGAGGCGACGTAGATGGCGCCGGCGGCGAAGAACAGCGTGATCTTGCCGAAGGCGTGCGCCATCATGTGCATCGACGCGCCGACTTCCGACAGGGGCTTCAGGATCGAGGCTGCCAGCACGATGTAGCTCAGCTGGCCGATGGTCGAATAGGCCAGCAGCCGCTTCAGGTTGGTCTGTCTGAGCGCGATGAAGCTGGAAACCACGATGGTGAAGCAGGCGATCCAGATCACCAGCTTGTGGCTGGGCTGGGAGAACAGGAAGTCGATGCCGAAGATGTAGACGAACACCTTGGTGATGGTGAATACGCCCGCCTTCACCACCGCCACGGCGTGCAGCAACGCGGAAACGGGCGTCGGCGCCACCATGGCCGCAGGCAGCCAGCGCTGCACAGGCATCAGCGCCGCCTTGCCAACGCCATAGGCGTACATCAGCAAAAGAAGCCCGACGAGCGGTTCGGCGATCTTGCCGTCAAGAATGCCGCCCGGCGTGAAATCCAGCGTGCCGGCAAGCGAGTACGTCCAGATCATGGCCGGCAGCAGCAGGCCGATGGAGGTGCCCAGCAGGATGCCCATGTAGACGCGCGCCGACCTGACCGTGGCCTCATCGCCCTTGTGCGCCACCAGCGGATAGGTCGAGACGGTCAGCACTTCATAGAAGATGAACAGCGTGAGCATGTTGCCGGAGAAGGCGATGCCCATGGCCGCCATGAGCGCAATCGCGAAGCAGACATAGAAGCGGGTCTGGTGCTTCTCGTCGTTGCCGCGCATGTAGCCGATCGAATAGACCGAGTTGACGATCCACAGCCCCGAGGCTAGCGCAGCAAAGAGCATGCCCAGCGGTTCCACCTTGAAGGCGATGGACAGGCCGGGAAGCATGTCGACGAGGTGCAGTTCGGGCCGCCCGCCGGCATACACCACCGGAAGCAGGCTCCAGACGTTGGCGGCAAGCAGAACCGCCGTGGTCAGGGTGACGGTTTCGCGCACATTGGGCCAGCGGCCGGCAAGCGCAATGCCAAAGGCACCGACGAACGGGATCAGCAGGGACAGCAGAATGGTCTGGGATTCGGTGAACATGATCAGCGTGCCCCCAGCAGCGTTTCGGCGCCCAGCGTAGCCATCGTCACCGGCACGTAGCTGTTGATACCGAGCCATATCCCCGTCAGCACCACGATCCAGGTCGGAATCAGCATGACGAGCGGCGCCTCGCCTTCAATCGGCGCCGCGTTGGCGCGCGGTTCCTTGAAGTAGGCAACCTCGATAACTTTCCAGACATAGATCACCGCGAGCAGCGACGAGGCGAGGATCACCATCACGAGAAACGCGCCGTAGCCGCCCTTTTCCAGCGCGCCCAGAACGAGGTACCACTTGGAAATGAAGCCGGGCGTCAGCGGCACGCCAATCAGCCCGAGGCCGCCGATCACGAATGCGGCCATGGTCCACGGCATCGCCCTGCCCGCGCCCGCCAGATTGGCGATATTCACCGTGCGGTAGCGCAGCGCCAGGCAGGCGACAGCCATGAACATGCCGCCCTTGATGACGCCGTGGTTGAACATGTGCACGATGGCACCGGTAAGACCCGCCACCGAGGACATGGCGATACCGAGCGCGATGTAACCCACCTGAGCCACCGACGAATAGGCGAGCAGCCGCTTCAGGTTCTTCTCGTAGATCGCCAGCATGGAGCCTGCAAACAGCGCCAGGATCGCCATCGGCACCAGCAACAACGCCAGCTGCAGTTCATGGTTGGGAATGTTCTTGTAGAAGATGGCATAGTCTATGCGCATCATCACGTAGAGCGACACCTTGGCGGATGCCGCCGCGATGAACACGGTCACCACGTTGGGTGCAAAGGTATAGGCGTTCGGCATCCACGAGTGCAGCGGGAAGATGGCCGCCTTGAGCGCCAGGCCAACGGTGATGAAACCGGCTGCAACCAGCACGGGGCGCAGTTCGGTCACGTCGCCCAGCCGGGCGGCAAGGTCCATGGTGTTCAGCGTACCGGTCGACATGTACAGGAAGCCGACGCCGATCAGGTAGAACGTCGCGCCGATGGTGCCCATCACGATGTAGCGGTAGGTCGCCACGAGGGCGCGCCGGTCGGGGCCAGCCGAGACGAGAATGTAGGTCGACAGCGACGAAATCTCCATGAACACGAAGATGTTGAAGGCGTCGCCGGTGACCACCATGCCGGTGAGGCCTGCGGTGCACAGGATCCAGGCCGCGAAGAAAGAGGGTGCGATCTCCTCGCCAACTTCGTCGGCAAGACTCTTCGCACCGAAAATCAGTGCAGCAGCGGATGCGCCTGTCACCAGCATGGCAAGCAGCGCCGAAAGGGCGTCGATGTGCAGCACGATGCCGTAGGGCGCGGGCCAGCCGCCCATTTCATAGATGATGGTCTCGCCGCCATTGACGGTCGCCGCCAGCGAACAGGCGATGATGAAGGCGGTCACGTTGGCGGCCACGGCGGCAGCCCACGGCAGGCCGTGGGCGCGCAGAAGATAGGCAATCGGCGCCGTGACCAGCGGCACCGCGACGAGCAAGGCGGGCAGCTGATCGTGCAAGGTCACTGTTCGCGGTCCATTTCCTGGATTTTGTCTTCTTCGATGGTGCCGTAGGCCTCGCGGATACGAACGGCGACGGCGAGGCCGAGCGCGGTTGTCGAGATGCCGACAACGATGGCGGTGAGGATCAGCACCTGCGGCAGCGGGTTGGCGTAGATGATGTCAGGTGGCGCATCCGAGGGGATGATCGGCGCGGTACCGCCATCAACCTTGTCCATCGAGATGTAGAGCAGGAACACCGCCGACTGGAAGATCGACAGCCCGATCAGCGACTTGATGATGTTGGTGCGGGACAGCACGCAGTACAGGCCAACCATCAGCAGCGTGGCGAATACGAAGTAGTTGTAGAGGCCCAGGAATTCCATCAGCGGACCCCCCGGCGCGCAAAGGCGTGGAAGATGGTTATCATCACCCCGGTCACGGTCATGCCGACGCCCAGTTCAACGAGCAGGATGCCCAGGTGCTGGCCGTGGACCGGATTGTGGCTGTCCAGCGCCGAGTAGTCGAGGAAGCGGCCGCCCATCAGCATGCAGGCGACGCCTACCGAGGCGTAAAGGAACGCTCCAGCCGCCACCAGAAAGCTTGAGAACCATTCAGGCACCAGTTCGCGGCCGCGCCAGTCGCCCTCGAGCAGCGAATAGAGGATGACACCCGCGGCCACCAGTGCGCCGGCCTGGAAGCCGCCGCCGGGACCGAAGTCTCCGTGGAACTGCACATAGAGGCCGAACAGCACGATGAACGGTACCAGCATCTTGCCGACAATGCGGGGGATCAGATGGTGGCGCAGGTTGCGGCTGCGCTCTTCATATTCGGTGAACTTGATCGAGTCCTTGCGCGGACGCACCCGGCCCAGCAGCGCCATGACGCCCATGCAGGCGATGAACACCACGAACACTTCGCCCAGCGTATCGTAGCCACGGAACGAGGCCAGCACGGCGGTGACCACGTTGGGCACGTCGATCAGTTCAGGCGTCTTTTCCAGGTACCAGGGCGCCACGTGGTTGTGCACCACGGCGTTGGG
>CAZYKZ010000250.1:0-3574 GCA_964648175.1 uncultured Anderseniella sp.
GGATCAGGAATCGATTGTATGGAACCAAATTTACGATTGGATCTAGCATGACCATAGACCAGACCGGAAAGCTCAATCAGTGGATCGATGAAGAACGCGATCAGATGATCGATTTCCTGCAGAAGTTCTTGCAGGCAAGATCCCCCAACCCGCCGGGCGATACGCGCGATGCCGCAGCTGTTGTCACCGGGCTGCTCGACCGGCTCAAGCTGCCCTACCGCATAGTGTCGCCTAATGCGGTAATGCCCAACATCATCAGCAGTTGCGAAGGTGGCAAGGCGGGCAAGCATCTGGTTCTCAACGGTCACATCGACGTTTTTCCGGTTGATGAGACCGACAGTCGATGGACTGCGGATCCGTGGAGCGGCGACATCCGAAACGGAAAGATCTACGCCCGCGGCGCCTGTGACATGAAGCCCGGCACCACGGCTTCGATCTTCACCTACGCACTTCTCAATCGAATTCGTGATGACTGGGGCGGAAAGCTCACGCTGACCTGTGTTTCCGACGAGGAGACGTTCGGTCCCTGGGGTGCCCGTTACCTCATGGATCATGAACCCGAGGTGCTGGGCGACTGCGTTCTGAACGGTGAACCGAGTTCTCCACTCACTATCCGCTTCGGCGAGAAAGGACCGTTGTGGTTGGCAGTCACCATCCAGACCCGCGGTGCACACGGCGCATATGTGCATTCGACACAGAGCGCCACCAAGATTGCCGCCCGGCTGGCACTGGCGCTTGAATCTGTGTGCGACATGGATTTTCCGCTGCCGGACAACCTGGGCCGGGCTCTCGAAGCTTCCCGGGAGGCTGTTGACAAGGCAATGGGCGCCGGCGCCTACGAATCTGTCAGCCGTGTGACATTGAATGTCGGCCGGATCGATGGTGGCCTGAAGGTCAACATGATCCCGGGGCAATGCCGCATGGAGATTGATTTCCGTGTCCCGGTCGGCGCCACCAGAGAGATGATCATGGAGCGCGTGAACGAGGTCATGGCCGACTTTCCGGAAGCGACGCTGGAAGAAATCGGTCACGCTCCACCCGCCTACTCAGACCCTTACGGCGAAATGGTGACCATTCTGCAGGACACTGTCGAAGAACTTCGCGGTTTCCGGCCGACGCCAATTGTCAGCCTTGGCGGAACGGACGCACGGCTATGGCGATACCGCAACATTCCTGCATACGTATACGGACCCGACCCACACAGCATGGGCAGCTATGACGAGCATGTGGATCTGGAGGACTTCATCCATATTGTTCGAACCCATACCCTCGCTGCCTACCGCTACCTGCGTAAGAACACGCAAGAGTGATGGCTACATTGCAGCGGACCGGCACAAAGGAACCGGATTGGAAATCGACAAAGGGAAGAGCCTGTCTATCTCCTGCGATAGATCGTCAGCGGTAAATCAGATGGGCCGGCTTGGTACCCACGCGTAGCCATTCTCACAGAGGATATAGGCCTCCCGCAGTCCGTGCGGCTTGTCGGTTGGCTCTTGCAGGATTGTGGCACCAGCCGATTTCGCTTGGGCTGCAGCTGCATCCGGGTCGGTATCATAGAGCCGGATCTCGATCCCGGCTCCACGCGGTGGGGACTCAGGCAACAAGCCGAGTAGCGGATTGGAGTGATAGGTGCCGTCGGCATGGATCTGGAACACCTGGTTTCCGTAGGTCACGATGGCAAAGTCCTGGGTCACCTGGTGGCAGGACATACTGAACACTGAGGTCAGAAAAGCGCATTGCCGCGGCACATCCCTGACCAGCAGATTCAGGCCCATGCCTTTCAGTGATTGCCCGAAGGCATCTGCCTCAATCGTCTCGTAATCCATGACAATCCCAATTTGCCGGAGTTTGCTGCGCGTCGCAACGAAGCCTCAGACCAGACAGACTATTCAAATCACAAGCCGCCTGATCGAGCGTCCCACTTTATCCCAGTGACGTCTCCTGCATACTCTTGGAGAATGGATCGAAACACGCAGTCAGAAGCCGTTACCATGAAATTCCTCAAGATTATTGCTCCACGCTTTTCCCTTGAAGAAGTCGCTGAGCTGGCCGAGCAACATTTCGGGCTAACCGGTCAGATCGATCTCTTGTACAGCGAGCGGGATCAGAACTTCCGGCTGCGTGAGCAAGATGGCACCGCGTGGACACTGAAAATTGCCAGTGTCGAGGAAGACCCCGAGATCATCGACTGCCAGATCAGGGTCATGCAGCATATCGCGGCAGTCGATCCGACTTTGCCGACACCACGAATACGGCATGCCCTCGATGGTTCCCCCTCCGTCCGGATTCGCGCCGAGGATGGGGCAACCCACGTCTTCTATGTGCTGTCGCATCTGCCTGGTCAGCTGCTCGATGAAGCTCCGGTAACAACCCGTGCCTTGTCCTCCCAGGGAGCCATGGTCGCGCGATTGGGGCGCGCCATGCGTGGACTGGTTCACCCCGCTCCCGCCACCCGTGAACTGTTATGGGATGTGCGGCTTTTGCCGCGTCTCCTGCCGCATATCGACAAGCTGCCCGACCCCAGACGCCAGCAACAGGCCCGCGGCATCATCGAGCATTTTGCAGCCGACACGCTGCCGCGCATGAGAACGCTGCGGAGCCAACTGGTCCATGCAGACGTCAATGAAGCCAATATGCTGGTCGACCCGGATGATCCCGCAATTGTCACGGGGATCATCGATTTTGGTGACATCATTCACGGCACCCTGGTTCAGGATGTCGTCACCATTGCTGCAGAACGCCCATTCGACGACTTGCCAGTCCTCGAGGCAATCACCGAGGTCATACGTGGATACAACGAGGTCACGAAGCTCGAACCGGAAGAAGCCGACATCCTGTATGACGTCATGGTCCCACGACTGCTGCTCACGCCACTGATCAACGCCTGGCGCGCCAGCGAAACGCCCGAGGAACCAGGCTACATGCACACCTGGACCGACGCCGTCTATCGCGTAATAGACCAGTTGCAGGAGGCAGGCCGGAGCAAGGTGACGGACACGATCCGACGGGCCTGTGGATTGTCGCCCACGGGACTTCAGAACGGCATTGCGATGATGCCGGATGCACTGCAGGTGGACGACCTGATAGAGCGCCGAAAGCGCGTCATGGGCTCGAGGCTCTACGTGTTTTACGATCCGCCACTGCATATCGTCCGGGGGGAAGGAGTCTGGCTGACCGATGCTTCCGGACGGCGCTTCCTGGACGCCTACAACAATGTTCCACATGTTGGTCACTGTCACCCTCACGTCGTGGACGTCATTACGCGGCAACTCAAGACCCTGAACACCAACACCCGCTATCTCGGGACCCAAGTCCTCGAATACAGCGAGCGTCTGGGCGCATCCTTACCGGGCAATCTGAAGGCCTGTGCGTTCGTCAATTCCGGCAGTGAGGCGAATGACGTTGCCTGGAGGATGGCAAAGGCCTTCACTGGCCACCAAGGTGGCCTGACCATGGAGTATGCCTATCACGGCATCACGGATGCGGTGGACGCCTTCTCGCCCTCTGTCAGCCTGGCGGGCACCATTGCGCCTCATATTCGCACCCTCGTCTCTCCCGACGACTATCGGGGGCC
>CAZYKZ010000251.1:0-3558 GCA_964648175.1 uncultured Anderseniella sp.
GGCCCACATGCCCGCGAGGAACACGCCGAAGCACGCTGCCAGCGACACCGGCAGGCCTTGCGGCCCGAACGCCTGCATCGCCGCGCCGCCGAGCAGCGAGCCGATCAGCGCGCCCGCGCCCCAGAATGTGGCGAACGAGGCCGAGCCCGCGATCAGCTCGTGGCCGGTGAACCGGTCGCCGAGGATGGCCAGCGCCACCGTGTAGACGCCGTATCCGCTGGCGCCCGCCACGACCAGAACCGGCCACTGCCAGAAGCTGCCCGCCGCCAGCGGCAACAGCGCAAGGCCCGCCATGGTCACTGCCGCAAGGGCTGCCAGCACCACGCGCCGGTCGAACCGGTCGGCCAGCCAGCCGATGGGCAGTTGCAGCACCACGTTGCCGACCACCAGCGCGGTCAGCATGTTGGCCGCCGTGGTCACGTCGAAGCCCAGCCGCACGCCATAGACTGGCAACAGGCTGAGCGTCGCCGCGTCGAACACCGCGAAGAAGAACACCGCCGCCAGCAGCACCGGCGCCTTGGGTGCGAAGGCGAGAATGTCGCCCCATCCGGCGGTCGGCTCGGCCTCCAGCCGCTCCTCGCGCACCATCGACATCGGCAACAGCGCGGCAATCAGCACGCCCGCGCCCAGCACGAACGGCAGCCAGCCCTCGATGCCTATGATCGAGATCATCAGCGGCCCGGCCCCGAAACTGGCCGACAGCGACGCGCCATAGATGGCCACCACCTTGCCGCGGTTGGCCGGGTCGGCGAACTTGACGATCCAGCTTTCCGAAAGCACGAACAGCGTCGACACGACCATGCCCTGCACCAGCCGCAGCACGAACCACGCCTCGATGGACGGAAACACCTTGTAGGACAGCAGCACGCAGGCGGTCAGGAAGGCCGCCGTCATCGCCACGTTGCGGGTTCCCCAGCGCCGCGCGAGCACCGGAATGAACACCGAGAACGCCACGATGCCAATGGGCGCCATCGCCGCGTTGAGCCCGATCATGCTGGCGGACACGCCGCGCGATTCCAGCACCAGCGACAGGAGCGGGTAGGTCAGCCCCAGCGCGAAGCCAAACACGATCACCGCCGCGCAGGCAGCAAACAGGTTGCGCCGCCGGTGGGCGTCGGTCATCTCGATTGCGAGTGTCATGCACGCGACTGGACACCGGGCCGTGCGGCGGGTCAAGCCGGATCAGGGCATGGACGCCATGCGGGCCGGTCAGACCGGCGCGGGTGGCGCGGCCCGGCGGCCTGCAGCCTCAGTCACGGTCCCAGGCTTCGCTCGCCGTCATCACAACCCCCTGAAGGCCGGCACGGGCATAGTCGCCCGCAACCGGCAGCGGCGGTTCCAGCATGACCCCTGCCAGCACCAGCGCCCCGGTGAGGAAGGCGAGGCTGGTGCCGATCCATGCCGCCAGCCGGAACCGCCCGCCCGCAGCCCTTGCGCGAGGGGCGGCGGCACGAGCCCGCTCGCGCTCCCTGGGCAGCGCCGTGTGCGGCAGGCACAGCTGAGGCGGCAACCGCCCGTCATGGGCGGGAGCCGGGCCGGGGCGTTGCAGATAGCGTGTTTCGTAACGGGTCAGCAGGTCGCGCCGGTAACGCTTCGGCAGCAGCCGCCGGCCCCTGATCTCGCGCGACAGCTCACGCAGCGCATGCCGCCTGCGCCGGTGCGCCAGCTTGCGCGCCAGCGTGTGAAGGTCGGAGTGATAGCTGAAATGGCGGCGGTAAAACTGCCGCTCCATCCGCGCTGCAATACGCCCGAAGCTCGCAGGGTTCCCGGTGCCGAGAATGGTCAGCTTGAACTGCTGGCCGAGCCGGGGCGAGATCATGCAGAAGCGCGCATGATCGCGCGCGGTATCAGGGAACTCGCGCACCAGGTGCTCCCAGCGGTCGTCCAGCCGCAACAGCATGACCGGCCGCGCATGGCGCGCGGCAGCCTCCTTGTGGCGTTGCTCGGCGCGCTCGCGCAGGCTGATGTAATGCCGGCGCTGCTGCTCGTCGCGCAGCAGTTCGTAGGCTTCCTGCAGTTCGTGAAACTTGTCCCGCACGGCCGTTTCGCCGTCCGGTTGCCGGTCCGGATGGTACTTCTTGGCAAGCGCCCTGTAGGCAGCCTTGACGACGTCTGGATCGGCATGGGGACTGAGGCCGAGAACGGCGAAATAGTCCTTGCTGGCATCGGGACTCATGTTACGCAACTCACCAAGTCTCCCCGTGCCCGCGCCCGCGCAGCAGCGCAAGCCCCAAGCCAGGGTCTCAACAAGATCCGTCCCGAAAACCCAGGAGAGACTGCAACCTCTCTCCCGTAATAGTCATCTCAATCCAATAAGATGGCCAGACTGTGACCGGACTGCGCCATGGTTAACGCCGCCAGCTGGCCCGCACCAGATGCCCGCCTGCAAGGCCGAAAAACACCGCAAACACCGCATAGGGCGCAGCCAGCAGCCAAGGCAGCGTCTCGTGCCCGAAGCCCGAGAACGCCCAGCCGGTGACCGGCGGGCCTGCAATTCCGCCGATGCCCCACATGGCCGCAACCGCCGCTGATCCGGCCACCAGCATCGGCCCCTTGAACCGCTTGCCAAGCGCCACCAGCGCCAGCGCATAGATCGAGTAGGCCGCCGTGCCCAGGACAATGGCCAGCGGCCAAACCAGCCAGCTTTCCAGCACAAGCGGAATGGTGAGGCTCAAGGCCACGGTAGCCACCACGCACAGCCAGATGACGCCATTGCGCGACCACCGGTCGGCGAGCCATCCGACCGGAATCTGCAGAAGTGCAGCACCGGTGACGGCAGCGCTCAGGATCCAGGCGCTGCGGGTCAGGTCCAGGCCTTCGCGCAACGCGTAGATCGGGAAGAATGACAGCATGATGGAATCGAACAGCGTCATTGTCAGGATGCCGGCCAGCAGCAGCGGCGCGGCAAGCGTGAAATGATACATGCTGGCGCCGGTCTGCTCGCCGTGGAATTCCTTGCCGTCCAGACGGATCATCATCAGCGGCAACGAGGAAAGCAGGATCATCACCGCCGCCGCCACGAACGGCAGGAAGCCCTGCGTACCGGCCACAGGCAGCAGCGCCGCCCCTGCCCCGAAGCCGAGCGCCATCACGGTGGTGTAGACGGCGGTGATCTTGCCGCGATGCTCGTCCGGGCTGAAATGCATCAGCCAGGCCTCCGACACCGAGAACAGCACCGCAATGCCGACGCCGAGCACGAAACGCAGCGCGCACCAGACCCAGAAGTTTTCGCTGAGACCGAACGCCAGTAGCGTCGCCACCAGCAGCAAAAGCCCCGCCCACGCCACCGGACCGGAATGCATCCGCGCCAATACCCGCGGCAACACCAGGCCTGCCGCAATGATGCCCAATGGCCCCATGGCCGAGTTGATGCCGATCAGCCAGGCATCGACGCCGCGCGCCTCCATGATGACGTTGAGCAGCGGATAGGTGAGCCCCAGCGCCGCATCGCAGACGAACACCATGGCGATGGCGGCCACCAGGTTGCGCCAGACATGGGGCTGGGTGATTTGGGCCTCGATCGTCATGGGCCGGACAGGACACCGCACCGGCGTCACG
>CAZYKZ010000252.1:0-3519 GCA_964648175.1 uncultured Anderseniella sp.
ATTACTGTGCGATGTCCCGAGTCACCCTCACCTCTTGCTACCGGAAGTCCCGCATGAACGTTCACGACGCCATCATGTCCCGCCACTCCTGCCGCCGCTTCAAGCCGGACCCGGTTCCGGAGGAAGCCTTGCGCCGCATATTGACCGGGGCAGGGCAGGCGCCGAGCGGCCACAACACCCAGCCCTGGAAGGTCTATGTGGTGCGCGGGGCGGCAAAGCAGCGGATCACTGACAAGGCGCTGGCGGCAGCACAGGGCATCTCGTCTCTCAAGGCGTCCGATCCGGAGTTCGACTACTATCCCACCGAATGGTTCGAGCCGTACCTGTCGCGCCGCAGGGCAACCGGCTTCGGCCTTTATGATGCGCTCGGCATCGCGCGCGACGACAAGGCCGCCCGCAGCGAACAGATGCTGCGCAACTTCAAGTTCTTCGATGCGCCGGTGGGCCTGTTCATCACCTTCTCGCGCCGCATGTCCGTCGGTACCTTCATGGACATCGGCATGTTCATAGAGAACATCCTGATCGGCGCGCGCGGCGAGGGCCTGCACACCTGCGGGCAGGTGGCATGGTGCTCGCATCACCAGATGATACGCGAAGAGCTTGGCATCGATCAGGACGAGTTGCTCGCCTGCGGCATCTCCGTCGGCTACGCGGTCGAGGATGCGCCGGAAAATGTCTGGCACACGGACCGCGCGAGCATTGACGAGTGGGTGACGTTTTTTGACGAGTGAGAAGGCTCAGCCCTTCACGCCTGCCAGCATTTCGCGCTTGGAGCCGAAGCCCGCTTTGCGCTCGACAGTGAAGCCGGCCGCGGCGAGATTGCGGCGCACCCAGCCCGCCGCCGCGTAGGTGGCGAAGCTGCCGTGCGGCACAGTGTGGTCGTACACCGCCTGCATCAGTTCGGCAGACCACATGTCCGGGTTGCGGGCGGGCGAAAAGCCGTCCAGGTACCAGGCATCGGCTGACTCGTCCCACGAGGAAACCCGCTCAAGTGCCTGACCTGACTCGACTTTCAGGGTTGTCTGTGAGTCAAGTTCGAGAAGCCCGCCAGGTTCCGTCATGCACCAGGCGGCGACGAACTTCTGGGCCAGACCGGACAGTTCCGGCCACCGCGCCAGCGACCGTGCCATGTCGTCCGCCGCCATCGGGTAGGCTTCGAACGAGGTGAACCGCAAATGCTGCCCGGGCGTGCGGGTGGCGATCCATTGACGCCATGTCTCGACGAAATTGAGCCCCGTGCCAAAGCCAAGTTCGGCGATGTGAAACCGCTCCCGGCCTTGCCAGCGGTTGGGCAGACCGTTGCCTGCAATGAACACGTGCGCGCACTCGGCGCGTCCGTCCTCGCGCGAATAGAACTGGTCGCCGAAGTCAATGGAGCGCGGCTGGCCGGTTTCGTCCCATTCGAGCTTGTGCGCTGTGTCTGGCATTGGTGGCCCGGTGCGGTTATCAGTTGCGCCATGACATCTAGACCCTCAGCGCCGGTTTCGCCAGACGTGCTCGTGATCGGCGCGGGCGCGGTCGGCTTGTGGACGGCATGGAAGGCAGCGCAGCGCGGTCTGTCGGTTGCGGTGCTGGAAAAGGGCAGGGTGGGTGATGGCGCCAGCGGCGGCATCCTCGGCGCGCTGATGCCCCACCGCCCAAGCCAGTGGACGCCATCAAAGCAGTTCCAGCTGGAAGCTCTGATGGCGCTGGCCGGAGAGATTGCCGCGCTTGAAGACGCCGCCGGCATGTCCTGCGGCTACCGGCAGTGCGGCCGCCTCATGCCCATCGACAGCGAACGGCGGCTGGAAGAGCACAGGGCATGGCAGTCCGCCGCCGGGACCAGCTGGCAAGGTACCGGCGCGCGCTGGGACATCTTGGATCTGGTGCCGGAGGCGTGGCGGGAGCAGTTGATGAGCGGAGCCCTTGCCTGGGACTTCGACACCCTGAGTGCCCGGATCAGTCCGCGCGGCCTTCTGGCGGCGCTGGCGGCAGCCGTCCGTGCGCAGGGTGGAGCAATTCACGAGGGCTTCGGCGTGGCGGGCATCGAGCCGGATGGAAGTGCAATCACACTGTCCGACGGACGCCAGCTGCAGGCAGGCCATATCGTGCTGGCCGCCGGTCATCAAAGTTTCGGGCTCCTGGCAGACATGGGGCAGCCTGGAGCCGGGTGGGGAGTGAAGGGCGAGGCCGTGCTGCTGAAGCCGCTGCACCCGCTGCCGCCGGACCTGCCCATCCTCTATCGCGGCGGCACCTACGTGATCGTGCACGACAACGGATTGGTGGCGGCTGGCTCGACCTCGGAGCGCAACTTTGCCGATGACTTGCCCGATCCCGCGGCAATTGCGGCGCTGGCCGCAGACGCTGCTGCGCTTTGCCCGCCATTGCAGGGTGCCGAAATCGTTGAAAGCTGGGCCGGCATCCGCCCGCGCGCCGCGGGCCGGCAGCCGCTGGTCGGGCCGTTGCCGCGGTGCGCCAACGTGATCGCCTCCACGGGAGGCTTCAAGATCACCCTTGGCATCGCCCACCGGATGGCCGACGCCGTGCTGGCATACGTGTTGGGCGAAGCCGTGCGCCTGCCTGCCGGTTTTTCGCCGGCTGAGCAGTTCGCGCCTGCGCGCTGCACCTGACCGGTTGGCCGCCGGCATCGCCGGTGTTGGATTTTGGCCGCTGCGAATGTATGCTTGCGGACAATCCGCGCCGGTAGCCGGTGTGGCTTGCGGCAATAGCACGGCGGTTCTGCATGATCTCCAAGTCCGACGATCTGGACTACGCGACGGAATATACCTCGGCACTGCATTCCAGCGTGCCGAAGACATTGCGCGTCTTCGTGATGATGTGCCTGCTGGCGTTTGTCTCCTTCATCGGCTGGGCGGCATGGGCGCAGCTTGACGAGGTGGCGCGTGGCGATGGCCGCGTGGTGGCGTCCGGCAAGAACCAGCTCCTGCAAAGCCTGGAAGGCGGCATCGTCAAGGAAATCATGGTCAAGACCGGCGACCGGGTGAAGCAGGGCGATGTCCTGATCCGCATAGACGACACCGGATTCTCGTCGAATCTCGGCGAGATCGAGTCCAAGCAGCTCAACCTGATGGCCCAGATTGCCCGGCTCGAGCACGAGACCGACCCCAATGCCTCCGGTGAGCCGGTCTTCCCGGAAGCCGTCTCCCAGCGTGCACCGGGCCTGGTGGAGAGCGAGCTTCGCCTGTTCAAGGCGCGGCGCCAGAGCCTCGATGTCCAGACCCAGATACTTCGCGAGCGTGTTCAGCAGAAGACGCTGGAACTCGAGGAAACCCGCACCAACCTGGTGCGGCTTGAAGAGAACCTGAAGCTGGCGCTCGAGGAGGAAGCCATCAAGAAGCCGCTGGCGCGCTCGGGCGTGGTGCCGAAGACCGACGTGATCCGGCTGCAGCGCGAGATCGCCGACCTGCGCGGCCAGATCGGGGTCGCCAATGACAGCATCCCGCGTCTCGAAGCGGGCATTCGCGAGGCTGAAGGCCAGGTGCGGGAGCAAAAACTGCGCTACCTGCAGGAGGCGCAGGC
>CAZYKZ010000253.1:0-3516 GCA_964648175.1 uncultured Anderseniella sp.
CTTTCGCAGGCGGTTCGAGGTGCACCGGTGGTGGGGCTGGCCCAAAGCCTGGCCATAACCGGCAGATTTCCGACAAATCGCAACCGACTGAGGAAATCTGAATGCCTCATGACAATTTGGCTATGAGACGAGTCAACTCAATGGTCGCTGATTGCGAGAGGCAAGTTGCAGCTGCTTCTCAATCTCAAGCAGGGAAGTGAGATTGAAATTACCTCATAACGAGGACGGGACATTTGGCGTGACGGACGACACGAGCAGCAGTCGAGCCAAGGAAGTAGTCCTGCAATCCAGGTTTGTGAGAGGCGATGATGATTACATCAGCCCCCCAGCTTTCTGCTTCATCCAGAATTGCAGAGCCCGGTGATCCTCCAGAAATTACCTCGACCTCCAGTCTCTCATGACCGCTTTCTGTAGCGATGGCCTTCAGATGTTGGAGAGCCTCCTTGCTGGATTTCTCCACATAGTCGAAGGGAATCTCTGCGGCGATATACTGCGGGATACTCTCAATCACAGTCAGAAGACGGATCTTGGCTGCTTTGCCGCCCACTTGCTTGGCTACTTGGATCATTGACTTCGCTGCAGACGCATTGCTCAGATCAATGGGGATCAAAACTGAATTGAACATTCGAATGTCCTCTCTTCGATATGCTGACTTGGCCTGCAAACCAGGCTGAACGTGGGAACAAGCCAAGGCTACTCCCACAAAACCGAAAGGTCAGCACCCAGACACGAATTGAACCGGACAGACTTGATCCAACGCAACGCTGTTGAGCGTCTATTTTGTAAGTCTTCAGCAAGGCGGAGAGGTTGCTTGGTAATAGACCTATCGTCTCTGGATTTCGAACTGCCCAAGGAGAGCCCTGTGGAACAGGACAGTTATCCCGTACTCGATGAATGGAAAGAAAGAGGTCACATCGATCTTGCCGCCTACAAGGCGATGTACAAGACCTCGATAGAAGATCCAGATGGATTCTGGGCAGAGCAGGCCAAGTGTATCGATTGGATCAAGCCGTTCACGATTGTGAAGAACACCACATTTGGGCCTCCAGAGGTGTCGATCAAATGGTTCGAAGACGGCACGACGAACCTGGCAATGAATTGCATTGATCGGCACCTTGCCGCCCGCGGGGATCAAACCGCAATCATCTGGGAAGGTGACGATCCAGCCGAGTCAAAGCACATCACTTACAAGCAGCTTTATGCCGAGGTCTGTCGGTTTGCAAATGTGCTTAAGGCGTGTGGAGTTGGAAAGGGAGACACTGTCACCCTCTACATGCCAATGATCCCGGAAGCCGCATTTGCAATGCTGGCCTGCGCGCGAATTGGCGCGATTCATTCGGTGGTGTTTGGTGGTTTCTCAGCCGACGCGCTCGCAGGCAGGATCACGGACGCAGGATCGAGAGTCGTGATCACCGCAGACGAGGGCCTTCGGGGTGGTCGGTCAGTGCCCCTCAAGGAAAACGTCGACAAGGCCATTGAAAAAGTCAGCGATGTCGATGTCTCGCGGGTAATCGTGGTCCAGCGCACGGGGGGCACGGTTTCCATAAAGGAGGATCGCGACGTTTGGTATCACGAGGCTTCCAAGGATGTGCCGGCAGATTGTCCTTGCGAGGAAATGAACGCCGAGGACCCGGCTTTCATCCTTTACACGTCCGGGTCCACAGGCAAGCCGAAGGGCGTGTTGCATACGACAGGCGGTTACCTCGTTTATTCAGCGATGACGCACAAGTATGTCTTCGATTATCATGATGGTGACATCTATTGGTGCACGGCCGATGTCGGTTGGGTGACCGGACACAGTTATGTTGTTTATGGTCCATTGGCGAATGGCGCCACAACGTTGATGTTTGAGGGTGTCCCCAACTACCCGGACTATTCGCGCTTCTGGCAGGTCGTCGACAAGCACAGGGTCAACATCTTCTACACGGCGCCAACGGCAATTCGAGCTCTGATGCAAAAAGGTGATAGCCCCGTCGCAGAAACAAAGCGATCATCTCTGCGCATCCTTGGAAGCGTGGGTGAACCGATTAATCCAGAAGCCTGGGAGTGGTATTATCACGTCGTCGGCGATGCACGTTGCCCGATCGTCGATACCTGGTGGCAAACGGAAACTGGCGGCATCATCATCAGTCCACTTCCCGGTGCAACCGATCTCAAGCCCGGCTCGGCAGCTTGGCCATTCTTCGGTATCCAGCTGCAGATTGTGGATTCGGAAGGCCATGTGCTTGAAGGCGCATGCGAGGGCACGTTGTGCATCACCGACTCCTGGCCAGGTCAGATGCGTACGGTCTACGGTGACCATGAGCGCTTCAAGAAGACGTACTTCTCTGCTTATCCCGGCAAGTACAACACCGAAGACGGTTGCCGACGAGATGCTGATGGCTACTACTGGATTACCGGGCGCGTGGATGATGTGATCAATGTCTCCGGGCACCGGATGGGTACTGCGGAAGTTGAAAGCGCCCTCGTTGCCCACCCACAGGTGTCGGAAGCGGCTGTAGTTGGATATCCGCACGACATCAAAGGGCAGGGCATATACGCCTATGTGACATTGATGGCGGGATCAGAAAGCAGCGAGGAATTACGCGCCGAACTGGTCAACTGGGTTCGCGAACAGATCGGCCCTATTGCGACGCCTGACGTCATCCAGTTCGCCCCCAGTCTACCCAAAACACGTTCCGGCAAAATCATGCGCCGAATACTGCGCAAAATCGCAGCGAACGATTACAAGGAATTGGGTGATACGTCGACACTGGCAGATCCCGAGGTCGTGTCTGACCTCATTAAAAATCGAACGTGACTGACCTTACGTTCATACCAGTCGGCATGGAAGCACAGCACAGTTCATTGTCTTGACTGAGCTAACGCCATTTCCGTCCCGTGTCAGGAATGTTACCGACAGCCCTAGCTGCTGTCAGTTATGCGTGATTGGCTCTTGAGCCGCTAGACACGAGTTGAAGCAACTTGATTGCGCTGATTGCGAAACGCTAGGCGCATCTGCTTTTCTATCTCGATCAGGGCAAAGAACACGATGCCTATGGCAATAATCAACATCCCGTCCAGCAGTGGAACAGGCGCGGTCCCAAAAATGGCTTGCAGGGGTGGTACGTAGGTGACGGCAAACTGGGCAAGCGTTACGGTTACCACTGAAATCCACACGACCCGCGTGCCCTTGGCCGCTGCCCAGGTGAGCGAGGTTCCATGGATGTTGCGGATGAAGAAAAGGTAGATGATCTGTAGGACCACCAGCATGTTCATCGCGATGGTCTGTGCGAGCTGCAAGGGATAACCTCGATCATTGGCGTAGAAGAACATCCCGAACACCGCCGCAAGGAAGAAAGTGGAGACCAGCACCATCTGCCAGACCAGCGCGCCGCCCAGCAGCGGTTCGTCACGCGGACGCGGCGGGCGGCGCATGGTACCTGGTTCCGACGGCTCGAATGCAAGGGCAAGCCCAAGCGTGATGGCGGTGAGCAGGTTGACCCACAGGATCTGACCCGCGGTGATCGGAAGCGG
>CAZYKZ010000254.1:0-3514 GCA_964648175.1 uncultured Anderseniella sp.
CCAGCACGTTGCCGGCGAGGTAGAGCGACCCGCCGATCACCACGCGCGCCGGATTACCCTGCCCGGTAACCTGACCGGCAAGGCGCACGGCTTCCTCAAGCCCGCGGCAGGCCTGTGCGTCCAGTCCGGCGGCAATGGCCTGTTGCGCCAGTTCAGCAGCCGGGATGGCGTTCTGCTCGCCCGGAATGGCGATGGTCAGCACCTTCTGCACCAGACCCGCGAACGGCTTGAGATAGCCGTCCGACCGCTTGGTATTGAGCAGTCCCGTCACCAGCACGAGCGGACGGGGCGCACGCTCGTCAAGGTCAGCCAGGGCGGCCGACACGGCCCGGCCGGCAGACGGGTTGTGGCCGCCGTCCAGCCAGATCTCGGTACCCTCCGGCACCAGCGTGTGCAGGTAGCCCGGCTCCAGCAACTCCATGCGCGCCGTCCAGCGCGTTGCGGCAAGACCTGCCGCGATCTGCTCGTTGCCGATGCGCGCATCGTCGAGCGCCCGCACCGTTGCGATGGCAAGTCCGGCATTGTCGATCTGGAAGCGGCCCGGCAACGGCGGCAGGTCGAGGTCGATCAGCGCGGTCTCGTCCTGGTAGACCATGCGGCCATACTGTTCGAAGCACTGGAAGTCCTGGTTGGCGAAGGCCATGACGGCGCCAACCTTGCGCCCCTGTGCCTCGATCGCTTCCCGCGCTTCGTCATGCTGGACTCCGATCAGCGCCGGCACATCCCGCTTCAGTATGCCGGATTTTTCGAACGCGATCTTGCCCAGCGTGTCACCCAGATACTGCTCGTGGTCCATGTCGACGGGGGTGATCACCGTTGCAGCGGGCCTGGCAATCACGTTGGTTGCATCAAGCCTGCCGCCGAGGCCAACCTCCAGCAGCACGTAATCGGCCGGGTGACGGGCAAAGGCCAGCAGGCCCGCCGCCGTGGTGATCTCGAAGAAGGTGATCGGTTCGCCGCCGTTTGCCTGTTCGCATTCTTCCAGCAACTCCACCAGCATGGCTTCGGGAATGAGCTCCCCGCCGCCCGGCTTGCCCAGCCGTATGCGCTCATGAAACTTCACCAGGTGCGGCGAGGTGTAGGCATGCACAGAAAGTCCCGCCGCCTCGATCATCCCCCTGCAATAGGCCAGCGTCGATCCCTTGCCATTGGTGCCGGCAATGTGGATGACCGGCGGCAGGCTGTCCTGCGGGTTGCCGAGCTTGTCGAGCAGCCGCCACATGCGGTCGAGCGACAGGTCGATGATCTTGGGGTGCAGCTCGAGCAGCCGCATCAGGATGGCGTCGCTGACGGCCATGATTTCAGCTTTCGGTGGAAGAATCGGCCGCGGTGGCAGGGACAGCTTCTCCACCAGCCGGTTGGGCGGAAGCAGCTTCCGGGGCCGGTGCGTCCTGTCCTGCCGGCGCTTGCTGCTTCATCAGCATGTGCAGCACCCGGGAAAGCGTTGCCCGCAGTTCGTGCCGGTGCACCACCATGTCGATCATGCCGTGATCGCGCAGGTATTCCGAGCGCTGGAAGCCGTCTGGCAGCTTCTCGCGGATGGTCTGCTCGATTACGCGCGGCCCCGCAAAGCCGATCAGCGCGCCGGGTTCGGCAATCTGGATGTCGCCAAGCATGGCGTAGGACGCCGTGACGCCGCCCGTGGTCGGGTGGGTCAGCACCACGATGTAGGGCATGCCCGCCTCGCGCAGGCGCTGTACGCCAACGGTGGTGCGCGGCAGCTGCATCAGCGACAGGATGCCTTCCTGCATTCGCGCGCCGCCGGAGGCTGCGTAAAGGACCAGCGGCATGCGCTTGTCGGCCGCCTCGAACATGGCGGTGATGATGCCTTCCCCGGCGGCCATGCCAAGCGACCCGCCCATGAAGGCGAAGTCCTGGACCACTGCCATGGTCTCCAGCCCGTCGATCTTGCCGTGGGCCGCCACGATGGCGTCGCGCCGCTCTGTCTTGGCGCGGGCTTCCTTCAGCCGGTCGCCGTACTTGCGCTCGTCACGGAACTTCAGCGGATCCGTGGCCACGTCCGGCAACTCGATCTGGGTGTACGCGCCGCCGTCGAACGTATGCTTGAGCCGCACGTCCGGCGCCATGCGCATGTGGTAGCCGGAACCTGGAATGACGAACTGGTTCGCCTCCAGGTCCTTGTAGAACACCATCTCGCCGGTTTCGGGACACTTGATCCACATGTTCTCCGGCACATCCCGCCTGGTGCCGAGGATGCCGCGGATTTTCGGACGGACGAAGTTCTTGATCCAGTTCATGGTGCCCTTACGCCTTGGCGCTGCCCTTGCGCACGCCGGCGGCAAGTTCGCTGACCAGTGCGGTCACGTTGCCTACCGTCTTGTCCGTCGCCTTGCCGTCCTTGTCGAGGCTGGCCAGCACCGTGCTCACGATGGCCGAGCCAACCACCACGCCGTCTGCACCGGCTGCAATGCCGGCAGCCTGCTCCGCGGTCTTCACGCCGAAGCCGACAGCAACCGGCAGGTCCGTGTGCCGCTTGATCCGGCCAACGGCCTCCGTGACCCGGCTGATGTCGGGCGCCTTGGAGCCGGTGATGCCGGTCACCGAAACATAGTACACGAAGCCCGACGTATTGGTGAGCACCTTCGGCAGGCGCTTGTCGTCGGTGGTCGGGGTGGCGAGGCGGATGAAGTTCAGACCCGCATCGAGCGCCGGAATGCACAGCTCGTGGTCTTCCTCCGGTGGCAAGTCCACCACGATCAGACCGTCAACGCCGGCCTTCTTCGCATCGTCCAGGAAGCGCTCGACGCCGTAGATGTAGATCGGGTTGTAGTAGCCCATCAGCACGATCGGTGTCGTGTCGTCTCCGGCGCGGAACTCGGTGACCATCTTCAGGGTCTTGATCATGTTCTGCCCGGCGTGCAGCGCGCGCAGGGATGACGCCTGGATGGCCGGGCCGTCGGCCATCGGGTCGGTGAACGGCATGCCGAGTTCGATCACGTCGGCGCCCGCGCCCGGTAGCGCCTTGAGGATGGCGAACGAGGTGTCGTAATCCGGGTCGCCGGCAGTGACGAACGTCACCAGCGCCGCGCGGCCTTCCTGCTTCAAGTCGGCGAAGCGCTTTTCGATACGGGTATCAGAACTCACAGCTTCACCCCCAGGTGATGGGCGACGGTGAAGATGTCCTTGTCGCCGCGCCCGCACATGTTCATCACCATCAGGTGGTCTTTCGGCTTCTCCGGCGCCAGTTCGATCACCTTGGCCAGCGCGTGGCTGGGCTCCAGCGCCGGGATGATGCCCTCGAGCTTGCAGCACAGCTTGAACGCGTCGAGCGCCTCGTCGTCCGTCGCCGAGATGTAGTTCACCCGGCCCACATCGTGCAGCCACGAGTGCTCCGGCCCGATGCCGGGATAGTCGAGACCGGCGGAGATCGAATGAGCCTCCTCGATCTGGCCGTCGTCGTCCATCAGCAGGTAGGTTCGGTTGCCGTGCAGTACGCCCGGCCGGCCGCCGGTGATCGACGCGGCATGTTCATGCGTGGTGACGCCCTTGCCGG
>CAZYKZ010000255.1:0-3497 GCA_964648175.1 uncultured Anderseniella sp.
GCCCGCGCATCCCGCGGGTACTTCACCAGATGCTGCTCGAGCGTGGAAATAGCCTGGTCATACTGGCCCACCTCCACGGCCTTCGAAACGAAACGGCCAAGCACGCCAACATCTTCAGGCGAGGAGTAACGCTGTTCAAACAGTGTGGAGTAGTCATCTGCCTGGGCGGGCGCGCCCATCATCATCGCCAACAAAAGCGCAATCGAGGCGGGCAGTACACGGGCTGTACGCATCCTGTAGATCCGGAATTTATGGCCGCCCCCGGCTTGGTCAGAGGAGAGGATGTATCATGTCGTTACGCAACTTGGAAGCGCGCGCCCGGCGTTTTCACGGCACTGTTGCCCAAATGCCACACTGGCGCGGCACCAAACGGCGATGAATTGCTTGCTGGGGTTCTGGTGGAGCCGAGGGGAATCGAACCCCTGACCTCGTCATTGCGAACGACGCGCTCTCCCAACTGAGCTACGGCCCCGTCACGCTGCCCGCAGGCATCTCCCGCCGAGCTTGCGCATTGTATAGGCGCTCGCTACATGTTTCGAAACAAAAATTTGAAGCCCGGGGGTCCCCCAGATGCAATCTCTTGTTTGGCTGTTCGACCAGCTCGTTTTCATCGTCTTCTGGCTTGTCATCGCAATGGTGATCATGAGCTGGCTGCTGGCATTCAACGTGCTCAACAACTCCAACAGCGTGGTTCGGCAGATCAATTACGGCCTGCACCGCCTCACTGAGCCGCTGCTGGGACCGATCCGCCGCCGCATGCCGGACCTGGGTGGCATCGATATCTCGCCCATCGTGCTGCTCCTCGGCCTGATGTTCATTCAGCAACTGCTGCACGAGTATGTACGCTGACGGTCCAATGGCGTCGCAAACCGGCAAGAGTGCGACGCCTTGGCACTGGTGATCACCCGGCGTTTTGACCAATGTCTGGCGCCAACAGAACCATTGAAACGGGAGGCAGCCGAACCATGTGCGCAGCAAAGGTGATTGACGGAAAGAAGTATGCCGAAGGCCTGCGCGGCCGCATCGCCACTGCGGTCGCCTCGCTGCAGCGCGACCACGGCTTCACGCCGGGCCTCGCCGTGGTGCTGGTGGGCGAAGACCCGGCCAGCCAGGTCTACGTTCGCAACAAGGCAAAGCAGACCGTCGAGGTCGGCATGAAGTCAGTCGAGCACAAGCTCGACGCCTCGACGCCTGAAGCCGACGTGCTGGCCATGGTCGACCAGCTCAACAAGGATGACTCGATCCACGGCATCCTCGTCCAGCTGCCGCTGCCCGATCATATCGACGCCACCAAGGTGATCAACTCGATCAGCCCGGACAAGGACGTCGACGGCTTTCACGTGGTCAACGCGGGACGCCTCGCGACGGGTCAGGACTCGCTGGTGCCTTGCACGCCGGTCGGTTCCGTGATGCTGGCGAAGGACGAGCTGGGTTCCCTGTCGGGGCTCGAGGCCGTGGTCATCGGCCGCTCGAACATCGTCGGCAAGCCGGTCGCCCAGCTGCTGCTGCAGGAAAACTGCACCGTCACCATCGCCCACAGCCGCACGAAGGACCTGCCCGGCGTGGTGCGCCGCGCCGACCTCGTCATCGCCGCGGTCGGCCGGCCGGAAATGGTCAAGGGCGACTGGCTCAAGGAAGGAGCCTGCGTGATCGACGTCGGTATCAACCGCATCGAGCGTGATGGCAAGGGCAAGATTGTCGGCGATTGCGACTACGACTCCTGCGCCGCGGTGGCAGGCTCCATCACGCCGGTACCGGGGGGTGTTGGCCCGATGACCATCGCCTGCCTGCTGCACAACACGGTCAAGGCAGCCTGCGCCATCAAGGGCGTTGCCACCCCTGAAATGTAAACGCTAACGCCGCGGGCCGGGGCTCAGGCCCCCCTGGCCCGCTCGATAGCCTCGACGATCAGCCGCCGGGCTTCGTCGGCATCGCCCCAACCTTCGGTGCGCGCCCACTTGCCTTCCTCGAGATCCTTGTAGTGCTCGAAGAAGTGCTCGATCTGCTTGACCTGGATTTCCGGCAGGTCGGTATAATTCCTGACCTTCTCATAGCGCCGGGTGATCCGGCTGACCGGCACACCGATGATCTTCTCGTCGCCGCCGGCCTCATCGACCATCTTCATCACGCCCACCGGGCGCACCGCAATCACGGCGCCGGGCACCAGCGTGCGCTGCGAGATCACCAGCAAGTCGCACGGGTCACCGTCTTCCGACAGCGTGTGCGGAATGAAGCCGTAGTTTCCGGGATAGCGCATCGAGGTGTACAGGAAGCGGTCCACCACCATCGTGCCGGCGGCCTTGTCCATCTCGTACTTGATCGGTTCGCCGCCAATCGGCACCTCGATGATGACGTTCACCTCATCCGGCGGATTGGCGCCAATCGAAATCGCATCAAGCCTCATGGCTGTTCCTTCTTTCCTTACGTGCGAAGACGGTATCTGATACCGCTCGTCGAGTCATTGTTCGGGAGCCAGATACCATGAGACAGGCCCTGCTGGCTGCATCTACTCTTGTCGCACTTTCAGCGGCGGCCATTGCTCAAGGCACTTATGCCAGCGCCTACACCACGATCGACTTCGAGAAGGGCTGCACCGTGGTATCCGAGAATGACGAAGGCGCAAGCATCGCCATGCGGTGCAAGGGCCTTGGCAACCATCCCGTGAATTATGCTGAAGGCGACCTGCGCGCCGCCGTCACCTTTGGCGAGCAACCTGCAGGATATGAGGCGCCGTGGCAGAGTTTCGGCCCCTGGAACCGCATCAACAAGACCATCGAGTGGCGGCTGAAAGGCGATCAACCCGTTGCAACCATTCTGCGCTGGTTCATCGACAACATCGACCCGGAAACTGGCTCGGCTGATCCCAAGCGCGAGGGCAACGTGCTGGTCGTCTCACGCCTTGCAGGCCTTGATGGCAAACCCGGGTGTATGGTGGGCCTGGTCGATGCACGCGCCAACCCCCATGCCAACGACATTGCCCGCCGCATCGCCGACACCGAGGCTGAAGACTTCGACTGCGCGGCGGACAAGCCCGAATATCACGGCAAGCGCGGGCCCTATTCGCCCGACCCTTACTAGACCGCTGGCGTAGCGGCCAGTCCGCGCTTGGCAATCATGGCGTCGGGGCTGGGCAGTCGCTGGCGGAACGCCTTGTAGGCGTCTTCAGGCGGCATCGAGTTTCCCGAAGCATAGACAGCCTTGCGAAGCCGCGCCGCCGTCTCGGGGTCGAACGGGTCGCCCGCCTCCTCGAACGCGGCAAACGCGTCTGCGTCCAGCACCTCCGACCACATGTAGCTGTAGTATCCGGCGGCATAGCCGTCGCCGTAATAGACGTGCAGGAAGTGCGGCGTGCGATGGCGCATGGTAATAGCGTCGGGCATGTCGAGACCGGCGAGCACCGATGCCTCGAAAGCCAGCGGATCGGCCAATGGAGCCTCGCCAGGCGCACTGTGCGTCCGGATGTCGACCAGCGCAGAAGCGGTATACTCGACCGCATC
>CAZYKZ010000256.1:0-3485 GCA_964648175.1 uncultured Anderseniella sp.
GGCGAAGCGCTGTATTTCGGCCTCGTGCTGTCGGTCGGCTCCGTGGTCATGCTGGGCCTTGCGGCCAACTGGATGGCCGCAGCCTTCCTGGCCTTCACCATCTTCTTCTATGCCGTCATCTACACCGCATGGCTCAAGCGCTCTACGCCGCAGAACATCGTCATCGGCGGCGCGGCCGGCGCGTTTCCGCCCATGATTGCATGGACGGCCGTCACCGGCTCCATCGACCTTGCCAGCCTGTCGCTGTTCCTCATCATCTTCATGTGGACGCCACCGCACTTCTGGGCGCTGGCGCTGTTCAAGATGGGCGATTATGAAACCGCAGGCGTGCCGATGCTGCCGAACGTGGCCGGCGCCGATGCAACCCGCAACCAGATCTGGTGGTACTCGCTGGCCATGGCGCCAGTGGCCGCCCTGCCTGTTGCGTTCGGCATCTCGGGCGTGGTTTATGCCGTCGCTGCCGCAGTTTTGACCGGCATGTTCATTCGCCACGCCTGGACGGTTTACCGTCACCGGGAAGGCAAGCAAGGCGAGCGCGGGCCCAAGGTCCTGTTCGGCTATTCCATCATCTATCTGTTCGCCATGTTTGGCGCGACGCTGGCCGACCGGGCCGCCATCGCTGCCTGGCAGGCGTTTGCATGACACACGGGGGCGCAATGAGCGTGCAGGACATCGAGACATACGAGCCGACGCCGGAAGAAGCGGCCCGCCGCCGCAAGCGGTCGGTTGCGATCGCGCTGATCCTGCTTGCGCTGATGACGCTGGTGTTCGTAACCACAATCGTCCGCCTCGGCGGAATGACCGGAAACTGAGCAATGACCGCGGAAACTGGCGAAAACAAGAACCTCAAGGTCGCAACGATTGTCGCATCCGTGGCCGTTGGCATGGTTGGTCTCGCCTATGCGTCCGTGCCGCTCTACGACCTGTTCTGCCGGGTAACCGGTTTTGGCGGCACCACGCAGCGTGCCGACGCCGCGCCGGCCACCGTGCTTGACCGCACGATCAGGATCGCCTTCGACGCGAACGTGAATTCCGGCCTCGGCTGGGAGTTCAAGCCGGTTCAGCGCCAGCAGACCGTGCGCATCGGCGAACAGTCGCTGGCATTCTATCACGCCACGAACGTCGGCAAGGAGCCAGTGACGGGAACGGCAACGTTCAACGTCAGCCCGCCCCAGGCCGGTTCGTACTTCTCGAAGATCCAGTGCTTCTGTTTCACCGAGCAGACGCTGCAGCCTGGCCAGTCCATCGACATGCCGGTGACCTATTACGTGGACCCGGATATCGCCAACGACCCGGACCTGAAGAATCTCGATACCATCACCTTGTCGTACACCTTCTTCAAGGCCGACAAGGATCCGGTACAAACCTCGGCGGTTTCCGGCGAGGCAGGCAAGGACACAGTGAATTGAACGTTCGCCCGGTCAGATCAACAACAATCCGGGCCAATTAGCGGGAGAAGAGGGCAATGGCAGACAGCCACGCTAAAAATCACGACTATCACCTGGTGGACCCCAGTCCGTGGCCGCTCACCGGCTCGGTCGGTGCGCTCACCATGGCCATCGGCGCCGTCCACTGGATGCATGCGGGCAAGACCTGGGCCGTGTCCTGGCTGTTCCTGCTTGGCATGGCCATCGTGCTCTACACCATGTTCATGTGGTGGCGCGATGTGGTGAAGGAAAGCCACAAGGGTGACCATACCCCCGTGGTGCAGCTGCACCTGCGCTACGGCATGCTGATGTTCATCGCCTCGGAAGTGATGTTCTTCGTGGCATGGTTCTGGGCATACTTCGAAGCAGCGCTGTATACCGACTCGGCCATTCAGGCCACCCGCGTGGAACTGACCCAGGGCATGTGGCCGCCGGCCGGCCTTGAGGTGTTCAACCCGTGGCACCTGCCGCTGCTCAACACCCTGATCCTGCTGCTGTCGGGCACCACCGTGACCTGGGCTCACCATGCTCTGATCAACAATGACCGCAACGGCCTGAAGTGGGGTCTGATCTGCACCATCGCGCTTGGCGCACTGTTCTCGTGCATCCAGGCCTACGAGTACTCGGTCGCTCCGTTTGCCTTCAAGATGGAGAATGGCGGCAACATCTACAGCTCGACCTTCTTCATGGCGACCGGTTTCCATGGCTTCCACGTGCTGATCGGTACGATCTTCCTGATCGTATGCCTGTTCCGCGCGCTGGCCGGTCACTTCACGCCGCAGCGCCACTTCGGCTTCGAAGCCGCAGCATGGTACTGGCACTTCGTTGACGTGGTCTGGCTGTTCCTGTTCGCCTGCATCTACGTGTGGGGCAGCCACGGCGCAACCATCGCCGCGCACTGACGCCACGCACCACGTGACGTTGCAACAAGGTTCGGGCCGCATGGGGGCAGCTCCTCTCATGCGGCCTTTTGCGTACACAAACACAGAAAGCCGGTCCGGCAAATGAACGACACCCAGCATTATTACCCGCCGCAATCATCGTTCAGCACGGGGCTTGCCGGGCGTTGTCCGCGCTGCGGCCAGGGCCATCTGTTCGAGGGTTATCTCAAGGTGGCGCCCAAGTGCGACCGGTGCGGCCTTGACTTCTCGTTCTCCGATGCCGGCGACGGGGCGGCGTGGTTCGTGATGCTGATCGCCGGCACGCTGGCCATCAGCGGCGTGCTGTTCGTCGAGCTGACATGGCAACCGCCCTACTGGGTGCATGCGCTGGTCGCCATTCCGCTGGCGGTGATCCTGCCACTGCTGATCCTGCGCCCGGCCAAGGCCATCCTGATCAACCGCCAGTACGAGACCCGCGCCCAGGAAGGGCGCATGAGCGGCGAATAGGACTCCATCATGCCGCAGACCAAGCGCCGTTCCAACGTGCCGGTGATCGTGGCGACGGTCATCAGCTTCATCATCCTCATCGGTCTCGGCACCTGGCAGGTGTACCGGCTGCAATGGAAGCAGCAGCTGATCGAGGCTCGCGAGGCTTCGCTCACCGCTGACCCGGTCACCATGGCCGACATTGAGGCCGGCATCGAGCACGGGCTTGACGTCGATTTCCTGAAGGTTCGACTCAACGGCGAATACCGGCATGAGGCCACGCGCTACGTCTATCGCCCGCGCGGCAAGCGGGCGGGCTTCCAGGTGATCACGCCGTTCATCGACAAGAGCGGCTTTCTGGTGCTGGTGGACCGCGGCTTCATCGATGAGGACCGGCGCGGCGAAACCACAGGCATGCGCCAGCCTGAAGGTGAGATCACCATCACCGGCGTAACCCGTGTGCGCGCTGGAGATCGCAACCCGTTCTCTCCCGACGCAGACCTCGCCCGGAACGTCTGGTACTGGTACGACCTGCCTGGCATTGCAGCCACGCTGCCGGACAATCTGGCTGGCACCGTCAACGGTCAGCTGCCGATAACCTCCACAGTCTTTGTCCAACTGGCGCCCGGCGGCGAACCCGGTGAAGAGAAATCACCTGAACCGGAAGACTTGAAGGTTGAATTGCCCAACA
>CAZYKZ010000257.1:0-3456 GCA_964648175.1 uncultured Anderseniella sp.
CGCAAGACCATCACCCGGGACTCGATACCCGGCATGATGAAGGGCTGAGGGCGGCAAGAGTCAGACGACGGTCGTCACCCCACCTCAGCCGGAGAACATGATTGCCGGCAACCAGGTTGCAAGCTGCGGCAGGAACCAGATGATCGCGACCCCGACGGCCTGCAGAGCAATGAACGGGATCACGCCGCGATAGATGTCACCCGTTGTGACTTCGGGCGGCGCCGCGCCGCGCAGGTAGAACAGCGAAAAGCCGAATGGCGGGGTCAGGAAACTTGTCTGCAGGTTGATGGCAATGAGAACCGCCAGCCAGATCGGATCATGGCCCATGATGATCAATGCCGGCGTCACGATGGGCAGGAGAATTACTGAAATCTCCACGAAATCCAGAATGAAGCCGAGGAGAAAGATCAACAACATCACGAACAGCAATGCGCCGTCCGCACCACCTGGCATGTTCTCCACCAGGTGCTCAATGCGCTTGTCGCCCCCCAGTCCGCGAAACACCAGCGAGAACACGCTGGCACCGATGATGGTGCCGAAGATCATCGAGCTTACTGTCATCGTCCGGGTATTGACCTCGCCAAGGTAGCCTTCACGCCTGGCATGGCGGATGGCCCGCCAGATACCCCAGGCGGTAACGCCCACGAGGCCAGCGCCCAGCACAGCCAAAAGATACATGCCCACGCCGGCATCGGACCGCTGAAGGCGGATAGAGGTGGACGATGCCAGCACGACGATTCCAGCCAGGGCGGCAATGGCAACCAGACTTGATTTACGGCTGGCCTTGTCGCGCCTCCACGCCGCAAGCAGCATGGCGCCAACCGCTCCCACACTTGCTGCTTCAGTCGGCGTGGCCACGCCTCCCACGATGGAGCCGAGAACGGCTATGATCAGGAAAACTGGCGGCAGCAGAACTTCGAACAGGCGCCGGTAGTCTATTACCTGGCCCGCTTCGCGGGGCATGGCTGGCGCCCGCTTCGGGCTCACGAGGGCGAGAGCGAGTATATAGACGATGTAAAGACCGACCAGTAGCAGACCGGGCAGCAGCGCGGCCGCAAATGTCTGCCCGACGCTGATGGTTTCAACAGAGAACTTGCCCTGCTCGAACTGTGCCTGCTGATAGGCCGAGGACATCACTTCCGACAGGATGATGAGCAGAGTGGAAGGCGGTATGATCTGCCCCAGCGTACCAGCAGTACAAACGGTTCCGGCAGCCAGCCGCTTCGAGTAGCCGTTGCGAAGCATCGCGGGTAGCGCAATCAGCGCCATGGTGATGACGGTGGCCCCGACGATGCCGGTGGACGCCGCCAGCAATGCTCCAACCACGACGACCGAGACGGCAAGCCCGCCTCTCATGGTGCCGAACAGCCGGCCCATCTCCTCGAGCAATTCCTCGGCAAGCTGGCTGCGCTCCAGCACGATGCCCATGAACACGAACAGAGGAATCGCGATCAGTACCTCGTTGGTCATGATGCCGAAGAGACGTTGTGCGAGCGCGCCCAGGAGCGCCGTGTCAAATGCTCCCAATGCCGCCCCGATGCCGGCGTAAATCACCGCAACGCCTGCCAGCGTGAACGTGACCGGGTAGCCGCGCAACAGCGCCGCCGCCAGCGTCAGAAACATCAGGATGTCCAGGTTCTCGACGATCAGGCTCATGAGCGTTGCCTGATCCGGGCAAGGTCGCGCAGCAGGCAGGCAATCCCCTGCACAATGAGAAGGATGCAAAATGCGGGTATCAGCGACTTGAGGAGGAAAGAGGCCGGAATGCCGCCTACAGAGATCGGGCCTTCGAGAATTTTCCAGCTGTTGCGCACAAACGGCCAACTGACCCATGCCACGAGCAGCATGGACGGGATCAGCAGCAGAACAGCACCAGCCGCATTGATGCGGGCTCGAGCCTGCTCGTCCTTGTCCGTGTAGAATATGTCGACGCGTACATGTTCATCGACCAGCAGCGTGTAGCCCGCACCCAGCATGAACAGCGCGGCATGCATGTAGAGAACGCCCTCGCCAAGGAAGATGAAACTGACACCGAAAAGGTAACGCATCACCACGATGGCGAATTGCAGTACGACCATCGCCAGCGCCAGCCAGCGCACCGTCAAGCCAATGGTCCGGTTGACTTGGTCAAGCCGGTCTGCCCACGTCAGCAACATCATCTGACCTGCCCCTCCCGGACAAGCGGTGGCGGCAGGACACAAGGTCCGCCGCCGCCGTAATGACCGGCTTCAGCCGCCGTACTTGTAGTCGAGCGAGCGGGCGTTCATCTGCCCGTTGTCGGCATAGACCATGTAGGCTGCTACCGACTTGCGGTAGGCAAGGAAGCTTTCAGTGATGCGCTTGACCAGTTCGTCGCTGTCGTTGCGCAGGTCCTCGATGACCTCGCCTGCGGCATTGCCCATGGCCTTGATGACATCTTCCGGCAGCATCTTCACCTGCACCCCATGCTCAGCCACCATCTTTTCCAGGGCCAGCGCATGCTTGGTGGTGTATTCGGTCCACACGGGGTTGTAGAGCGACTCGCAGGCAAACTGCACGGCCTGCTTGAGGTCATCCGGCAGTCCATCATAGGTCGCCTTGTTGATGGCGCATTCTTCCGCACTCGAAGGCTCTCCGACTCCCGGCCAGTAATAGTTCTTGGCGATCTGGTAGAAGCCCAGCGCCGAGTCGGTCCATGGTCCGATGAACTCGCCCGCGTCAATGGTTCCGGACTGCAGCGCCTGGAACATGTCGCGCCCGCCCATGGCCTGCACCGCCATTCCAAGCTTCGAGCACATTTCAGAGGCAAGGCCCGTCGTGCGGAAACGAAGGCCCTTGAGGTCGTCGACCGAGTTGATTTCCTTCGAGAACCATCCAGCCCACTGCGGCCCCGAGTTGCCGCACAGGAACGGCTTCAGGTTGAAGCGGCCGTACATCTCGTCGTAGAGCGCCTGGCCTCCGCCATGGCTGAGCCAGCCAACCTGCTCGTCGGCGCGAAGGCCGAACGGCTGAGAGCCAAACAGCAGGATACCCTTGGACTTGGACCCCCAATAGGCAGGTACGGCATGGTAGAGGTCGGCAGTGCCTTCCGAGACAGCGTCGAACACGCCATTGCCAGGCACCAGTTCACCGGCAGCAAAAAGCTGCACTTCGATGCGCCCGCCGGATGCCGCAGTGATACGGTCAGCGAGCATCTGCGCTGCAACGCCAGGACCGGGCAGGTTTTTCGGCCACGCGGTGACCATCTTCCACTGGCGCTTGTCCTGGGCGATGGCCGGAGCGGCAAGTGTCGTGGATGCGGCGGCAGCAACGGCTCCTGTCTTCAGAAATTCACGTCTTTTCATCACGTCTTCCTCCTGTTTGATTCACTCAGCCAACTTAGTTCCCCAAGATCCCCGGCAATCTCAACCCATGTTCCCTGGCGCAGTCGAGGGCAATGTCGTAGCCCGCGTCCGCATGGCGCATGACGCCGGTGGC
>CAZYKZ010000258.1:0-3454 GCA_964648175.1 uncultured Anderseniella sp.
TCGCTCTCGGCGATGTACTCGTCCGGCTTGTGGGCCACGGCGATGGAGCCCGGCCCGCACACCACGGTGGGGATGCCCAGCCGGTTCTGGAACAGCCCGCCCTCGGTGCCGAAGGCGATCTTGCCGGTGGAGTTGCCGCCAGTCAGCGACTTCACGTAGTTGACCACGTCCGAGTCCGGCGGGGTGTCGAGCGCGGGGTACTGCGTGCCCGGCTGGAAGCTGATGTCCGCGCCCGGAAACACCTTGCGCGCCTCGGCCACCAGTTCGCCGGCCCTCGCGTGGATGCGCGCCACCAGCGCCGCCGGGTCGTCGGCCGGCAGGTGGCGGATCTCGTATTCGAAGGTCGCCAGGTTCGGCACGATGTTGAGCGTCTCGCCGCCGTGCAGGTTGCCCGCGTGCAGCGTGGTGTAGGCCACGTCATAGTCGCCGTCGCGCAGACCCGTCGAGGCCACCTCGGCCTGGATGGCGCGAATCTCGTTGATCAGGTCGATGGCCAGGTGCACCGCGTTGATGGCGGTGGGGGCGAGCGAGGAATGCGCCTCGAGCCCGGTGCAGCGCACCTTCTCGCCGGCCTTGCCCTTGTGCGCGGTGACCACCTGCATCAGCGTCGGCTCGCCGATGATGCAGCAGCGCGGTTTCGGCGTGACGGGCTCCAGCAGGTCGATCAGCCGGCGCACGCCGACGCAGCCGATCTCCTCGTCATAGGAGAAGGCGAAGTGGATCGGCGCGGAGAGCTTGTCCTTCAGCTTCGCCGCGCGCGGCGCCATGGCAAGACAGCAGGCGATGAAGCCCTTCATGTCCGCCGTGCCGCGGCCGTACAGCTTGCCCGCCTCGCGGCGCATCACGAACGGGTCTGACGACCAGGCCTGGCCTTCGGTGGGGACAACGTCCGTGTGGCCGGACAGCACCACGCCAGGCACGTCCTCCGGCCCGATGGAGGCGTAGAGGTTGGCCTTGCGGCCATCCTCGGACGGTGCCCGCAGCAGCCGGAAGCCGAGCGGTTCCAGCAGCTCGCAGACATGGTCGATCAGCGCGAGATTGCTCTCGCGGCTGACCGTGTTGAAGGAGATGAGCTTGTCGAGGTGAGTGATGCTGTCGGTCATCACCCGCAAATATCACGCCGCGCGGGCCGCCGCCACTGCCTCGTCGCGCAGCGGCATCCGAACGCCCGGCTGCACCGTCTCCGGCTTGTAGGGCGCGCGGGCGAACACCTCGCGCACCATCGGCTCGAAGAACTCCAGCGGCAGGGTGTCGTAGTCCGGGTCGAAGCTCGCCTGGTCCCAGTATTCGCAGAAGTCGACGCAGGACGGATAGTACGGGCTGTCCTTGAACTTGTCGCGCTCGTACTGGTTCCAGCCATAGTGGTGGGCGTAGTAGACCATCTGGAACGCGGCGTGGTGCTGGACCGACCAGACGACTTCCTCGCGCATGTAGGGCCGGATGATGGCGGCGGCGAACTCGTCGTGGTTCTGCGGCGCAAGGCCGTCGCCGATGTCGTGCAGCAGCGCGCCGACCACCCAGTCGATGTCGGCCCCGTCGCGCCAGGCGCGGGTGGCGGACTGCAGGCCATGCTGCAGCCGGTCGATCTTGTAGCCCTCCAGCGTCTCGTCCGCCTGGTCGCGCAGCGCCTTCAGGATGCGGTCCGGCGTCATCTTCACGAACGGCTCTTCCAGCTCGCGCAGCATCAGGTACTCATCGCGCGTGCCATCCTTCATCTGCGTGAAGGCGACGGTCTTGGTGTGCTCGTTCATGGGCGTCAGATCCTCTGTTCGCCGCCGGCATAAAGCCCGACGGTCTGCGTTGCACCTGCGGTCAGGGCCGCAGATTGGTCCTGCATGATGCGGTTGTAAAGGGACATGGCATCGGCATCGAAGGCGGACGCCGGCGGGGCCACGTTGATCCAGTTGCGGTTGGTGTCGGCCCCGCGCACCAGCATGGCGTAGTCGCGCTCGCCCACCAGCTGCTTCACGCCCGGCGTGACATAGCGGATGGCGCAGCCGATGCGCCGGTCGTCCGACACGTTGGGGCCGGAGGCGTGGAACATGCGGCCGTGGTGCAGCGACATCTGCCCCGGCTGCAGCACCACGTCGGTGGCGTCCTTCTCGTCGACTTCCACCGCAATCTCCTGCCCGCGCGAGAGCAGGTTGTCGGCGTGGAAGGTATCGCGGTGTTCGACGATCCTGTTGTTGTGCGAGCCGGCCACGAACATCATGCAGCCGGACTGGCGCGTGGCCGGCGACAGCGCGATCCACGCGGTCACCTGCTCGTCGGTCTCGCCCATGCCCCAGTAGGTCAGATCCTGGTGCCAGGACACGATCTTCGGCGTGTTCGGCTCCTTGATGAACAGCTCGCACGACCACACGAGAAGGTCCGGTCCGAGGATCGACTGCACCGCGTCCAGCACGGCGGGGTGGCGGGCGATCTCGGCCATCAGCGGCAGCACCACCTGGCCGTTGATGCGGAAATACTGGTTGAGCGGCTGCGGCAGCGAGCCGTCGGGATAGTCGGCTTCGAGCGCCTCGACGCGGGCGCGCCACTTGGCGGCTTCGGCGCGGTCCATCACGTCGATCGGGAACAGGAAGCCGTCGCGCTTGTAGGCGGCGGCCTGGGCGGGTGAAAGGCTGGCGGGCATGGGCGTTCTCCGGTTGTTTGGCCGGAAACATGCCGCGACCCGTGAGCGATGAGAATTCATCTCTCGTTGCAGGCAGCATAAGTTTTACTTAATCTCTTTCCGCATGTCCCTGAGCCGCATTCCATCGCTGAACTGGCTGCGCGTGTTCGAGGCCGCAGCCCGCACGCAATCGTTCGTGCGGGCGGCGGAACTGCTCAACATGAGCCCGCCGGCGGTGAGCCAGCAGATCAAGTCGCTGGAGACATACCTCGGCCGTGAACTGTTCGAGCGCGGGGCGCACTCAGTTCGCCTGACCCCTGCGGGCGAGGCCTTCCTGCCATCGGTGCAGCAGGCGCTGCTGTCGGTGGAGACGGCCGCCGCCGGCCTGTTCGGCACCCGCGCCGAGACCACCATCCACGTGCAGGCCACGCTGGTGCTGGCGGTAGGCTGGCTCGGCCCCCGGCTGGCTCGCTTTCATGCGGCCAACCCTGGCATCCGCGTCAGGCTCACCACCGCCAACCTGAACCCCGACTATCTGCGCGAGGAGCCAGACGTGCGCATTGTCTACGGCCACCTGAACCTGCCAGGTCCTGCGCCTGAGCGGCTGCTGGCGGAAGCGCTGGTGCCGGTTGCCGCGCCCGCATTGGCCGCAACGATCACTGAACCGGCAGACCTGCTTGCTCACCCGCTGATCGAGGTGGAGACGCACCGCTCCGGCTGGCTGCAGGTGTTCGCCGAACTGGGCCTCAACCCGGAAGCGCCGCCGCGCTTCGAGTTCACCGACTCCACCGTCATGGCTCTGGCGCTGGCGTCATCGGGCGAGGCGATAGCGCTCGCTCGCGT
>CAZYKZ010000259.1:0-3420 GCA_964648175.1 uncultured Anderseniella sp.
TCGCGCAGGATCGTCTCGCCAAACTCCAGCGGCTTGTAAACGCGGATGCAGCCATGGCTGAACGCGCGCTGCGTCTTGGCGAACAGCGCGCGGGAGGGAGTGTCGTGCAGGTAGATGGCATGCTTGTTGGGCAGCATGAACTTGATCAGGCCGAGGGCATTCTTCTCGCCCGGCTTCTGGCGGATCGTAAAGGGGAAATTGCCGCGGGAATACTGGTTGAAATTGACCGAGGAGAACGGAATCTCCTTGCCGCCGGCGAGAAGCTGGAAGTTGGGTCCAAGGTATGTCGGGTTCTGCTGAAGCTTGGGCAGCATTTCCTTGGTGGCGATGGAGTAAGGCACGGTCCAGGTCGGGTTGATCTCGACGTACTCCAGCTCGTCGGAAAAGATCGGCGTCTGGTGCTTGTCCTTGCCGACCATGACCGGCCGGGCTTCCATCAGCTGTCCGTCTTCGTAGCGGTAAAGCTCGAAGGCCGCGATATTGACCATCAGGTGCTTGTCGCCCATGTCGCGCGGCATGTGACGCCAGCGCTCCATGTTGACGATGATCTGGCGCATCCGCTCTTCGGCAGACACGTTCAGCATCGACAGCGAGTTGGGTCCGATGACGCCGTCGGGCTCAAGTCCGTTGCGCTTCTGGAATTGCTCGAAGGCCAGCACGAGATCATCGGAATAAAGGTTCGGATCAACCGGGCTGCGCGGGCTGATGTCGCCCGACTTTTCGAGCCTTGCGCGAAGCTGCGGCACGCGCGGGTCGGTCATCCCGGGCTTCAGCACCTCGCCCCTGTCCACGGTACCCCAGCCGCCCTTCTCCGCGATCTGCCGGTACTTGCGCAGCAGCGATTTCAGCGCGCGGTAATGGGCGTTCTGCGGCTCCACGGTGTCGAGGTAGCGGGAGGGATCGTCCTGTGCGCTGACGCCCTGCAAGAGAGCCAGCAGGTCGATCTCGCGCGGCTTCTGGAAGTGGTCGCGGTCGATCTTGTGCAGGATGACCCGGCCCGTGGCCAGATCCCTGGCGTAGCTGAGAAAGAACGCCGAATAGGCAATCTCGGTGTAGCCGGCGGCCAGCGCGTTCGTCGGGTCGATCTGGTCACGCAGGTCGATGAGGTATTCGACCGGGTAGTCCTCGTACTGCAGCCCGTCATCATCGGCAAACTCGAGACGCTGCACCAGCGGGTTCATGCGGCCGGTGCCGACCCACAGGATTTCGCCCTGGTTGTCGATGTAGTGCTGCTTCAGGACGTCGCGAACGCGCTCAAGCTGGAGCGGCAGCCGGTCCTTGTGGTTGAGGATCTGGACGATTGCCTCCCGGGTAACCTGTGCGCCGGGGGCAGCGTTGTCCTTGGCTGCCAGAGCGGGCGTAATGGCAAGGCTGGAAGATGCTGCAAGCCCGGCAAGGGCTATGCCTCCGGCGGCAAGCATACGAATGGCAAAGGTCAGTTTCATCAATGATCTCCCCGGCTGATGCCTGATGAAATGGCGAACACACCGATTCACCCGCCCGGCAATCAGTGTAAGCATACCCGCCGGACACTTCAAACCTGTGCCTGCCCGCACAACGGAACATCTAGGCCACTCGCGAGGATGTGAACACCCACACGAGAAGGCTTTGCCCGTGCAGCCAGCTTGTGCCACGCTGCGGCGGGCGCTTTGAGGTAAACGTCCGAATAGGGTAGACTTGCGGCCATGCCCGACATGAGTTTCGACCTTGATGCTGCGCTCTCCAGCCTGCCGCGCGAGCGGCTGGAGGAGATGGCTGCTGCCGGCGAGACCGTGCGCGAGATGATGCGGATACTCAGGAAGTCGGGCCAGAACCTGGTGGGGCAATGCCTGTCCAACCAGGGCACGTTCTATGAACTCGATCATTATCCCAAGGGCGACGTCTACGACAGCGAGACCCATTCCCAGTATTACTATCACGCCCACCGGGCGGGCGGGCGCGAGCATGGGCACTTCCATACCTTCCTGCGTGCCGGCGGCATGCCATCCGGCGTGGAACCGGTGCCATACACCGGCAAGGCGCTGAGGCCTTCCGGCAAGGATGCACTCACCCATTTCGTTGCGATCTCGATGGACCGGCCGGGCAATCCGATCGGGCTGTTCACCACAAACCGCTGGGTCACAGACGAGACATTCTACCGGGCCGAAGACGTGATCTCGCTGCTCGACCGGTTCTGCATCGAGATGTCATACCCCTGCCTTGCCACCAACCGTACGCTGACCGCCCTGCTGCGGCTGTTCCGGCCGCAGATCGAGGCGCTGCTCCGGGAACGGGACCGAACCATCAGTGCCTGGAGAACTGCACGGCCGCAGACCGACGTGTTTGAGGACCGGGAGCTTGAGGTGACGTCGCAGTTGCCGATCGACATTGCGTCGCAGATCGAGGCCGTGTCAGCCGCGCTGGCGGCCAGAAGTGCTGCGTGACTCCTATCCCGCCGCCGTCACCAGTCCACTGACTTCACAAACAATAATTGCCGAAATCAAGTTTCCAGATAGAACAATATTTGCTGTTTTCTTTCTGAATACATTGCATTGACTCACATCAATTCATCTCGAAACAGCCCTCCTATTATTATGCAGACAGGAGGATGGTATGAGAAACTTCATCGTCATTATTGCCGCAACGGTGGCTTTCCTGTTGGCAGCACCAGCCGCACAGGCTGGCTGGGAGGCCTACACCACGGCAGATGTGAACATGCGCGAAGGGCCGGGCTCCCGATATGCCGTGATCACGGTCATTCCGGCCGGTGAACTTGTCTATGTACATGAGTGCCCCAGCAACTGGTGCGACGTCGGCTGGAACGGCTATCGCGGCTATGTCTACAGCCGCTATCTGAGCGGCAGCGGCGAATATCTGGATGGATATGTGGCGCCGCCGCCGGTGATCATCGAACGCTACCCCTATCGCGGCCGCTATCATGCACCCCACCGGCGCAAGCACTATGACCGGCACAAACGGTACCGGAAGTACAAGCGCCACCGGTCGCGCAAGCACATTGAAAAGCCATCCAGGCCACGCAAGCACTACAAGCGCTCGAAACGGCGCAAGACCTATCAGCGCTCGCACAAACGCAAGAGCTACCATCGCTCCGGCAAGCGGCGGTCGATACAGAGATCGCATCGCAGCAGGAAACACCTGAAGCGGCACCGCGGCCGGGGAGACGCCAAACGGACGTACAAGCGGCGCAAGAAACGCTACAGATCTCAATGAAGACTGCAGCCTTGCCCCGGCGTCCTGCCGGGGCAAGGCAGATCCGGCTTACACGTTGAGCAGCAGGAACTCGCGCTCCCAGGATGAAATCACCTTGCGGTACTGCACCTGCTCTTCTTCCTTGACCGCCATGAACGCCTCGACGAAGCGGCTACCCATCACCTGCTTCAGGGAGCGGGAATAGTTCAGCTTGTTCATGGCGTCATCGAG
>CAZYKZ010000260.1:0-3414 GCA_964648175.1 uncultured Anderseniella sp.
GTGCAGACCGGCGAGCTTGACGGCATTGCCTGGTCGGGCATCACCGAGGACTACACGGTGGGTTGGGCCAACGTGACCGACTACTTCCTCACCAACAATATCTCCGGTGCCTGGATCGGCCACTTCTTTGCCAACATGGACCGCTGGAACGAGTTGCCGGATCACCTGAAGGAGCTGATCAACATGTGCTTCGACAGCTCGCACTACTATCGCCAGTGGTGGTACTGGGGCGGCGAGGCGAACCTGCGCGTCAAGGGCGACAAGATGAAGCTCACCACCATTCCGGATGCGGAGTGGGCCACGGTCGAAGCCGAGGCGCAGAAGTTCTGGGACGAGATCGCGGCCGAGTCCGAGACCAAGGCCAAGGTCGTCGCCAAGATCAAGGAATACAACGACGTGATGGCCAAGGCTGGCCGTCCGTACCGTTACACCTGAGTTCGCAACAACAGGCAGCCGGGGCACACGGAAACTGTGCCCCGGTTTGCCGTCCAGGCCCATTTGAACCCGCGCGGGGAGTGACATGACATGCTGAGTTTCGCCGACTTGAAGAAGCAGGCCGCCAAGGGCGCCATCGATACCGTGCTGGTGTGCATGGTGGACATGCAGGGCCGCTTGATGGGCAAGCGCTTCCACGTTTCCAATTTCATCGAGTCGGGCCACGAGGAAACCCATTGCTGCAACTATCTGCTGGCGACGGACATCGAGATGGCCACGCCCGACGGCTTTGCATCAACCTCGTGGGAGAAGGGCTATGGCGACTATGTCATGAAGCCGGACCTCTCCACGCTTCGTCCCGTGCCGTGGCTGGAAGGCACGGCCATGGTGCTGTGCGACCTGATAGATCACCACACCCATGAGCCGGTGCCGCACGCGCCGCGGCAGATCCTCAAGGAGCAAATTGCCCGCGCCGAGGCCATGGGCTTCAAGCCGATGATGGCGACGGAACTCGAATTCTTCCTGTTCGAGAAGTCATTCGACGAGTACCGCAAGTCCGGCTTCCGCGACCTGGCGCCGCTTGCCGGCTACAACGCCGATTACTGCATCCAGCTCAGCACCAAGGACGAGCACGTGATGCGGCCAATCCGCAACCTGCTGGTTCAGGCAGGCGTGCCGGTGGAAAATTCCAAGGGCGAGGCAGAGGCAGGCCAGGAAGAGCTGAACATCCGCTATGCCGATGCATTGCTGGCGGCGGACCATCACACGCTGGCCAAGCACGCTGTCAAGGAAATCGCCATGCAGTGCGGCCATTCGGCGACCTTCCTGCCCAAGTGGCACCACGACAAGGTGGGCAGTGCGGCGCACATACACCAGTCGCTGATGGGCAAGAAGGGACCGGCCTTCCATGACCCGAAGGACAAGCTCACCATGTCGGCCACGATGAAGTCCTACGTGGCCGGGCTGCTGCGCTATTCGCCCGACATCACCTTCTTTCTTGCGCCCTATGTGAACAGCTACAAGCGCTTCCTGCCGGGCACATTCGCGCCGACCAAGATTGCCTGGAGCATCGACAACCGCACCGCCGGATACCGCCTCGTGGGCGACGGCACCAAGGGCGTGCGCATCGAGTGCCGCATTCCTGGCAGCGACATCAACCCGTACCTTGCTTGCGCGGCACAGCTTGCCGCCGGGCTCACCGGCATCGAGGAAGGGTTGAGCCTGGATGCGCCGGTCACCGGCGATGTATACGGCATGAAGGACGTGCCATCGATTCCGCACACGCTGCGCGACGCAACCGAAAGCCTTCGCAACTCTGCCATGCTGCGCAAGACGATGGGCGACTGGGTGGTCGATCATTACACGCGTGCGGCGGAAGTTGAGCAGGAAGCATTTGACGCGGTCGTCACCGACTGGGAACTTGCACGCGGCTTTGAAAGGGCCTGAACGACAACATGAGCAAGACAGTGAAGCTCGTTTCGCCGATCGATGGATCGGTTTATCTCGAACGCGAAGTGCTGAGCCGGGACGATGCGTTCGCGGCCGCGGCGCGGGCGCGGGCGGCGCAACCTGCATGGGCGGCGCGGCCCATCCAGGAGCGCATCGACCTCGTTCTGCGCGCCAACGAGATCATCGGCCAGCAGACAGACCGCATGGCGACGGAACTGGCATATCAGATGGGCCGGCCGGTGCGCTATGGTGGGGAGTATGGCGGCTTCAACGAGCGCGTGCGCTACATGGCCAGCATTGCCGAAAGCGCGCTGGCGCCCATCGAGGTCGAGGATTCAGATGCCTTCAAGCGCCAGATCAAGCGCATTCCGCATGGCGTGGTGATGGTGGTGGCGCCATGGAACTACCCCTACATGACCGCGATCAACACCATTGCCCCGGCGCTGATGGCGGGCAATACGGTGATCCTGAAACATGCTGCGCAGACGCTGAAGGTAGGCGAGCACCTGGCCGAGGCGTTTGCCTCGGCGGGCGTGCCGGCGGACGTGTTCCAGAATGTCGTGCTGGACCATGAAACGACCTCCGAACTTATCGGGAAACGCGCGGTGAATTTCGTGAATTTCACCGGTTCCGTCGGCGGCGGGCAGGCGATGGAGCAGGCTGCGGCCGGCACCTTCGTTCCCGTTTCCACCGAACTTGGAGGCAAGGATCCGGGCTATGTGCGCGCCGATGCCGATCTCGACAAGGCGGTCGACACGCTGATGGACGGCGCGATGTTCAACTCCGGCCAGTGCTGTTGCGGTATCGAGCGGATTTATGTCCATGAAAGCCTCTACGACTCCTTCGTCGAAAAGGCCGTTGCCTGGGTCAACAACGGACTGAAACTTGGCAATCCGCTCGACAAGGAAACCACCATCGGGCCGATGGCGAACGTACGCTTCGCAAAGGAAGTGCGCGCGCAGATCGAGGAAGCCCTCGCAGACGGTGCGGTCGCGCACATCGCCACATCGCCGGCAGACGACGGTGGTGCCTATGTAACGCCGCAGATCCTCACCAACGTGAACCACGACATGCGCGTGATGCGCGATGAAAGCTTCGGTCCGGTTGTCGGCATCATGCCGGTGAAGGACGACGAAGAGGCCATCGCGCTGATGAACGACTGCCAGTTCGGCCTCACGGCCTCGATCTGGACAGCCGATGCCGCCAAGGCGGAAGAGATCGGCGACCGGATCGAAACCGGCACCGTTTTCATGAACCGCTGCGACTATCTCGACCCCGCCCTGTGCTGGACCGGCTGCAAGGACACCGGCCGCGGGGCAGGGCTCTCCATCCTGGGCATCCAGGCCCTGACCCGTCCCAAGTCATACCACCTCAGAAAGGCTTGAACAGAATGACGCTTACCGCCAACTGGTCCTACCCAACCGCCATCAAGTTCGGGGCGGGCCGCATTGCCGAGATCGGCGCCGCTTGCGCGCAGGCAGGCATGAAGAAGCCGCTGCTGGTGACGGACCGCGGCCTGAAGGACATGGA
>CAZYKZ010000261.1:0-3407 GCA_964648175.1 uncultured Anderseniella sp.
ACTACGAATCTGGGGGTCAGAGGTTCGAATCCTTTCGGGCGCGCCATTCCCTTCCAAACTTGCTGAAATATCGCGAAGCCGCTGGCCTTTGCCCGCTCACGCCATGGCCAGCAGGATGATGCCGCCAGCCACCGCCACGGCGGACGCCATGCGCAGCTTCCAGGGTCGCTCGCCGAACCACAAGATGCCGATCAGCGCGGCCATCACCACGCTGGTCTCACGGATGGCCGACACGCTGCCCAGCGTCGTCAGGCTCTTGGCGTAGATGGCCAGTCCATAGGCCAGCGACGACAACAAACCTCCCGTGACGCCGATGGCCCAGCTCTTTGCCGGCAGCGTGCGCAGCCGCGCCCGGCCCAGCCAGAACAGCGCCACGATGGAGAAACCTTCCAGCACGAACAGCCAGCCGATATAGCCGAGCGGGCTGCCGGAGGCGCGCACGCCCAGCCCGTCCGCCACCGAATAGGCGGCGATGGTCAGCCCCGTCAGTAGCGCAGCGACGACCGCGCCCGTTTGCAGGTCGACCCGGCGGCGTCCAAACGCCTGTGCGGCAATGGCCGCCGAGATGATCAGGATCGCTACCCAGGCCTGCGCCGGCAGAACCTCGCCTGCCATCATCCACGCGCCCAGCGCCACCAGTACCGGCGCCACGCCGCGCGCAATCGGGTAGACCTGGCTGAAGTCGCCGAGCCGGTAGGCCATCAGCAGGAAGCCGTAATAGAAGAAGTGGATGACCGTGGACGCCGCGATGAAGCCCCACGCCTCGCGCGCCGGCGGGGCATACAGAGCCACCAGCACCACGCCCACCAGGATGTGCCCCAGATTGACCATGGCAAGCGCCAGCAGCCGGTCTGCCGAACCCTTGACGATGGCGTTCCAGGTGGCGTGCAGCAGTGCTGCCGCCAGCACCAGGGCGATCACGAACAGCGATGGTCCGCTCATTCAGGGCTGTCCGGGAAGCGTACGCCCCTGGTCTGCGAGGTGAGGCGCGGGTCGCCGGACTTCACCAGCAACGGCCTGCCCTCCAGCGCCTCGAAGCAGCGCTCGAGCGTATCCTGTTCCAGCCGCAGCATTGCGTCGTCGGTGAAGAAGGTGAGGTGCGGCGACAGGATCACGTTTTCCATTTCGTACAGTTCACGCAGTGGATGCGACGTGCGATCCAGCGGCTCCTGCGAAAACACGTCCAGCCCGGCACCGGCAATCTGCCCGGCCTTGAGCGCCGACAGCAGCGCCGCTTCATCTACAAGCGCGCCGCGCGACACGTTGATGAGGTACGCCGATGGCTTCATGGCGGCAAGCTCGGCCGTGCCGATGATGTGCCGCGTTTCGCCATTCAGCACCATGTGCAGTGACACGAAATCACACTGTGCCAGCATCTCGCGCAGGTCATCGCACTTATCTATGCCATGCGCCCTCATCGTTCCGGCATCCACGTATGGGTCGTAGCCCAGCACCCTTGCCCGGAAGCCCGCCCCTGCCATGCGCGCCATCGAGCGCCCGATGCGTCCGGTGCCGACGAGGCCCACCGTCTTCCCGGCAATGTCCGACGCCCGCCACTGGCTGACTGGCCAGACCCAACCCTCGCGCTGCATGGCGGTGTGGATGGGCACCAGCCGCTTGGCCAGCGCGATCATCAGCGCGAATGCGCCCTCCGCCACCGTCTCCTCGGCATACTCCGGCACGTTGACGACGGGAATGCCGCGCGCCTTGGCGGCCTCGATGTCGATGGCGTCGATGCCGACACCGTACTTGACGATGGCCTTGAGGCGCTCAGCACCTTTGATGACTTTGGCGGTGATGGGCGTGTAGCACATCAGCAGCAGGTCGGCGTCGCGGACCTCGCGCGCCAGTTCGTCCTCGCTGACGCCGTCCGGCAGCAACACCAGTTCGCAGCCGTGCTCGCGCAAGACCCGGTCGATCTCGGGGCACTCCAGCTCGCTGTCGGTCCTGACAACCTTCGCCCCCCGCATGGCGCTAGTGAACCCCGGCGATGGCGGTCTCGACGATGCTGAGCGCCCTGTCGAGATCCTCGCGCGAAATAACCAGAGGCGGCGACAGGGTCAGCGTGCAGCCGCCGGAAATCTTGAAGCTCAGGCCCTGGTCGAGGCACGCGTAATAAATGCGCTCGGCAAGTTGTGGCGCTGGCGTGCGCGCAGCCTTGTCCGACACGATCTCGACGCCGAACATCAGCCCGCGCCCGCGCACGTCACCCACGATGGGGCTCTTCCGGCCAAACGCGCGCAACCGGTCCAGCGCGTACGTTCCCAGTTCCGCCGACCGCTCCACCAGACCCTCGTCCTCGATGATGTCGAGGGTGGTCAACGCGGCGCGCGCCGTCACCGGGTTCTTCTCGTGGGTATAGTGGCCGATGGCGAACTCACCGCACACGTTCAGGTCTTCCCGCGCCACCGCTGCCGCAATCGGCAGGATGCCGCCGCCCAGCGCCTTGCCCATGACCACAATGTCCGGCACCACCTCGTCGTGCTCGAACGAGAAGAACTTGCCGGTCTTGCCGAGGCCGGTGGGGATTTCGTCGAGGATGAGCAGCGCGCCATGCCGGTTGCAGGCCTCGCGCACCTTCTTCCAGAAGCCGGGTGGCGGCACCTGCGGCACGGCGCGCATCGGCTCGCCGATCACGGCGGCCACGTCGCCCTCGCGCTCCAGCACGTACTCGACCATGTTGGCGCAGGCGAGCCCGCAATTGTCCGGCCCGGGATGGCCGTACGGGCAGCGATAGCAGGCAAACGGCGCCACGTGCTCTGCCCCCGGCGTCAGCGGCCCGGCAATGTGCGAGCGGAACGTCGCCTCGCCGCCAACCGACGATGCGCCGAAGCCCGCCCCGTGAAACGCATCCCAGAACGACAGCGTCTTGAACCGGCCCGTGGCGGCACGCGCAATCTTCAGCGCCACCTCCACCGCATCGGACCCGCCGGTGGTGAACAGCACGCGGTTCAGGTCTTCCGGTGCCAGCCTGCCCAGCCGCTCGGCCAGTTCCACTGACACCTCGTTGGTGAACCGGCGCGGCGAGAAGCTCAGTTCGTCGAGCTGCTGCTTGATGGCGGCGACGAGGCGCGGATGGGCATACCCGATGTGGTGCACCGAGTTGCCGTGGAAGTCCATGTAGCGCCGGCCATCGAGATCCTCGATCCAGATGCCCTCGGCCTTCGCAATCGTGTTCACGCACGGGCTCGACAAAGACTGGTGCATGAACGCATCGGCATCGCGCTTCAGCAGCGGGGCAGATCGCTCGCCGGTATTGCGGGCAATCCAGTCCGCCCGCGCCGACGAGGTGTTGGACTCGCCCTCGGTATGCTGGACAGGCTTGGCGGAGCGGCTGCCTTCCATGTCAGCGCGGCCAGGGCAGCGAATAGGTCTTCACGTTGGTGAAGAACTTCATGGCCTCCAGC
>CAZYKZ010000262.1:0-3394 GCA_964648175.1 uncultured Anderseniella sp.
GATCCCGGCCGCGAGGCCTGTCCGCTGCCGTTCTCGCCGTTCAAGAGCTGCACCGTGCCGCGCCCCATCGGCTGGCTGTCGTCGGTGAGCGCGGACGGGGTGGCCAACCTTGCCCCCTACAGCCAGTGGCAGAACCTGACCTTCGACCCGCCGATGGTGATGTTTGCTGCCAACCGCTATCCGGACGGACGGCGCAAGGACACTGTGGTGAACGCGCAAACGACCGGCTGGTTCGTGTGGAACATGGCGACGTGGGCGCTTCGCGAGGCGGTGAACATCTCGGCCATGGCGCTGGCGCCGGAGGAGGACGAGTTCGTGCGGGCGGGGGTGAGCAAGGCGGCGTCTGTGCATTGCGCAGCACCTCGGGTAGCGGAAAGCCCGGCGCACTTCGAGTGCCGGTACCTGTCTACGCACACGCTGGAGGGGGATTCGCCCGTCGGCACGGTGGACGTGGTGTTCGCCAGGGTCGAGCGCATCCACGTGGATGACGCCTTCATCGGCGCGGACGGCAAGCTGGACATCGGCAAGCTCGAGCCGATCGCGCGGATGGGCTATTACGACTACACGGTAGTGCGCGACGTATTCGAGATGCGCATACCGGGTGCAGGCGCGGAGGCGCTGGCGGGGCTCGAAGGCAAGGGCTGACGGGTCCGCCTCCATCAGCCCGCCATAATTTTCCAGTCATTGGCGGGGCATGAAAAGCGCGCTCATCCACATTGCTGCAACATTGATTCTGGCGCTGGCCACGCTTGCGCCCGCGCGAGCCCAGGACGCGCCGATTTCCGGCATCGACTGGCAGGTGGAGGACCGGTTCCGGTTCTTCTCCGATGCGGCCACGTTTGCCCCGCATGTGGCGGCTGCAGACGCCTTTGCCGCGCTGGAGGGCCGCGCGGACGAGTTTGGCCGCAAGCGCATCAACGGCGAGTGGGTGGGGCCGGTGCTGTTCGCAGAGCGCCGGCTGGCAGCTGCGGCGCTGAAGGCGGGTCATGACGGCTGGGCCGGCAAGGCCTGGCTTGAAAGCGACGGCACCTTCACCTGCTGGAGCCCCGGCCACCGGCGGGTGCTGAAGTCGTGCCTGGAAGAGCAGGGCAATGCGGGCTCGCGGCTGTTTCCGCGCCAGGTGCGCATCTCGGCGCGGCTTGGCGGCATGGGCGCTGCGCTGTTTGCCGGCAAGCAGTGCGCCTGGTTCATCCATACCGGCAATGACCAGGACTGGCGCCGCGTGACCGAAGCCGATTGCGCCGGCTCGGCGGCGCTCGACGCGCCGGTCAACCAGCAGTTCTCGCTGCTGTCCCAGGTGCTCGATCCGGCCAGCCCCGGAGGGGTGATGACCCAGGTGACGGCGGTCTACCAGGAGGTCAAGTCGCGGGTCATCGTTGGCCTGGGCGACAGCTACGGGTCCGGCGAGGGCAATCCGGACTATCCGGCGAACTACTCCAAATCCCAGACCCTGGGCGATACGCTGCGGCCCCGGCCCACCAGCCTGCCGCACTGGCTCGATCCGGCCTGCCACCGGTCGGTCTACTCGCACCAGCAGCGCATCGCCATGCAGCTGGCGGCTGAGAACCGCCAGGGCGTGGTGACCTATCTCGGCTACGCCTGCTCGGGCGCCACCATCCCGGACATCATCGAGGGCACCGACACGGAAACGGCCCACGTGGAGCCGGTAAGCAGGGTTGCATTGCGCGATGCAGGGGTGCGCAAGGGCGCCGATACGGTGCTGGCGCAGGCGAACTGGTCGCAACTCGATCATGCGGTGCGTGACCTGTGCGCCGACGAGGGCGCGGCGACGGCCACGCGTCCGCTGAAAGGGTGCGGCCAGTGGCGGGCAAAGCCGGACATGGTGCTGCTCAGTGTGGGCGGCAACGACATCGGCTTCGGCAACGTGGTGAAGTGGGCCATGGCCGGCCCGGCCATCGGCAAGGTGCGGTTCCTGTCGGGCGCAGAGAAGCCGGAAACCATGCTGGCGCGGGCGCGTGGGGAAGAGAACCTGGCCAACTGCGCCAACGATCAGGCCGGCCGTCAATGCCGGCTGTCCAACCGCTATGCGTCGCTGGCAGTGGCCATCGAGAACCGTCTCGGACTGACCGACCGGGGGCAGGTGGTGACCGGTCCCTATCCTGATCCGATGTCGTCGGAAACAGGCATGATCTGCTCGGCCGACGCGGTCAATGCCGGGGCGGACTCGGAGTACTTCGTGTCGACCAGCAACGACCGGCTGCAACGGCTGCAGCGGGCCCTGTTCGAGGGCAAGAACTTCAACAACGCGATGAAGGAAGCGGTGTCGCGCACGGGCTGGACGTGGACCGACGCCCTGTCGTGGGCCGGCGCCTTCCAGGGCCGCGGCGTGTGCGCGACCGGGCCGTCAAAGGCCGATGCGCTCAACCACCTGCAGCTCATCAATGCGCAGTGGCAGCCTGTCGCGCCGTCCGACATGCTGGCCTATGCCAGCCGCCAGCGCTGGTTCCGCACCTTCAACGACTCGATCCTGATGCAATACTACGTCACTCCGGTGGAGCAGCTGGCCCGCAACCCGCGCCAGCCGGTGGACTATCACTACCAGGCAGGCATCTCGGGCTACTTCCACCCGACTGCCGAAGGTCAGGCGGTGATGGCCGACATGCTGCTTAATGCGGCGCGCTGCCGGTTGTGGGGTGGGTGCTGAGCGGCGGACGGTTCTAGCCGGCGAGCCCGTTGGCCTTCATGAAGCTTTCGAACAGGCCGTGACTGAGACGGGAGAGGTGGGGTTCTTCGCGAGCCATCTCGCTGGCGAACGCGGCATAGCTGCCGGGCTGTCCCGTTGCATCGTCCATTGCTGTCTTCCACTGCGGAATCCAGCCGTGAACGGTGGGCAGGTCCCACTCATGGTGGAACTGGGTGGAGAAGGCATGGCCGTCCACGGCCAGCATCTGCACCGCGCACTTGCCGGACGAGGCAAGCACGGTGGCCACATCGGGGGCGTGCGTTACTTCAGCCTCGTGCCACTGGGTGACCGGCGTTGAGCCGCTGAAGGCGTTGAATACGCGGCAGTCTGCCGTCTCTCCGGAGAAGGTCACCGTGGAGACGCCAACTTCCTTGTGGGTGGCGAGCCCCACGTCGCCGCCCAGCGCGTCGGCCAGCAGCTGGTGGCCAAGGCACAGTCCGACATAGGGTTTCGCCTGTGCGCCGACCCAATCCGCGATGATGGCCTTCTCGGCCTTGAGCCAGGGGTGCCTGTCTTCCTCCCAGACCTGCTGGGCCCCGCCAAGCGCCACGATGATGTCGGTGGCGGCAAGCGTGGCGGCAGCAGGTGCCTCACCATCCTGCCAGTCGTGCATGGCGACGTCGAAGCCGAGCGAACGCAGCAGGGCCGGGTAGAGCCCGCCGGTGTCTTCCTTCATGTGGCGAAAGATCA
>CAZYKZ010000263.1:0-3387 GCA_964648175.1 uncultured Anderseniella sp.
TCCATGCGGCCCTGGCCATAGGCGCCGCGCGACTGCTTGTTGGACAGGATGTCCTTGAGCGACAACATTTCCGAGGAAAGCTGGGTCAGGTTGGTTTGCGCCTTGTCGATGACCGCCAGCCGCTCGTTGAGTTGTTGCAGCGACTGCGTGGTGCGCTGGCTGTTCTCGGAAAGTCCTGCTCCAAGCCGCTGCGACACCTGCTCCAGCCGCTGGTCCAGCGTCTGCGTCAGGTGGGCCTGCGTCGAGGCGGAATGCTCCGCCAGTCCGCGCAATTGCCCCGACATCTCGGCAAGCTTGACTTCCATCTCGGCAGCCCGCCGCATCGCCTCGATGGTCTGCGACTGGTTGCCCTTGCCCGCCCGCCACGCCAGCACGACCGCCGCCACCAGCAGCACCAGCGCAAGCGCCGCCGCAGCCACCGCAAGGTCGCCCCATGTAATTGCAGTTCGTCCGGCGATGAAGGCTGTCTCGGAGAAATCCATCAGACCAGCATAGCTCGATTCGCACGATTGAAAAGAATAAAACAGGAACATTCTCGTGTTCGCGATGTGATGAAATGCACATCTGGCGGCTGGCGGCGCGGGTAGAAGCACGTCCAGCAAAACGAAGAAAGTGCCTCCCGCGCGAGCACCGGCGTCATGCCGTGCCGGCAAGCGGGAAGCCGGAAAATCTGGAGATATGACCATGAGAGCCTTCCGTCTTGACGGGGGTGGCCTGCTGCTGCCCGAAAGCATGAGCGTGTTCCGGCGTCTGTCCACGGCGCTGGCGCACCGGATCGCGGAGCGCCGCCGCCGGCGCGCTGCAGCCGTTGCGTTGAGCCAACTCAATGATCATCTGTTGCGCGACATTGGCCTGACCCGTGCCGACGTCATGTCGGCCCGCGATCTCGGCTGATCAGACGTTCCGCTGGCCCCCCTCTTGCAGCCTGTCCGGCAGACGGCCGGAAACCTGTACCGGCATGAAACAGGCCGGAAGGCTGAAGAGGAGCCAGCGAGATGAAGTACTTTCTGATCATGACAGCTTTGATGGGCGGCCAGGTGCAGGACTACCGCATCCCCATGTCGCCGGTTTATGTGCACGACCTCGCCAGTTGCCAGTATGCGGCAGGCCGCATCATCGAGGACTACCGCGCGACCCAGGCAGGCTTCCGGCTGATCTCGGCCAGCTGCGTGCGCGGCTGAGCGCGGCTGTCCGCCGCTTGATACCGGTCAAGGTGTGGCAGCGACCAAACGTGGTTAGTGGATGCTGCATCACCAATGGCCCGGCAGGCGGCGCAGTACATGACCACCCACCACCAGATCATTCGGTTTCTGTCCAGCGGAGAAGCCTTCGGCCTGGCCAGCGATGAGGTTTCGATTCAGGAGACCCATGGCGCGCTGGTGTTCCTGACGCCGGATGAGGCGTGGAAGATCAAGAAGCCGGTGAAGTTCGACTACATGGACTTTTCCACGCTTGAAAAGCGCGAGGCCGCCTGCCGCCGCGAGATCGAGATCAACCAACCCAACGCCCCGCAAATCTACCTCGGCCTGGTGCCGGTTACGCGAGAGTCCGGTGGCGGCCTGGCGCTGGAAGGAGAGGGCGAACCGGTTGAGTGGGCTGTGCACATGCGCCGCTTTCCCGACGATGCGCTGTTCACCGAGATCGCCCGTGACGGGCGGCTGACAGACGAGGTAACGGACCGCTTGTGCGTGGCCATCCTGGTCGCTCACCGCGCCGCGCCGGTTCATATGGGAACGGGCTTTGCCGAAGCCCGTGTGCACCAGATCATCGCAAGCCTTGACGCAGCGTTTGCGCGCGCGGGGCAGGCGCTGCCGGAGGGGCTTGCCGCCAGCTTCGCCAAGCGCACCGCCATGCACTTCGCCCACTGCCGCGACGTGCTGAAGGCCCGCGAGGCGGCAGGCTTCGTGCGCCGCTGCCACGGTGACCTGCACCTGCGCAACATCGTGCTTCTGGACGGCGAGCCGGTGCTGTTCGACGCCATCGAGTTTTCCGAAGACCTCGCCACCATCGACGTGCTCTACGACCTCGCCTTCCTGTTGATGGACCTGTGCCACGAGGACTTGGCGCCGCAGGCCAATCGCCTGCTCAACTGCTACCTGCGCGACTCTGATCCCCACGAAGCAAGCATGCAGATCGACGGCCTTGCTGCCTTGCCGCTGTTCATTGCAATGCGGGCAGGGGTCCGCGCCATGGTGCTGCTCGACCGTGCCGCCCAGCACCAGGGCAGCTCGGCGGAGGCGGACCGGGCTGCTGCCATCGCCTACCTTGAGCGCGCCGTGGCGGAGGTTGCGCCGGCCATGCCCCGGCTCGTCGCCATAGGCGGATATTCCGGCACCGGCAAGACCACCGTGGCCCGCCGCCTTGCCCCTGGCTTCGACCCATGTCCGGGCGCACTGCACCTGCGCACGGATATTGAGCGCAAGCTGATGGCCGGCGTGAGCATGGACGACCGCCTGCCGCCGGAAAGCTATACGAAGCAGGCCAGCGACAAGGTCTATGCAGCCGTGCTGGAGAAGGCGCGGGCAGCACTGGAGGCGGGGTGGCCGGTGATCGTCGATGCCGCCTTCCTCGACAGGGGCGAGCGGTATGCCGTGGAGCAGCTGGCGCGCGATTGCGGCGCGGCGTTCGCCGGTCTCTGGCTCGAGGCAGACGAAGAAGTGCTGGTCGAGCGGGTCACTGCACGCCGTGGCGATGCATCCGACGCCACCGCCGACGTGGTGCACAAGCAGCTTGCGCGTGGCGCAGGAAAGATTGAATGGGCGCGTGTGGATGCCGGCGGCAGCCTCGACACAACGCTGGCCGCGTGCAAGGCGGCACTCGCCGAAAAGCAGTAGGGTTCACACCTCGATACTATGGACGTGGACATCCGCAGCGCCGTTGCGCCTGAACACATCCAAAGCTCGCTTCTCGTCGTCTTCACTGGGCGTGCGAACCCAAACCAGCAGCCCGCCATGCCTGATCTCGTCCTCGATCTGACGGGCCTGGCTTTCTCCGACAAGGCTGGCAAGAACGCCGCCAACCAGACCGCCCGAAGCCCCGCCTGCGACTGCTGCTGCAAGCAGCGCACCGAAGGCGCCGCCCGAAGCCACAGTCACTCCGGCAGCCGCCAGCGCACCGGCATACATCAGGCCCCCAATGAGCGCGCCTTCGGCATCACCGATCGCCGCGGTCGACACGAAGGCCTTGCGCGGCACGGCCGGATCGTCTTCCAGCGATTTGGCGTCGTAGAACCGGTGTCCGAGCTTCTGCCGCACAGTATCGTCGCTCGCCAGCAGGCTTATCTCGGCACGGTCGAATCCGCTTTCCTCCAGCTCCTCGACTGCGTCCTCCATCTTGCCCGCGTCCTTGAAAACGCCGACTGCCTCGCGAATGGTTGTTCTTGCCGTG
>CAZYKZ010000264.1:0-3378 GCA_964648175.1 uncultured Anderseniella sp.
GACAGCGGTCCGGATGCCGAGCTCGGTGCGTTGAAGGGACGGGTGACGGCCATCGGTCCGGCTATGGGGCTGACGGTGCCGATGGCGGACCGCGCACTCACGGCGAAGTTCCGTGGGTACTACGAGTTCAATGTGGAGAACAGGCTGGAAGGCTTCGCCGCCATGGGGACGCTTGCAGTCCCGCTACAAGCTGCCACGCACTGAGAAGATCGCTTATTTGACGTGTGATCCAATCACACGTGACAAACGCAACGCACTATTGAGAGGATTGCTACAAGACCGGGATTGAGCAAAGGCGTTGCCATCCAGTGGAGGAAGGCCAATGAGGAAATTCATCTGCGGCATGTGTGGCGTCGCCGCTCTCGCTGTTGTCGCAAATGCCGCGTTTGCTCAGTTTAAGCCCTCGGAAGAGTCTCTGTCTGGTCTCTATCCCGGAAAGGCCTATTCGCCCTACGCTCAGCGGAGTTTTCCTGACAAGCTCCTATGGGGCGACACTCATCTTCACACTGCGCTCTCTGTTGATGCAGGCCTGTTTGGCGCAAGGCTTGGGCTTGATGACGCCTATCGGTTTGCTCGCGGCGAGCAGGTCATGGCGTCCAGCGGTCAACCTGCCAAGCTCGGACGGCCCCTGGACTGGTTGGTGATTGCTGATCATTCCGATGCCATGGGCTTTTTCAATGATCTGGCGGCCGGCAATCCCAACATCCTGAAGTTCGAACAGGCCAAGCCCTGGTATGAAGGCCTTCAGAAGGGTGGTGAGGCATCTGCTGCAGCCGCGCTGGATCTGATCACGACTTTTGCTCAAGGCACGATCGACTTGGAGATGCTGGCTGAATACTCGCCAGGCGGAAGGACCTACAGATCGATCTGGGACAAGGTGATTGATTCAGCTGAACGGTTCAATGAGCCGGGCAAATTCACCGCCCTGATTGGCTTTGAATGGACGTCATTGGTTGCGGGCAACAACCTGCATCGCAATGTGATTTTCCGCGACGGTGCCGACAAGGTGGGGCAGGTGGTGCCCTACACGACACAGGCCCCAATCGGTTCCACGGACCCTCTGGATCTCTACAAGTGGCTGGACAGTTACGAGGCCAAAACCGGTGGGTCCGCCTTGGCGCTGGCGCACAATGGCAACCTGTCTAATGGCATCATGTTCCCGGTCGATGCGCAGTATACCGGCAAGGCGATCGATGAGGCTTACGTCAAACAACGCGCCAAATGGGAGCCGATGTACGAAGCGACCCAGATCAAGGGCGATGGCGAAACCCATCCCTATCTGTCGCCGGACGATCAGTTTGCCGATTACGAGACCTGGGACGCCGGCAATCTGGATCTCACCCAGGCCAAGACCAACGACATGCTGCAGTACGAGTATGCCCGCTCAGCGCTGAAGAACGGCCTGTTGCTGGAAAAGCGTCTAGGCACCAACCCTTACAAGTTTGGCATGGTGGGCTCGACAGACAGTCATACCGCGCTTGCCGCTGTCGAAGAGGACAATTTCTTCGGCAAGGCAACAAACGCAGAGCCCAAGCCCGAGCGGATGCTGCATCCCTTCGTCAAGACGGAAAACGGAACGTTCCAGGGATACCAGCTCGTTTCGTCAGGCTATGCGGCAGTGTGGGCGCATGAGAATACGCGGGCCTCGATCTGGGATGCCATGGCACGCAAGGAAGTCTATGGGACAACTGGCCCGCGTATGATGGTCCGCTTCTTTGGTGGCTGGGACTATACGGACCAGGACCTGAACAGCCGGCAGCCGGCCTTTCGGGGGTATGAGAAGGGTGTCCCGATGGGGGCTGATCTGCCCGCACATGAAGGCAGTGGTGCGCCAACATTCATGGTCTATGCACTTCGCGATCCGATAGGTGCCAACCTGGACCGGATCCAGATCGTCAAGGGTTGGCTCGATAAGGACGGCAAGACCCATGAAAAGGTTTATGACGTGGCCTGGTCGAGCGGTCGTGAGCCCGACGCCAATGGGAACCTGCCGCCAGTAGGCAATACTGTCGACGTCGCCAATGCGAATTGGATCAACACCATCGGGGCATCGGAACTGGGGACGGTCTGGACTGATCCTGACTTCGACCCTGAGCAGTCCGCGTTCTACTATGCAAGGGTCCTCGAAATCCCGACGCCGAGATGGGTGGTGTATGATGCATTCCGCTTCGGTGTGGAAATCCCTGACGGGGCTGAAACCACCGGCCAGGAGCGAGCTTACACATCACCCATTTGGTATTCGCCCCGGTAGACCAACTGTTCTGCCAACGGAAGTCATAGTTCTGTTAGACCAAGCAAACAGGCTGATGCGCTGGGCGTCCTTTTGGGTGTCGGCGCAAAACCCAGCTTCATATGGGCAAGCTTTCGATCACTCGGGCGGATCGAAGATCTGGCTCGTCATCATTCCATTTCCCAATCAGGTTAAGGACTAGGCGGTAGACCTCACAAGCTTGTCGTTATTACCGTTGCTCGCAGGCTCATCACCATCGCAAACGCGATCCGCAAAACTGGCACACCATGGCAACATCAACTCGGTACGTAGACACAGTTGCTAGGCCAGCAGATCAGTCAGCTCAATACCCGGTATGTATTTCAGCTCCCAGCACATGGTATTTGTCGCGACCGGATAGGGACAAGGAAATTAGCTGTGTTAGGGTGTTCGAGACGACAAAGCTCGCTGGATTTGGCGTTGCGGTAGAAGCTGAACGATTCAGCATAAAAACAGACACAAATATTATCGGAGGAAAGCGATGCTGAGTGCCAACCCGAAATTGCTGTCAGGGATGAGGGCGGATCCATTTCCGGTCCTTCATTCATCTCTTCCAACTGCCGCGTCGTTTACGGCGATGGCTATGCTGGCTGCCAGCGTCTCCATTGCCATGCCGCACAAGGCAGCTGCAGAGGACAGCGATGCTGCCGAGAAGATCTTTCAGGCAATGTCGGATTACGTCTCAGGTCAGAAGGCAATCCATCTGACCTATAATGCCAGTCTCGAACTGGTGACCGACGATCTGCAGAAGGTCGCATTTGCAAGCTCCGGGTCGATCTCTTTGATGAGACCAGACAAGCTGAGGTTCACCCGCAAGGGTGGCTTCGTCGATCTGGAGTTGACCTATGACAGCAAGACAGTGACGGCGCTTGGGAAAAACCTCGACGTGTTCGCCAGGGTTCCGGTCGAAGGTCCCATTGATGAGGCGCTAGATACACTGACGTTTGACTATGATGTCCAGGCACCTGCTGCGGATCTACTGTCTTCCAATCCCTTCGAGCGTATGATGGCGAATGTGACTGAGGCAAAAGACCTCGGCAGCGGCGTCATCAACGGCCAAGAGTGTGACCATCTTGCATTCCGAACTCGGGAGACAGATTGGGAAATCT
>CAZYKZ010000265.1:0-3366 GCA_964648175.1 uncultured Anderseniella sp.
GAGGGCGAGGAAGGCTACAAGGAAGCCAAGGACTTCATGAAGATGCTCATGCCCAGTCATGCGCGCAACGTGAAGCTCTACAAGGATACCCGCCAGCTGTTCACCCGTTACCAGGTTGAAAGCCAGCTCGACGGGCTGTTCACCCCCACCGTCACGCTGCCGTCCGGCGGCTACATCGTGATGAACCAGACCGAGGCGCTGGTGTCGATCGACATCAACTCGGGCAAGGCGACGCGAGAGCACAACATCGAGGACACCGCGCTCAAGACCAACCTCGAGGCGGCGGTGGAGATTGCCCGTCAGCTGCGCCTGCGCGACCTGGCCGGCCTGATCGTCATCGACTTCATCGACATGGAGGAGAACCGCAACAACCGGGCGGTGGAGCGCAAGCTGAAGGACGCGCTGAAGAACGACCGGGCTCGCATCCAGGTTGGCCGCATCTCGCATTTCGGCCTGCTGGAAATGTCACGCCAGCGGCTGCGCCAGGGCATGATGGAAAGCTCCACGCGCCAGTGCCCGCACTGCGAAGGCACCGGCGTCATCCGTGCGGTGTCCAGCTGTGCCCTGTCGGTGCTGCGCGGCATCGAGGAGCACCTGCTTTCGCGCAAGGCCGAGAGCCTGGACGTGCGGGTCCATCCGGACGTCGCCATCTACATCTTCAATGAAAAGCGCGACGCCCTGCTGTCGCTGGAGCAGAACTACGGCATCTCGATCTGGATCATCCCTGATCGCGAATGTGCACAGGCCGAAAGCCGCATCGAGCGCAAGCCCGACCGCAAGGGACCGGCAGTGCGTCCCGCCGCTTCCGCTACAGCTGTCGCCATGGGCGACGAGATGGAGGCGGCTGAGGAAGAGCCCATCATCGAGGACGAAGAGGACGAGGAAGAAGTGGCTGCATCCGCCGATGCGGAAGCCCGCAGCGACGAAGACGGCGAGCCGCGCAAGAAGCGCCGCCGCCGCCGTGGCCGCCGGGGTGGACGCCGCCAGCGCGAGGAACGCCAGGACGGCGAAGCCAGCGAAGGTGAGGAACTGGCCGCCGAGTCGGATACCGATGAAGAGGGTGAAGACACGCAAGCAGCCGCTTCGGGCGAAGAGGCCCAGGACGGCGAAGGCAATGGCGAACAGCGCAAGAAGCGCCGCCGCCGCCGTGGTGGCCGTGGCCGTGGCGCAAAGTCTGCCGAGGCCGGCGAGGAAGCCGAAGCCGCTGCTGACGCCGATGCTGGCGAAGATGCTGTAGCCGCCGAGGCTGAAGAGCCCGAGGCCGAACCGGCCGAAGCGGTAGCCGAGGAAGCCCCGGCCGAAGAGGAAAAGCCTGCCAAGAAGCCGCGCAAGCGTGCTGCCAAGAAGGCTGCCGCCGCCGACGCTGCCGAGGCCGAAACCGTCTCTGCAGACGCTGACGAAGAGACCAAGCCCGCGAAGAAGCCGCGCAAGCGGGCCGCGAAGAAGGCTGTCGAGGCTGAACAGCAGGCCGAACCGGAAGCACAAAAGCCCGCTGCATCCAACGGCGGCCAGAGGCCTGAGCCAGAGGAACCCGCCAAACCGGAACTGGTGGCGGCTGAAGAGCCTGCCGCACCGCGCTGGCAACCCCCTGCCCCGACCGTGGACCCGTCCACTGCACCGAAGAAATCGGGATGGTGGGGCAAGCGGTCCTGACACCTGACACGACCTGCCGGAGGCGGTTTCAATGACCTGGAACCGCCTTCTGCTTTTGGCCATGGCGCTTGTCGTGGTCTGGCTCGGCCATGGCATCTACCAGGACGCGCGCGTCAACAAGGGCCGCCTCACCGTTACCCAGGTTGGCGACGCGGTGGTCCTGTCATGGCGCTCCGGCATCGACATCCCGCTGGTCACCCGCTTCACCGAGGCCTTCGACGCGTGGAACGGCCGCACGGGCCATTACATCATCCAGCTGGATTCGCCGGGCGGCTCGATCCGCGAGGGCCGTGAACTGATCGAGCTTATCCAGCAGGTCAAACGCACCCACCGCGTGGACACGCTGGTGGCTGGCGGCGACGTATGCGCCTCGATGTGCGTGCCGGTCTTTCTGCAGGGCGAGGCCCGCATTGCCGGGCGCAGCGCGCGCTTCATGTTCCACGAACCAGCCCGCTATGACAGCCACACCGATGAGCGCGTGGATGGTCCCGCCTTCGAGCAGCGGGCCATGTCGCGGCGCTTCTTCGAGCGCTATTTCGTCAACTCGCCGATGACGCCGGCGTGGCGCGAGCAGCTGGAAAAGCAGTGGGCTGGCAAGGACATATGGAAAACGGCTGAGGATCTGATTCAGGAAGATTCGGGTATCGTCACGGACCTTCGCTAAACCAGTTCCATCGCCAGTTTCGCTCCCAGGCCCCACATTACCAGCCCGATCAGGATGTCGAGCACCTGCCAACTCTTCGGCCTGGCGAACACCGGCGCCAGCAGCCTTGCGCCATAGCCCAGCGAGAAGAACCAGGTGAACGAGCCTGCGCACGCGCCCACCGCGTAGGCCAGCCGCGCCTCGCCCTGATAGACCGCCGACAGCCCGCCCAGCAGCACCACTGTATCAAGGTAAACATGCGGATTGAGGAAGGTGAAGGCCAGGCACGCTGCCACCGCCTTGCCAAGCGGCAATGACGGCCCAGCTCCAGCCTTGAGCACGTCGGGATTGAACGCCCGTCTGAACGCCATCAGACCGTAACCGAACAGGAAGATTGCCCCGCCCACCGCAATTGCCGCCAGCGCCACCGGGTGCTGGCTGACCAGCGTGCCAAGCCCCGCGACGCCCGCCACGATGAGAATGGTGTCCGACAGCGCGCAAAGCAGGCACAGGATGAAAACGTGCTCGCGCTTCAGACCCTGGCGCAGGATGAAGGCGTTCTGCGCCCCGATGGCCATGATAAGCGAAATGGCCAGCACATAGCCCGCCAGTGCGGCTGCAAACATCGTCTTCCCCCGGATCAAGGCTCAATGTGGGCGACCTCTAGCGCATATAGGCGAAATTAGCCAAACTGCTTTGTCTTAATCTGCTTCAGTTTCTCTAATGCATCTCGATTACAACCATCTGGCCGCACTGGCCGCGGTCATCCGCACCGGCAGCTTCGACAAGGCGGCGCTTGCGCTGGGGGTCACGCCCTCTGCCGTGTCTCAACGCATCAAGCTGCTGGAAGAGCGCACCGGCACCGTGCTGGTGGTGCGCGGCCAGCCGTGCACAGCCACCGCGGCCGGCTTGCGCCTGTGCCGCCATGCGGAGGAAGTGTCGGCGCTGGAGGCCGCGCTGGGCCCGGACCTCGGCAAGCTTCAGGCGGGAGATGAGCGCACCACCCTGCGCATCGCGGTGAATGCCGACAGCCTCGCCACCTGGTTCATCCCCGCCCTCACCCAAACGCC
>CAZYKZ010000266.1:0-3344 GCA_964648175.1 uncultured Anderseniella sp.
AGGTCCTCGTACAGCGAGAAGCGCTGGGTCATGTAGCCGGTCTGGCGCTTGATCAGGCGGCTTTCGGTAAGGATGTCGTGGCCCAGCACGGTGCCGCTGCCGCCGTCGGGATGCAGCAGGCCGCAGATCACCCGGATGGTGGTTGTCTTGCCCGATCCGTTGGGTCCCAGAAAGCCGGCGATCTCGCCTTTCGCAACCGTCATCGACACGTGATCGACGACGGTCCTGCCGCCGAAGCGCTTGACCAGGCCGGACACGTCAATGACGTTTGTCGTCATTGCCGCCAAGCCTCACGTCAACGATTTGCCCCGGCTTCAGTGCTGTTGCATCGGCATCAGGTATTGCCTCCACAAGGTAGACAAGCTTCTGCCGGTTCTGCAGCGAGTAGATCACCGGAGGGGTGAATTCCGGATCTGATGCCACATAACTTATAGTGGCGGTCATGCCATCGCCGCAGCCGTCGCAATTGACCGAAAGCGTGGTGCCGACCGAAACGGAGGAGAGCGCGGCTTCGGGAACATACACACGAAGCTTCACAGCACCATCGGGCAGCACCGACAGGACCGGCGCCTGTGGCCCGGCCAGTTCGCCACTATTCCTGATGACATCAAAAACCGTGCCGGGCCTTGAAATAGTGAGCGTCCGCTGTTCGAGAAGCCATCGCATGTGCCTGAGGTTGGCTTCCGCCTGCCTGACGCCGGCCTCGGCTGCCTTGATCGCTTCGGGCCGGGCCGGAAGCTTGGCCACCGCAAGCTGGGCTTCCAGCTCCAGCGTCTTCGCTTTGGCCTGAGCAAGTGCGGTTGCTGCCGCGTCATAGGTGGCTTGCGCAACGGCACCGCGCCGGAGCAGGTCGCTCTGGCGCTCGACAGTGCGACGGGCTTCGTCTTCCTGTGCCCGGGCGGAGCTGAGAGTGGCCTCGATTGCCGCGATCTCTTCCGGCCGCTTGCCAATGCGTAGGTCGGCCAGCTGGCTTTCAGCCTTTGCCAGCGCAGCCTCTGCCTCTGCGACGGCGATCTCGCGGTCCCGGCGCTCAAGCTGCACCAGTGGCTGACCCGGTTCGAACCTGTCGCCGCGGTCAACCTCGACCGACATCACATGCGCGACTTCTATCGGCGAGACCAGCACGTAGGAGCCCTCGACATAGCCAACCGCCAGCGGTGCAGGCGCCAGACATGAAGCGACCAGCGACGACAACACCGGCAATGAACACAAGATGCTTGTCACCGTCTGAATGTCCGTAGTTGCACGAGGAACGGCCTAGTCTTGTAACACATATTGGCCGGGCGCATCGCAGACGGGGGCCAGGCCACGCGCGGGCGCACCCATGGGCGGGGGCGTAACGGGCGGCCCCGAATGCTGTTTGAGCCATGCCATCAGAGCCGGCCACCAGGAGCCTTCGTGCGTGGCGGTTTCCGCAAACCAGCGCTCCGGATCCCGGTAGTGATCCTGCGCCTTGCGCGTGGCCATTCGATAGTGGCGGCCGGGGTGTCCGGGCTCGGAGATGATGCCGGCATTGTGCCCGCCATTGGTGAGCAGAAACGTGATGTCGGTATCACTGAACAGGTGCAGCTTGTAGACCGACCGCCAGGGCGCGACATGATCCCACTCGGTCGCCACGGCCAGGACTGGCGCACGAATGTCCGAAATCGAGACCGGTTGCCCACCAGCCATGTAGCGGCCTTCGGCGAGATCGTTGTTGAGGAAGAGCTGTCGCAGATACTGCGAGTGCATCCTGTACGGCATGCGGGTGGCGTCGGCGTTCCAGGCCATCAGGTCATTCATTCCGGGCCGCTCGCCCATCAGGTATTCGTGCACCAGCCGCGACCAGATCAGGTCGTTGGAGCGCAGCAACTGGAAAGCGCCTGACATCTGCCGGGCGTCGAGAAAGCCCTGTTCCCACATCATGTCTTCAAGGAACGTCACCTGGCTTTCGTTGATGAACAGCATCAACTCGCCAGCTTCGGTGAAGTCGGTCTGGGCCGCGAGCAGCGTTACAGTCTTGAACCGGTCGTCGCCGTCGCGTGCCATGGCGGCCGCCGCGATGGAGAGCAGGGTGCCGCCGAGACAGTACCCGGTGGCATGGACCTTCTCCGCGCCGGTTATGGCGGAGACGGTATCGAGCGCATCCATCACGCCCAGCTTGCGGTAGTCCTCCATGCCGAGGTCTCGGTCTTCCGGCAGCGGGTTCTTCCACGAGATCATGAACACCGTGAAGCCCTGGCCAGTGAGATACTTGACCAGCGAGTTGTCCGGCGACAGATCGAGGATGTAGTACTTCATGATCCAGGCCGGGACGATCAGGACAGGCTCGGGATGCACCTCTTTCGTGGTGGGCTCGTACTGGATGAGCTCGATCAGCCGGTTGCGGTAAACCACCTTGCCGGGCGTGACAGCAACGTCCCGGCCCACCTTGTACTGTTCCGTGCCAGGCGGTCTTTTGCCGCTGGCTGCCCTCTGCCAGTCTTCCCAGAAATTCTGCATGCCGCGGACAAGGTTCTGCCCGCCTTCCTCCATCGTGCGCTGAAGCACTTCCGGATTGGTCAGCAGGTAGTTGGAGGGCGAAAACACGTCGAGCAGCTGGCGGGCTGCAAACTCGACGGCGTTCTCGTGCTGCCGGGTTACGCCGCGCACGCCGGTGGTGGCGACGTGCCACCATTGCTGATTGAGCAGGAACGACTGGTAGAGCAGGTTGTACGGCCATTTCTGCCACGCCTGCCCGCGGAAGCGGTTGTCCTGCGGCAGTGGTTCGATGCATGGCGCAGAACCATCCTCGCCGCAGGCGCAATTGGTGGCGTAGTTCGCAAGGCGCACGGCCTTGCGGACTGCCTTCTCCACGAGCTGTGCCTGTTTGCCTGGCGCGGTGGCGAGGTGAAGCGCCCAGTCGGCCCAGGCACCGGCCAGCGCGCTCGGAGACAGGCCGCCGGTAAAGCGGGAGGCAGCGGCGTGCACGGCCCGGTCGAGCACTTCCTGCAGTGCGGTCGATGCGTATGAGTCCCTCTCAAAGGCCTGTGCGACGGCGCCTGAGCTGGAAGCGTCGCGCGAAGCCTTCGAGAGTGACCTGTCAGTGCGATGCGGCAGCGCCTGCTTGCCGGACTTTGACTGGCAGGTTGCCTGGTTGATCTTCGTGGTCGAAGTCTGGGCGCCCATGGCCAAATCTCCTCAAGCACTTTGGAGCGTACTTCCGTCACCGCAACAGGTTTAGCCGGTTATGGCGTCAGAACATTGACCTGCGTCATCGACCTTCATATCGCCATGCCTGCTTACCCGGTGATCAGAAAGCCCTCCGGCATCAGGCTGGTGGCCAGCATCACGGAATTGATGTCGACATGATCACGCCAGCTCGC
>CAZYKZ010000267.1:0-3320 GCA_964648175.1 uncultured Anderseniella sp.
CCGCCGCTGGTGACGGACATCGACCTGTCGCTGGACGACAGGCACCTGTATGTCGCGTGCTGGGGCACCGGCGAGATGCGCCAGTACGACGTGTCCGACCCGATGAACCCCAAGCTTTCAGGCTCGGTCCATGTCGGCGGCATCGTGCGCAAGACCAAGCACCCCAGCGGCAAGGACTTCGGCTATGGCCCGCAGATGGTCGAGATCAGCCGCGACGGCAAACGGGTCTACTGGACCAACTCGCTGTACTCGACATGGGACGACCAGTTCTATCCGGGCGACCGGGGTGCTGCGATGGTGAAGGCGGACGTGGGCGAAAATGGCGGGTTGACACTCGACGAGAAGTTCTTCGTGGACTTTCCGAAGGGCTACCGCTCGCACCAGATCCGGCTGGAGGGCGGTGACTGCTCGACCGACTCGTTCTGCTATCCGAACGTGTAAGCCTTGGGATTTGACGACTGGACGGCGGCGAGCCTGTGGCTGGCCGTCGTCGGCTCCGGCATCTATCACGGCATCAACCCCGGCATGGGCTGGCCGCTGGCCGTCTCGGCCGGGCTGATGGGCCGTGGCCAGCGCGACGTGATTGCCGCGCTGGGGCCGCTCGCGCTGGGGCATCTGATTGCGATGACGGCCATCTTGCTGCCGTTTGCCATCATGGTTTCGCTGGTGGAGTGGCAGCGTGAGATCCGGATCGGGGCAGGGCTGCTGGTGGTGGGCATGGGCATCTACCTGCTGGTCAACCGGCGGCATCCGCGCTTCCTTGCCCGTATCCGCCCGACGCAACTGGTTTTGTGGTCGTTTGCCGTTGCGATGGCGCACGGGGCAGGGCTGATGCTGGTGCCGATCTATCTTGGCCTGTGCGAGGCGGGCGAAATGGACGCCGGCCACGAAGCGGCGCAGTCCCTGATGGGCGGCAATGTCGGCATGGCGCTGGCGGTGTCGGTGGTGCATGCAGGCGCGATGATCGCCTCGGGCGGGTTGATCGCGTGGGCCGTGTTCAGATGGCTCGGGCCACAGTTCATCTCGAAGAGCTGGTTCAACCTCGACGTGGTGTGGGCGCTGAGCCTGATCCTGGTTGGCGGGCTTGGCCTTTGGGGTGCACTCTAGTTCAGGCTTGGCGCAGTTCAGTCACGCGGGCGGTGGTTGCCGTTTGCAGTTTCGCCGGGTCCACGCTGAACACTGCGTTTGGTGCGCCCGCGGCGGCCCAGACGGTTTCATACTGCAAAAGGTCTTCGTCCATCAGCACGGGGCAGGGCTCCATGTGGCCGATGGGGGCGACGCCGCCGATGGCAAAGCCGGTGCGTTCGCGCACCAGCCGTGGGTCGGCCCGGTCAAGCGTCTCGCCCGCGTGAGCGGCTGCCTTGTCCATGTCCACCATGTTGGAGCCGGATACCAGCAGCAGGTAGAGCCTTCCGGAGTTGTGGCCCTGGAACACGAGCGACTTGACGATCTGACCCACCGCGCAGCCGCATGCAGCAGCCGCTTCTTCCGCCGTGCGGGTGGAGGCGGGCATGGTGACCACCTCGATGGCCAGGTTGGCGGCGGCTGCTGCCGCGATGACGCGGTCTGTGCTTGATGCCATTGTTTGTTTCCCTGTCAGAGACAACGCGCTTTGGCGCGTTCTCTCTTCCCCGCCTCTTCAGTGCTTCCTCGCCTCTTTATGCAGGACCGAAGTTCTCGTCGAAGAACTTCAGCCAGTTGAGACCCATGACCTTGTCGACCTCCTCGCGGTACATGCCGCGGTCCAGCAGGCCCTGTTCGATGTTGCCGAAGTCGCGGTTGTCCCGGAACCAGTCCGGTTGCGGCGGGAAGCCGGCATTGTCCTTCGAACCCTCGCCATAGTCGATCTCCTTCGACCAGCGGCCGACGCGCATCCACTCGACCACGCTGTCGGGCTGGTCCTGGCACAGGTCCGAGCCGATGCCGATATGGTCTATGCCGATCATGTCGGCGGTGCGGGCAATCATTTCGCAGAAGCTGTCCAGCGTGCAGCTGGAGCCGCCCTTGAGGTGGTGCGGGTAGAGCGAGAAGCCGAGCATGCCGCCGGATGAAGCCAGCGCCTTGAGCACCTCGTCCGACTTGTTGCGCAGGCCCGGGTGCCAGAACTTCGGGTTGGCGTGGGTGATGGCGATGGGGCGGGTTGAGTGCTCGATTGCTTCCAGCGTGGAGCGCTCGGCGGAATGGGACATGTCGACGACGAGACCGACGCGGTTCATCTCGCGCACCACCTGCTTGCCCATGCGGGTAAGGCCGGTGTCCTCGGCCTCGTAGGCGCCGGTCGCCAGCAGCGACTGGTTGTTGTAGGTGAGCTGCATGAAGCGCACGCCGAGGGTGTGCAGGATCTCCACCAGGCCAATGTCGTCCTCGATTGGTGAGCAATTCTGCAGGCCGAAGAAGATGGCGGTGCGCCCGGTCTCTTTCGCGCGCCGCGCGCAGTCTCCGGTGGTGCCCTTCATGATCAGGTCCGGGTACTGCTCGAACCAGCGGTTCCAGCGTTCCAGGTTGGCGACGGTTTCACGGAAATTCTCGTGATAGCAGACGGTGACGTGCACCGAATCAACCTCACCGATTCGCATCTGGCGGAAGATCTTCTCGCTAAAGTTGCAGTACTGCAGTCCATCGATGCGCATGCCCGCATGCCTCCCCTTACCAGCCCCAAACCGGACGCCGCGGGCAAAACTGGCAGAATTCCGCAGCATTCGCCACCCCTGCACGGATCGCTTTAGCTCAATCTCAATATGCAATTTAAACGGGTAATTAACGGTTGATTAAATCATGCAACCTACGGTAACAAATTATGAATTGAATACCCGCTATTCGCGAAGTCGCGAGGGGCAACAAGTGGGCTGGAGGGGATATGAAGAAGCTTGAATCGACCGGACGCACGCTGTCTGAAGGTAAGGCTAATGTTGGCAAGGGCTCGCGGCTTGAATCCGAGCTGTTGGCGCTGGAGCCACGCATACTGTTTGATGGTGCGGCGGTTGCGACAGGCATTGAAGCTGCAGCAGACATGGCCGACCATGCGGTTGATCTGCAGCATCAGCAAGAGCAGGCGCACGATGCGCTTCTGTCGGCACTTGCTGGCGAAGAACTCAGCGACGGTGTGCCTCAAGACAACGGGCGGGGCATTGTCTTCATCGATTCTGCGGTTGATGACATTGACAGCCTGGTCGCAGGCATCGGCGAAGGCTATGACGTTTACATCATCGAAGCTGGCAGTGACGGTGTCGAGCAGATCGCCTCGGTGATGGCTGATCGCCGCGACGTCCAGTCGCTTCACATCATATCCCATGGCCGTTCCGGCACGCTTGATCTCGGGT
>CAZYKZ010000268.1:0-3313 GCA_964648175.1 uncultured Anderseniella sp.
TAATAGTGGCTCTTGATGTGGGTCAGGTTCACCGTCTCCGCCACGCCCGGCATCTGGTAGATCTCGCGCGTGTAGGCCCAGAGATTCGGATAGTCGACGATGCGCGCGCGGTTGCACTTGAAGTGGCCGTGATAGACCGGGTCGAAACGGATCAGGGTGACGAAGGCGCGGATGTCGGCCTCGCTGAACCGGTCGCCCGCCAGCCAGCGCTGGCGCGACAGCCGCTCTTCCATCCAGTCCAGCGTGTCGAACAGCGGATAAACCGCCTTCTCGTAGGCCGCCTGGGTGGTGGCAAACCCGGACTTGTAGACGCCGTTGTTGAGCGTGTCGTAGACGCGCTCGTTCACCGCGTCGATCTCGGCGCGCAGGTCTGCCGGATAGTAGTCGCCTGCCTTCGCACCCAGCCCGTCGAAGGCTGAATTGAACATCCGGATAATCTCCGAGCTCTCGTTCGACACGATCTGCTTCGTCTGCGCGTCGAGCAGCACCGGCACCGTCACCCGTCCGGTATAATCCGGCTTCACGCCTGCATAAACATCGCGCAGATAGCGCGCTCTGAACACCGGGTCCGGCACCACGCCCTCGCCGTCCTCGAACGTCCAGCCATCCTCGCCCATGAACCAGTTGACCACTGACACCGGGATCATCCCGTCCAGCCCCTTGAGCGCGCGCATGATCAGCGTGCGGTGCGCCCACGGGCAGGCCAGCGATACGTAGAGCCGGTAACGCCCGGCTTCCGGCGGAAACCGTCCGCCCGGTTCGATCCAGTCGCGGAACGACGACTCCTTGCGCTGGAAGTCCCCGTCCTTCGCCAGCTCGGCCAGTGACTGCGTATGCCACTTGCCGTCGATCATCACGCCCATCAACCGATGTCCCTGTTCCAAATCCTCTGCAGCGGCTTCATAGTGCCTGCCTGCACCACCAACCAGCCAGGCAGCCACGAGTTCCATGACACAACGCTACGCCCACTATGAAGCCCTGAAGTTCAACCGGCCCGAAGACGGCATCCTCGAGGTGATCCTGTCCGCGCCGAAAAAGCTCAATGCGCTGGACGCCACCGGCCATCGCGAACTGGCCGAGGTGTGGCGCGACATCGACCGCGACCCAGACACCCGCGCGGTGCTGCTGCGCGGCGATGGCGGCAACCTGTCTGCAGGCGGCGACCTCGGCATGGTCGAGGAGATGACCAACGACTTCGAGACCCGCGCCCGCGTCTGGAAGGAAGCGTCCGACCTCGTTTACAACGTCATCAACTGCGCCAAGCCCACCGTTGCCGCGCTTGAAGGCGTCAGCGTCGGCGCAGGTCTGGCCGCGGCGATGGTGTGCGACATCACCGTCGCCGGCCGCACCGCCCGCATCATCGACGGCCACACCCGGCTCGGCGTGGCGGCAGGCGACCACGCGGCGATCGTCTGGCCGCTGCTGATCGGCATGGCCAAGGCGAAGTACTACCTGATGCTGTGCGAACCGCTGAACGGCGAGGAGGCCGAGCGCATCGGCCTCGTATCCGTTTGTGCCGATGACGACAAGGTGCACGAAACCGCGCTCAACGTCTGCCGCAAGCTGGCGCGTGGCGCGCCGACTGCCGTGCGCTGGACCAAGCACTCGCTCAACAACTGGCTGCGCATGGCCGGCCCCACCTTCGACGCATCGCTGGCGCTGGAGTTCATGGGCTTCTCGGGACCCGAGGTTAAGGAAGGTCTGTCCTCGATACGCGACAAGAGAAAACCTGACTTTCCAAAGTCGTCGCCGTTCTGACGGCCCGCCAGGTCACATAAGGTGAACTTCACGGAAAGGATATTGATCCGTACCAGTACTTATCGTTCAATGAAACAACTGGGGGGAGTAAGTGGAAGGCAAGAAACATGGCACAATCGAAACAGCAGTCTGCAACTCCTGAAGACATCGAACACCAGATCAAGACAATCCGTGACGATATCTCTACGCTGACCGGGCTGCTGAAGGACCTGGCCGAGTCAAAGGTTGGCGAAGCTCGCAAGGCCGCCGCGGACGAGGCGGAGGACTTGCTGAACCGCTCCCGCGCCGCCGCGGACGAAGCTACCGCCAAGGCAAAGCAGGCGGCGGGCTCGATTGAGGACTACATCTCTGAAAAGCCGGTTCAGGCGACACTGATCGCCCTGCTGATCGGCATACTCCTTGGCTCGTTCTCCCGGCGCTAGGCGGCACGCAGATGCTTCGTCAACTCGTCAGCCTCGTGTTGAAGCGTGAGGTCGCCGACCTCAAGCGGCGCAGCGGCGGCGGCATTCTGATGTTCGCTGGCGTGTTGCTGGCGCTTCTCGCCTCGCTGTGCGGGCTGGCCGGATTTTACCTCTGGCTGACTACCCGCATGACGCCCTGGGAAGCGGCACTCGTCGTGGCCGCGTTGCTGTTGTTCCTGGGCCTCATTCTCATCCTCGCCGGTCGCAGCATGATACGCCGCCAGCGCGCCAGGAACGATGAAATCGAAGCGTTGACCCAGGCCCTGCTTGGCAAGTCCGGCGCAGCTTCCGGCAGCAATACGCCGCTCGGCAGTGTTGCAGCCGCCGCCGTGATCGGGCTGATCATCGGACGAAACATGCACCGATGAGCGGTTCCCCCCATAGCTCGCAAATCGAACGGCTGCTCCCGCTCGGCCTGACGCTCGGCGTCATCGTACTTGCAACCCTGACGCTCTATCCGTTTCTGCCAGCAATGCTGTGGGCAGCGATGGTGGCCATCGCCCTTGAGCCATATTACGTAAGGCTCGTGAAATGGCTGAAAGGCCGGCGGATACTGGCGGCATGGCTGATGGGGCTTGGCCTCATGCTGGCGATCATCATCCCGGCAATCGGACTGGGCCGAACATTGCTCGCACTGATCCCTGACGCGCTCAACTGGCTCGAGCGCCTGGCGTATTTCACAACATCGCACGTCGGGCCGGGCTCGATGCAGGAGCTGCCGTCGATCGGAGGCCCATTGGGCCAGATGCTGGAAGAACTGCGCACGGATACCAGGCAATTTGCATCACACTACCGGGAAGAACTGAAAACCGTGCTGTTGTGGCTGGTCAGCGAGACCCAGACGGTTGGCGTGTTCGTATTCGAGTTCGCCATCGGGGTGATCCTTGCCATGATCCTGGTCCTGCGTGCTGACCGGGTAACGGACCTGGCAACGAAGTTCTTCGAGAAGGTGGGAGGCCATTTTGCCTTGCGCCTCGCAGCCCATTCGGTGCTGACAACCAGGGGCGCCGTTCAGGGCGTTCTTGGCGCAGCGCTTGCCCAGACGCTTGTAGCAACTTTCTCCTACGTGGTTGCCGGCGTACCAGGATGGCTGC
>CAZYKZ010000269.1:0-3313 GCA_964648175.1 uncultured Anderseniella sp.
TGGCGATCTACACCCGCGATGGCGATGCGGCGCGCGACTTTGCCGACCGCATCAACATCGGCATGGTGGGCGTCAACGTGCCGATCCCGGTGCCGCTGGCGTATTACACCTTCGGCGGCTGGAAGAAGTCGGCGTTCGGTGATTTGAACCAGCACGGGCCCGACTCGGTGCGCTTCTATACCCGCACCAAGACGGTCACCTCGCGCTGGCCCTCCGGCATCAAGGACGGTGCGGAGTTCTCCATTCCGACCATGGGCTGACGCGAACCGGCATGAATGAGTTGCAGCAGGGGTCCGCCAGACAGCGGGCCCCTGTTGCCGTTTATCATGCCGGTTAACCACGCATTGAGCATGGCGTCACTCAGTTCGGGCAATCGCGAAACCTGCCGGTCCACCCCCTTGAATCGTGACACTCCGTTAAGGGCTTGATGCGAGGCTTGCCCCCTGATTTGACTGCAAACGGGGCGGGGCACTGGCTTCATGGCTGAATGGGGTTTCCTGATCATCGCGGCGCTGGCTGCGGTTTCGATGCTGGTGGTGTTCAACTGGCGCCGTCCGGTGAAACTGGTGCGCACGGTAGTCGTGCACCGGCCGGTCAGCGAGGTTTGGGCGAGTGTCGACCATGCCCATGGCAATCTGTCGTGGCAGCAGCACCTGGATGCCCACGAGGTAAGCGGAGATGGCCGTTCGATCACGCTCAGCCACAGCATGAAACGTGACGATGGCAGCAAGGTCAGCTGGGAGCTGTGCTTCGACATCGTCGAGCGGATCAGCGGCAAGCTGATCCGGATGAAGCGCACCGGCATCGAGAACCTGCGCAAGGACGACCGGCTGCTGGACTATTCAATTGAACTCGAACCGCATCCCAAGGGCACGCTGGTGTGCCTGCGGGAGGAGTGGGGTCCGCGCTCGCTGACCGGCTTCGCGCTTGCCCACATGGATGCGGCCCAGCAGCTGGCGCGCCTCAAGGCATGGTGCGAAACCGGCAAGGCCAACCCGGCCGGCAGCAAGGGCTGGACCTCGGCACTGATTTCCGCCGCCTCGCTGCTAGCCACGGCAGCTGCGTTCTCGCTGTTGCTGGGCTGGCAGATCGGGGTGATCTTCGTCGGTTTGCTGGTTCTGCATGAACTCGGTCACCTGGTATCGTTCCGGATGATCGGGCAGCCCTGGGGCAAGATCGTATTCCTGCCGTTCCTCGGCGGCGTGGCGGTTTCTCGCGTGCCGCACCTGCGGCTGGCCGATGACGCCTTCTGCGCCATCATGGGAGCGGGCCTGTCTGTGCTGGCGCTGGTGCCGGCAATCGTGGTGAGCTTGACAGGTTTCGGGTCGCCGGCGTTCCAGTACGTGGCGTTTGTCATGGCCGCGATTGCAGGGGCGCTGAACCTGCTCAACCTGTTGCCGGTGTTCCCGCTGGACGGGGGGCGGGTGCTGCGGGCCGTGTTGCAATCCCTGTTGCCGGGCCATGTGCGCTCCGCAATGTTCTTCATGGCGGTAGCCGTCGCGGCGGCGGGCGTCATCTACCAGAACCCGGTGCTTGCCGCGATCGCGGTGGTGGCCTTCTTCCAGAGCACGCGGCTGGGTCCGGCCAAGGGCGACGTGGTGCCGATGAACGGAGCGGGCGCCTCCATCATGTCGCTGGCCTATGTGTCACTTGCAGCGGCGCACGGCTACGCACTTATGACCTTCTGGCCCAGTCTTGTATGACCTGCCGGGTACGGGTTGAACCGGGACGGCCGACGCGGTACCAGATGAGCGGCCCGCCTACCAACCGTCACTGACAAGCCCATGCCGAAACGTCCATCTGCCCTATATGCCGCATGGGTCCGCGAGGGCCGCCTGCAGCCGGATGCAGCGCAGGAAGCAGTGCTCAAGCGGCTCGACGCGCTGGCCGGGCAGCTGGAGGGTTACACCCTGCCGTCCGCAGCGGGCGGGCTGGCATGGCTGTTCAAGCGCAAGCAGGGTGCTGCACGTCCGAAGCCGGTCTACGTCTGGGGCGACGTGGGCAGGGGCAAGACGTTGATCATGGACCTGTTTCATGAGGCCATCGCGCCCTCCTCGAAGCGGCGGGTGCATTTTCACGCCTTCATGCAGGAAGTTCACCGCGACATCCATGCCTATCGCGAAGGCCAGAAGAAGGGGCTGATCGATCAGGGCTCCGATCCGATCAGGGCGGTAGCGGGCCAGCTGGCGCGCGACGCCAATGTTCTGTGCCTTGATGAATTCCAGGTCAAGGACATCACCGATGCGATGATCCTGGGGCGGCTGTTCGAGGCGCTGCTGGAGACAGGATGCGTGATCGTGGCGACCTCCAACATTCCGCCGCAGAAGCTCTACTGGAACGGCCTCAACCGCAACCTTTTCGAGCCGTTCATCAAGCTGATCGAAGACCGCTTTGACGTGATCGAACTGGACGGACCGGTCGATTACCGGCTCGACCGGCTGGCGGGCGAGGACGTGTACTTCTGTCCACTGGGGCCGGGTACGGCCAACCGCATGCGAGTGATGTGGCACAAGGTGACGGGCACGGACGGCGGCGGCGAGACGTGGCTGGACGTGGGCCGGCGCAAGGTGCACGTGCCGCGCACCGCCCGCGGTGCCGCATGGTTCGGGTTTGCGGACCTGTGCGATGCGCCCCTGGGCAATGCCGACTATCTCGCCATCGCGCGGCAGTTCCACACGGTGTTCATCGACGGGGTGCGGGCGCTGACCCAGGCCGAGGGCAATGCGGCGCGCCGCTTCATCAACCTGATCGACAACCTTTACGATGCCAAGGTGCGGCTGGTGATGGCCGCGGAGACGCCGCCCGACGGCATCTACCGGTTTGCCGATACGCCGGTGGAGTTTGCCCGCACAGTGTCACGGCTCAACGAGATGCAGTCGGCGGACTGGTGGGAAAACGCCGTGCGCGCATGAGGCTTGCGGCCTGCTTACCCGAAAGCAGCATCGGCGCACATCTTGCGGCAGAAGGGCGTTGGGGGTAGTAAACCAGCCATCTTTTCGCAGTCGCGAAAGGCGCAACGGAACAATCAAGCAGGGACTCATTCCATGGCACGCAAGAAGATTGCCCTCATCGGTGGCGGCATGATCGGTGGTACGCTGGCTCACCTGGCCGGCCTGAAGGAACTGGGCGACATCGTCATTTTCGACATCGTCGAAGGCATGCCGCAGGGCAAGGCGCTGGACCTGGCGCAGAGCGGCCCGGTGGAAGGGTTCGACGCGAAGCTCGAAGGCGTCAACAAGTATGAAGGCATCCAGGGCGCCGACGTGGTGATCGTCACCGCCGGCGTGCCGCGCAAGCCGGGCATGAGCCGCGA
>CAZYKZ010000270.1:0-3301 GCA_964648175.1 uncultured Anderseniella sp.
GATATCCGCGTCGGCCACGGCTACGACGTTCACGCCTTCGAGGAGGGCGACCACGTCATCCTGTGCGGCGTGAAGATCCCGCACACGAAGAAGCTCAAGGGCCACTCCGACGCCGACGTTGGCCTGCACACCATCACCGACGCCATCTATGGCGCGCTGAGCGAAGGCGACATCGGCAAGCACTTCCCGCCCACCGACCCGCAGTGGAAGGGCGCGGAATCGTGGATATTCCTCGACCACGCAGCCAAGATGGTGCGCGATCGCGGCGGCCAGATCGCCCATGTGGACCTGACGCTGATCTGCCAGGCGCCGAAAATGCGCCCGCACGTGGACGCCATGCGCGAAAGCGTTGCCAAAATCATCGGCATCGACGTGGGCCGCGTCTCGGTCAAGGCTACCACCACCGAATGGCTCGGCTTCACCGGTCGCGAGGAAGGCATAGCCGCCGCTGCCACCGCCACCATCCGCCTGCCGGAGTAAGGTTCAAGCCCATGTTCGACCGCCAGCTCATCATCGAGGCCAAGGACACGCTGGACATGCTGCGTGATGGCGGGCTGATGCTGGCAACGGCGGAAAGCTGCACCGGCGGGCTGGTTGCGGGCCTGCTCACCAGCATTGCGGGCTCGTCCGCCGTGGTGGAGCGCGGCTTCGTCACCTATTCCAACGAGGCCAAGGCCGAAATGCTGGGCGTGCCCATGGCGCTGATCGATCAGCACGGCGCGGTGTCGGAACAGGTGGCGCGCGAAATGGCCGAGGGCGCGCTGCGCCACTCCCGCGCCAATATCGCCGTGTCCGTCACCGGCATTGCCGGGCCCGGTGGCGGCTCGAAGGACAAGCCAGTCGGGTTGGTTCACTTCGCCTGCGCGCGCAAGGACATGGTCACCCATCATGTGCGCATGGAATATGGCGACCCTGGCCGCGACGAAATCCGCCTGGCAGCTGTTGGCACCGCGTTGGCAATGATCCGCGCGCAGGTCTCCACAGGCGGCGGAATGTTTGCGTGAAAGCCTAAAGCAGGCCCTGCCCGCGCAGGCTGCGGGCGAACTTGCGCACGTCCTCGACCAGCAATTCTGGCTGTTCCATCGCCGCGAAGTGGCCGCCATGAGGCATCTCGCTCCACTGCGCCACGTTGTAGATGCGGTCCACGTAGCTTCTCGGCGGCCAGGCCAGCATCTCGGCCGGGAACAGCGCGCAGGCAGTGGGTACCTCGACCCGCTTGCCCTCGGGCGACAGCACACGCCCGCCCTCTTCCCGCCGGCCGAAGTAGATCCATGAGGCGGTGTTGAAGCAGCGTGTGGTGACATAAATCATCACGGAAGTGAGCAACTCGTCCTTGGTGTAGACGCTCTCGACGTCGTCGCCCACGGTGTCAGACCAGCCGTTGAACTTTTCCACCAGCCACGCGGCCACGCCTACGGGACTGTCCATCATCGCGTAACTCAGCGTCTGCGGCTTGGTGGCCTGCTGGGTGCGGTAGCCGTCCTGCATGATCTGGTCGCGCCGGAACTGCTCGGCCCAGGCCTTCTCTTCATCCGTTTGCGGGCCGTCGGGTGCGCGCATGGTCAGGATGTTGATGTGGATTGCCGCGCAAGCTGGCGCGTGATCGAAGCCCAGCCATGAGCATACGGCGCCGCCCCAGTCGCCACCTTGCGCGAGATAGCGATCATATCCAAGCGTGTCCGTCATCAGCGCGTTGAAGGTCTGCGCCATGCGGCGCGGGCCCCAAGGCCTCGGCGGCCGGCCCGACCAGGCAAAGCCCGGCAGGGATGGCGCAATGACGTCGAAGGCGTCTTCCACATTGCCGCCAAACCGCTCCGGGTGGGCCAGCGGTTCGATCACGTCCATGAACTCGTGCACCGAGCCCGGCCAGCCATGGGATATCAGCAACGGCATCGGGTTATGCCCGGAGCCCTTCTCATGGATGAAATGCAGGTCTATGCCGTCAACCGGCGCCTTGAAATGCTGGAAACGGTTGAGTTCCGCCTCGTGCTTGCGCCAGTCATATTCGTCCACCCAGTAGGCGCACAGCTCCTTCATGTAGTCGAGGTTGGCGCCATATTCCCAGCCGCCGTCATCCGGCATTTCGTGCCAGGGAAAGGCGGCGACGCGGGCCCGGATATCGGCCAGCGTTTCGTCGGGAACGTGAATCTTGAATGGGGTGATGGTGCTCATTGGGCTGAAAGCCTAACCGGGGTTCGCCGCGTCGCAAGTGCCAGTTTTCTGATGCGTGCAGGTCAGTCCGGTTGCCTCTGGAAACCCGCCTTGCCACTCCCTATATGTTAATTACCTTAACATTACTGGGGGAGAAACTCTCATGGTTCGCCTGATCCTCAACATCCTCTGGCTGGTGCTTGGCGGCATCTGGTCGGCGATTGCGTGGTTCCTCGTCGGCATCCTCGCCGCGATCACCATTGTTGGCCTGCCGTGGGCGCGTTCGTGCTTCATGCTGGCCAACTACACGCTGTGGCCGTTCGGGCGCGACGTGATCGCCCGCGACGAGCTTTATGGCCGCGAGGACCTCGGTACCGGCGGCCTCGGCATGGTGGGCAACGTCATCTGGTTCGTGCTGGCCGGCTGGTGGCTGGCGGTTATGCACCTGACCTTCGCCGTAGCCAACGCCGTCACCATCATCGGCATTCCGTTCGCCTGGGCTCACGTGAAGCTGGCCGGCGCCTCGCTGTTCCCGGTCGGCAAGACGGTGGAAAGCAACGAGGTGGTGGAAGAGGCCCTGCGCAACTCGGCGCGCGAACGGGTGGACAGCCTGCGCCGCGCCAGCTGAACCCGGCACCTCTCATCCAAAAATGGAAACCCCGGCTCTAGCGGCCGGGGTTTTTCGTTGATTGCGGCCGGCTGATCAGCCTTCCAGGTCCGGAATGCGCAGCACCTGGCCGGGATAGATCTTGTCCGGATGCGTCAGCATTGGCGTGTTGGCCTCGAAGATCACGTTGTACTTCGGTCCCTTGCCCTTGCCGTAGTGCTTCTCGGCGATCTTCCAGAGGTTGTCGCCCTTCTTGACGGTGTAGAACACCGGATCCTTCTGGGCCGGCGCGGTCAGCTTGCTCTCAACCTTCGAAATGCCGATCGTGTTGCCCACGGCGATGATCGCCTTTTCAAGCACCGACTGGTCCGCCACGTCGCCGGTCACGATGGCCTTGTCGCCTTCAACCTCGACCTTCACCTTCTCGGTGCCGAGCTTGTAGCTGTCGAGTTCCTTCTTCAGCTCCTCGGCGCTCGGCGGGGTGTCTTCCTTGCCGATGCCCAGCGCCTTGCCGGCGCTTTTCACGAAATCCCAAATGCCCAT
>CAZYKZ010000271.1:0-1320 GCA_964648175.1 uncultured Anderseniella sp.
TACACCATGCTCAACACCAAGTTCGGCACCATCGTCGGTTACATGACGCTGACCTTGCCGCTGGTGGTGATCCTGCAAACCTTCGCCCTGTCGAACATCGACACGCGGCTGGTGGAGGCCGCGCACAATCTCGGCTGCAAGCCGTTTGCGACCGTCTGGCGCGTGGTCATTCCGCTCGCCAAGACGGGCCTTATCATCGCTGCGCTGTTCTGCTTCATCCTGTCGTTCGGCGACTTCGTGGCGCCGTACTATCTCGGCGGATCGAAGCCACCCACGCTGCCGATCCTGATCATCGACACCACCAAGTCGGGTCAGCAGTGGCCGCGCGCCGCCGTCGTCGCCATCATGATGATGGTCACTTTGTTCGCCGTCGCCTTTGCCGCGCTGACTGCCGCCTACCGCAAGCGGGGCCGGTCATGACGTTCGATCGCGTCCTCACCTGGTTCCTGCGCGCCTATGTGGGAGTCGTGTTCATATTCGTGTTTATTCCCATCATTTTCTCGATGGTGTTCTCGTTCAATTCGCAGAGATTCCCCACCATTCCGCTCGGCGAATTCTCGACCCAGTGGTACCAGACCATCCTCGCCGATCCGGATGTCTGGCAGGCTGCCCTCACCAGCATCATCGTCGCCGTGTGCACGTCGCTGCTCGCCACATTCCTCGGCTTTTGCACGGCATACTCGGATTATCGCTACAATTTCCGCTTCAAGGGAGCCTATCTGGCCCTCATCCTGCTGCCGCCGACCATCCCGCTGATCATCATGGCGCTGGCCATGCTGGCCTGGTTCTCGCGCATCGGCGCATCGGGCGAGGTCTGGTCCATCATCGCCGCCCATACCGTGCTCACCGCACCGTTCGCCATGGCGATAATCCGGTTGAGATTGAACCAGATGGACGAGAATCTCGAGGCAGCGGCGTGGAATCTCGGCGCCTCCGAATGGGCCACCATGCGCCACGTGGTGCTGCCGTTCTGCAAGCCGGCCATCATCTCGGCCTTGTGCCTGTGCGCCGCTGTCTCGTTCGACGAATTCGCCATCGCCTGGTTCGTTTCCGGCCTCAACAAGACCATTCCGGTGATCATTCTCGAAATCGTCACCGGCAACATCGATCCGCAGGTCAACGCCATCGGCACCTTCGTCTTCCTGACGTCGATGACGCTGGTGGTGGCGGCGCAATTGCTGTTCATGGCTCGTGCCGCCAGGGGCATGAAACAGGGGGCTGAAACATGAGCGAACCGCTGCTGGTGTTCGACAACGTGGTCAAGCGGTTCGGCGATTTCGTCGCCGTCAAGCGCATGAACCTCGAGATCGGCAAGGGCGA
>CAZYKZ010000271.1:1420-3294 GCA_964648175.1 uncultured Anderseniella sp.
GATATTTCCACCCTCTCCGGCGGCCAGAAGCAGCGCGTGGCGCTGGCCCGCTCGCTGGTGACGGAGCCGCAGATCCTGCTGCTCGACGAGCCGTTGTCCGCGCTGGATGCCCACCTCGTCATCCGCATGCAATCGGTGCTCACCAACCTCCAGCGCGAACTCGGCATCACCTTCGTTTACGTCACCCACTCCCAGTCCGAAGCCTTCGCCATGGCCGACCGGGTTGTGATCATGTCGAACGGCGAAGTGGCGCAGGTTGGCCAGCCGAAGGATATCTATCGCGCCCCGGCCAACCGCTTCGTGGCCGAGTTCGTTGGCCGCAACAACATCATCTCCGGCAAGGTGAAATCTGCGGCGACGGGCAAGGCGGTCATCGACGCGCCGTCCGGAAGCTTCACCGTCACGGCAGACGCGATGCCAAAGCCGGGAAGCGACGCGACCTTCGTCATCTCGGCCGACCTGGTGCGGCTGACCACATCGAAGCCGAAGGCTGAGAACGCGGTGCAGGCGAAGCTGATCTCGGAGGAGTTCATCGGCTCGGTGGTGACACTGTTTCTTGAATCCGCCGACGGCACCGAGTTCAAGGTGCAGGTGCAGGAGCGCGAGCTGGCGACGCTGGACCTCAAATCGTCGGATACGCTGTGGCTCAGCTGGCCCGCCGCCAGCGCCCACCTGCTGCCGGGAGGCTGACCCTTATGATCCGCAACCCTATACCCTGGCCCAACGGGGCGAGGTGCGCCTGCGCCATCACCTTCGACATGGATGCCGACAGCCTTATCCACATCTCGCGGCCGCAAGACGGTCACGACCGGTTGTACCCGATCACCATGGGCCGTTATGGCCCGACCGTCGCCATACCGCGCATCCTCGACACCTATGAGCGGATGGGGATCAAACAGTCGTTCTTCATTCCGGCATGGTGCATGGAGCAATACCCGGACGCCGTGGAGATGATCCTCAAGGGCGGGCACGAGATCGGCCACCACGGCTATCTGCACGAAGACCCGATCGAGACGAAGGACGACCAGCGCATGTGGTTCGAGCGCGCGCTGGACGTCCACATAAAAGTGGCGGGCATGAAGCCGCGCGGCTATCGCGCGCCGGTCTACAACGTCAACCAGACCGTCATCGACCTGCTGGTGGAGCATGGCTTCCGCTATGAAAGCTCGCTGATGGCGGACGACATTCCGTATCTGATGCAAACGGACAGGGGGGAACTGTACGAGATGCCGGTGCACTGGGGCACCGACGACTGGCCGCCCTTCGCGCACTATGCCGAGATCGGCTACATGATGCCGGTCAAGGCGCCATCCGACGGCCTGCAGGCGTTCTGGGAAGAGTTCGAGGCAGCCTATGAGGCGGGCGGCTTCTTCATGCTGATCGTCCATCCGTTCCTGACCGGAAGGCTCGCCCGTTGGCGGCTGGTGGAGAAGTGGATCGAGGAGACCATGAAGTCGAGGGACGTCTGGTTCGCCCGGCTTGAGGACATCGCCGATCACATGGACGGCCTCCGCAAGGCGGGCACCTGGAGCCCACGCGTGGAAAAGCTGCCCTATTATGGCGGCCCGGTTCTGAAGTGAGGGGATGAGGATGCTGACGGATACCGACAGGAAATTTCTGCGGCTGGCCTACGAAGAAGCCAAGGCCGGCTATGACGAAGGTGGCTGCCCGATCGGCTCGGTGCTGGCTCGCGGTGACGAGCTTGTCTCGCAAGGGCGCAACCAGCGTGTGCAAAAGGGCGATCCGATTGCCCATGGCGAGATGGACGCGCTTAGGAAGGCCGGGCGGCAGAAGTCCTACCGCGACATGACCATCTACACCTCGCTGAGCCCCTGCATGATGTGCACCGGCACCATCATCCAGTTCGGCATTCC
>CAZYKZ010000272.1:0-3287 GCA_964648175.1 uncultured Anderseniella sp.
CGCGAAATCTCGTCGTGCTCGGTGTGCGGGGACTTCCAGGCACGCCGCATGAACGCGCGCGTGCGCGATGAAAGCGGCAAGGGCACGCAGTTCGTTCACACGCTGAACGGCTCGGGCCTTGCCGTGGGCCGCACACTGATCGCCGTGATGGAAAATTACCAGCAGGCCGACGGAAGTATTGCCGTACCCGACGCACTCAAGCCCTACATGGGCGGCATCGAGGTGATCAGCGCATGACCGGCATGCTCAAACATCCCGACGGCAAGCCGTGGCGCATCCTGCTGGCCAATGACGACGGCATCAATGCGCCGGGTCTCGAGGTGCTTGAGGCCATTGCGGCGGAGCTCTCGGACGATGTGTGGGTAGTCGCACCGGAGCGTGAGCAGTCAGGGGCAGGGCGCTCCATCTCTCTGTCGCACCCGCTGCGCATGCGCAAGCTGGGCCCGCGCAAGTTTGCCGTTGAGGGAACGCCTGCCGACAGCGTGCTGATGGGCGTGCGCCACATCCTGCCGGATGAGCCGGACCTGATCCTGTCCGGCGTCAACCGGGGTCAGAACATCGCCGACGATGTGACCTATTCGGGCACCATTGCCGCCGCGATGGAAGGTACGGCGCTTGGCATCAAGTCGTTTGCGCTGAGCCAGACCTACGGAATTCACGGTTCGGACGTGCCGTGGGACACGGGCCGCAGGCACGGGGCGGATGTGGTCCGGCGGCTGGCGGACGTTCAGATCGGGCCGGGTGTGCTGCTCAACATCAACTTTCCCGACTGCGGACCGGACGAGGTGAAGGGCACCGAATTCACCCGCCAGGGCAAGCGCGACCAGAACCTGCTGATGCTTGACCAGCGCACGGATGCGCGCGGGCGCGATTATTTCTGGATCGGGTTCAAGCGGCACCAGTCCAACCCGCCGGCGGGCACCGACCTGCATGCGGTGTATAATGGCATGATCTCGGTCACGCCGCTTCACACCAACCTGACCCAGGTCGACACGCTGATGCATCTCAACAGCCTGAACGGCAACGGATAGGGCAGGAGCCGCCGGCACAACGGGGCGCGGGAAACGGCGATGGCCGCCACGGATCAACAAAAGATCGAACTCGTCATGGGCCTGCGCGCCGCCGGCATCCGCGACACGCGCGTGCTTGCGGCCATCGAGACCGTGCCGCGCGAGATGTTCGTGCCTGATGCGTTCAAGGATCTGGCCTATGCCGACCAGGCGCTACCGATAGAGTGCGGGCAGACGCTGTCGCAGCCGTTCATCGTGGCTTTCATGACCGACCGGCTGAAGGTGGGCGAGCGGATGAAGGTTCTCGAGGTCGGCACCGGATCCGGCTACCAGACGGCGATCCTGGCGCAGCTGTGCCGCCGGGTCTACACGATGGAGCGCTACCGGACCTTGATGAAGCAGGCGGAGACGCGGTTCAAGGAACTGCGGCTCGCCAACGTCACCACTGTTCTTGGCGACGGCGGCAAGGGCTGGCCCGCGCAAGCGCCGTTCGACCGTATCATCGTGACGGCGGCAGCGAAGAAGCTGCCGCGCAAGCTTTTGGAACAGCTGGCCGTGGGCGGCATCATGGTCATTCCGGTTGAGGTTTCGCCGGGCAGGCAGGAATTGCTGCGCATCACCCGCACGGATGACGGTTTCGAGCGCGAAAGCCTGCTGCCGGTAAGGTTTGTGCCGCTGGTGGAAGGTATCGCAAAGGGAATGTGACCCCGGAATTCCGGCGAAAACCGGCAAGCGGTGGCGGAATCTTCCAAATTGCCCCGGCGGTAAACCCCTCCTTAACCTAAACAGTTCACTATACCCAACAGTCCAGTCTGTCAGTTTGAGTTTGGGGTATGGGTATGAGTAACTTCACCTGCAGCCGCAAGTCGGCCACCAAGATTTCCCGTCTTTTCGCATTTACCGCCGCCGCGGCCCTGCTCGCAGGTTGCTCGGGTTCGGTGGATCGCTTTGCCGATTATCCGAGCATCGCGACCAACTCCGTCTCCAAGAAGGAAACGAAGACCGCTGCGGTCGACCAGGTCCAGACGTCGCCGCTGACCGGTGATCGCGTCGCCACTGCGCGCCCGTCCTGGCAGAACGCGCCGTCGCCCAACGCGGGCTACACGCCGCCGGCACCGGTTTACAACCAGGCTCCGCAGCAGCAGGCCTACAACGCTCCGGCTCCGTCGTACCAGCCTGCGCAGAATGGCACCATCACCGTGCAGCCCGGCCAGACCATGTACTCGCTGGCCCGCGCCAACGGCCTGACGGTGAGCCAGCTGGCCCGCGCCAACAACATCTCCGCGCCTTACACGCTCGCTGTCGGCCAGCGTCTGAGCGTGCCTGGCGCATCCAACCCGGTGTCGCCGCAGCCGACGGTCCAGACCGCCGCCGCACCCGTGCAGCATTCGGTCAACGTGTCGTCGCAGCAACAGGGCGGCAGCCACGTCGTTCGCTCCGGCGAGACCATGTACTCGCTGGGCCGGGCTTACAACGTGCATCCGCATGACATCGCCCGCGCCAATGGCCTGTCCACCAGTGCGGGCCTGACCGTTGGCCAGCGCATCACCATTCCGGGCGCATCCGGCACCGGCCGTCCGACGTCGCCGATCGCGAATTCCGCCCCGACCAGCCTGCCGCAGCAGAACCTCGCGGCACAGCAGGTTGCGCCGCAGCCGCTGCCCGGCCGCGTGGAGACTGCCGAGCAACGCCAGCCGGTGACCGAACAGGTTGCCCAGGAATCCGATGACGGCAATGGCAACGGCGTGTTCCGCTGGCCGGTGAAGGGCCGGGTGATCTCGAAGTTCGGTTCCAAGCCGAACAACACCAAGAACGAGGGGATCAACATCGCCGTGCCGGAAGGCACTGCCGTGCGCGCTGCCGAGGCCGGTGTCGTGGCCTATGCCGGCAACGAGCTCAAGGGCTATGGCAACCTCGTGCTGATCCGCCACCAGAACGGCTGGGTCACGGCCTACGCCCACAACAAGGACCTGCTGGTCAAGCGCGGCGACACGGTGCGCCGGGGCGACGTGATCGCCAAGGCCGGCCAGACCGGCTCGGTGACCAGCCCGCAGGTGCACTTCGAGGTTCGCCAGGGCGCCACGCCGGTCGATCCGATGAAGTACCTCACTTCGCAGACTGCCTCGAACTAGCTTCCAGCCCCCTGCAGACTGGACAATGCGAGGGCCCGGTGCATCTGCGCCGGGCCCTTTGACCATGTTTATATGCTTGCCAACGCAGGTTTTCTGCCGATTATGGCCGCCAGACCGACTCAATAAGAAAGGAAGCGGCAAATGA
>CAZYKZ010000273.1:0-3286 GCA_964648175.1 uncultured Anderseniella sp.
GAATCCGGTGAAGAAGCATTGTGAGGGCTACTGAGATGAAGCTTTACCAGAAGATATCACTCGCCGGCGTTCTCGGGCTTGCAGCAGTTGCAGGCGCAGACGTCGCCTATGCGCAGGACGCAGCGCCTGCCGTTTCCCCTGAAACCGCCTACATCTTCAACACGCTGCTGTTCCTGATCGGTGGCTTCCTGGTGATGTTCATGGCCGCAGGCTTTGCCATGCTCGAAGCCGGCCTGGTGCGCTCAAAGAACGTATCCATGCAGTGCCTCAAGAACATCGCCCTCTACTCGGTTGCCGGCATCATGTTCTGGGTGTGCGGCTACTCGTTGATGTATACCGGTGTTGATGGCGGCTACATCGGCACCTTCGCACCCTACAGCTTCGACGAAGTCGGCAAGTTTGCCACCGGCGATGATGGCGCCGTGGGCAGCTATTCGACCGCTTCCGACTGGTTCTTCCAGATGGTGTTCGTCGCTGCAACGGCATCGATCGTGTCCGGCACCTTGGCCGAGCGCATCAAGCTGTGGCCATTCCTGCTGTTCACCGTCTTCCTGACCGGCGTGTTCTACCCGATCACCGGCGCCTGGAAGTGGGGCGGCGGCTGGCTCAACGAAATGGGCTTCCAGGACTTCGCCGGCTCGACCATCGTTCACTCGGTTGGCGGCTGGGCCGCTCTTGCCGGTGCGCTGATCCTCGGCGCCCGCCTTGGCAAGTATGATGGCGGCAAGGTGCATCCGATGCCCGGTTCCAGCATTCCGCTGGCCACGCTCGGCACCTTCATCCTCTGGCTCGGCTGGTTCGGCTTCAACGGCGCTTCCCAGCTGGCCTGGGGCACGGCCGCTGACGTTACATCCGTGTCGAACATCTTTGCCAACACCAATCTTGCAGCCACCGGCGGCGTGATTGCGGCAATGATCCTGACCCAGATCATCTACAAGAAGGTCGACGTGACCATGGCTCTCAATGGCGCGCTGGCAGGCCTCGTGTCGATCACCGCTGAGCCGCTTCAGCCCAGCCCGCTGCTCGCCATCGCGATCGGCGCTGTCGGCGGCGTCATCGTCGTGCTGGCTGTTCCGCTGCTCGACAAGCTGAAGATTGACGACGTTGTCGGTGCAATTCCGGTTCACCTGATCGCAGGCATCTGGGGCACACTGGCAGTACCGCTGTCCAACTCCGACGCCAGCTTCGGCACGCAGATCGTCGGCATCGTCGCCATCGGCGCATTCACCTTCATCGCATCGGCAATACTGTGGACCATCCTCAAGGTGACCGTGGGTATCCGGGTGACCAAGGAAGAAGAGATGATGGGTCTCGACAAGGCCGAGGTCGGCGTCGAAGCCTACCCCGAGTTTGCTCGCGGCGGCTCCTCGATCTGACACCGGTTTGCCCATAGGGCTGACCATCAAAAATTGCACCCCGGAAGACTTGCTTCTTCCGGGGTTTTTGCTTGCCAAATGGCAAAGCTTAACGAGGTCTTAACCATAGCGCCCGCAGAGTCTCCGGAACGATGAGGTCCATGCTGCAGCCGCGGCGTGATTCCGCATGATTACCGTATTCCGGAGCCGTTCCAGATGCCGCGCAGCCAATCCACTGCCACAAAGCAAAATGCAATACCCGAAGGGCTGAGGCATTTCCTTCAGCGGCGGGTGATGGAGTTCAAGGGGCTTTTGCTTCTGGCTGCACTTGGCTGCGTGACGGTGATGCTGGCCACCTGGTCTGCTTCAGACCCCTCGTGGAGCAATGCAGCGGACGGACCCGTACAAAATGCCTTCGGCTATCCCGGCGCCGTGGTCGCGGACAAGTTGATCAGCTGGCTCGCTCTCGCCTGCGCGGTGCTCGTTGCCATCCCCGCTTTCTGGGCCATCGTCATCATGTCCCACAACTCCCTTGGCCGCTGGCAAGTCCGCGCGCCGGCCTATCTGGCAGCTGTGCTGCTGTCATCCTGCTTTTTGGCGTCTTTGCCGATCCCTTCCAACTGGCCTTTGGGTCCCGGACTCGGCGGAACAGCTGGCGATGCACTCATGGCCTTGCTGACGGGTCTGCCCAGGCTGTTGATGCCTGAAATGCTTGCAAACATGGCAGGCGCCATTGCCGCAATTTGCCTTGCGGTCTGGGCCATCTGCCTGGCCATCGGCCTGCCGCCAAGAGCGGTGCTGTCGGCAATTGCAAGCTTGCGCCATCCCACTTCCCTGATTGGATCGAAGGCGGTGGGCGCCTCAGGCAGGATTGCACAGTCTGTAGGCGCCCTGCGCGACCGTTATGCCCAGCACCACGAGCAGCAAGAGGCAATGGAGCGCTCCCGGCCAGCGACCGCAATCGCAGGCAAGCTGGAGCCGAGCCTTGACGGCAGTCCGGCGAGGCAATCGCTGCTGTCTCGCCTCAGGGACAGGCAGACCACCCGCAATTCGGCACCTGATGAGGATGAAGACCAGATTCCTGCTTTCCTCGCCCGTCGCGCACCTTTGAGCGAAGACCGCATCGAGCCTCGTCTGAACAGTGAGCCTTCGCCATTTTCCGGCGAGCCCCAGCTGGCAGACCCCGATCTGCCGGCCGATGACGAAGCGCTGGCCGAAGAAACCGCTATCGGATGGGCCGCCACTGAGCCCGGGACGCCGGAAGCACCAATTGCCTCCCGGGTCCAGACGCCAGCCAAGCCCATCAGGCAAGGCAAGCGGATATCCCGCGACCTGCAGCCCGAACTGCTGCCAGGCAAGCCCGGCGAGTTCCAGTTGCCGCCCCTGAGCCTGCTTGCGGAGCCCGATGCCTCGAATGGCAAGACCCAGCTGTCCGCCGATGCACTTGAGCAGAATGCGCGAATGCTGGAAGGCGTGCTGGAGGACTTCGGCATCCGCGGCGAGATCATCAACGTGCGCCCCGGCCCTGTCGTTACCCTTTATGAACTGGAGCCGGCTCCCGGCATCAAATCGTCCCGCGTCATCGGCCTTGCCGACGATATCGCGCGCTCCATGAGCGCCATCTCCGTGCGCGTCGCCGTGGTGCCAGGCCGCAACGTGATTGGCATCGAGATGCCGAACTCCCGTCGCGAGACCGTCTATCTGCGCGAACTGCTCGCCTCGCAGGATTTCGAGAAGTCCAAGCAGAAGCTGTGCATGGCGCTCGGCAAGGACATTGGCGGCGAACCGTCCTTCGCAGATCTCGCACGCATGCCACACCTGCTGATTGCAGGCACCACTGGCTCGGGCAAGTCGGTGGGCATCAACACCATGATCCTGTCGCTGTTGTTCCGCCTGCCGCCAGACAAGTGCAAGCTGATCATGATTGATCC
>CAZYKZ010000274.1:0-3269 GCA_964648175.1 uncultured Anderseniella sp.
TCAAGGGCGACAATGGCGTGCTGAGCGCGGCCACGGTGAAGGGCAAGGAAGGCGAATTCGACGTTTCCTGCAACACCATGCTGCCGTTCTTCGGGCTCACCATGAAGCTCGGGCCGGTGGCCGACTGGGGCCTGAACCTGGAAGAGAACCTGATCCCGGTCGACACCGAGAAGTTCTCGACCTCGGAGCGGGGCATCTTCGCGATTGGCGACATCAACACCTATCCGGGCAAGCTGAAGCTCATCCTGTCGGGCTTCCACGAGGCAGCGCTGATGGCGCAGGAAGCGTTCCGCATCATCAATCCGGGCGAGCGGTTGCTGTTCCAGTACACAACGTCTTCGTCGAACCTGCAGAAGAAGCTCGGCGTGGCGTGACGCGAGCCGGCATTACGGATTAGGATCGGGCGCATGAAGGACACTCATGCGCCCGTTTCATTTGAGCAGGCTGCTGCCGGCGTGCCGATGCTGGCAGCGGTGGAGCCGGACGTGTTGCGACGGGCGGGGCAGGCGGCGCAGGTGGTGAGCCTGCCTGCAGGCGTCACGGTATTTGAACCGGGCGCGGGATGCCGCAACTACATCGTGGTGCTATCGGGTTCGGTGAAGGTGCGGATGCAGGCAGCCTCGGGCCGCGAGATCGTGCTTTACCGGGTGGGGGGCGGGGAAACCTGCGTGCTGACCACGTCTTGCCTGATCCAGGGGACTGACTATGACGCGGAAGCGGTAACCGAAACGCCGGTTACCGCCCTGTTGATTCCCAAGGCTGCGTTCGACGACATGATGAATGCCAGCGCTCCGTTCAGGCAGTTCATTTTCTCGTCGTTCTCGACCCGTCTCAACGAGCTGCTGGGCCTGGTGAACGAGGTGGCTTTCGGCCACATCGACAGACGGCTGGCGGCATGGCTGCTGGCCCGGGCGCCGGGCGGTCAGGTGGAAGTTACCCATCAGGCCATTGCAGGAGAACTGGGCACCGCGCGCGAAGTGGTCTCGCGGCTGCTGAAGGAACTGGAGCGGCGGGGGTTGGTGACGCTCAACCGGGGCGAGATCAGCATTACCGATCCGGCAGGCCTGCGGCAGCTTGCCGCGAGCGAATGACAGCGCTTCTGTGACCCAGGTCACAGACGTTTGCCCTGCGGTCTTGTTCAATCATGCACGTAACAGGGCAGGCCGCGAGGCCACCTTGATCACATCATGCGAGGAGGACTCATCATGACCAAGAACGTTGGAACCGTTGACCGCGCCATTCGCGCCATCGTGGGCATTGCGCTGATCGCCTGGGCGCTGACCGGCACCGGCGAATATGCCTGGCTTGGCTGGATCGGCGTCGTGCCGCTGCTGACGGCGGCGATGGGCTGGTGCCCGCCCTACAGCCTGCTGGGCATCAACACCTGCGGTGTAAAGAAAGCCTGATCAGAGCTTGCCAGCCTGTTTGAGCAGGTGAACGAGATCGTGACGGGGCAAGGCGCGGATTGTAAAGCCGTCCTTGCCGGTCATGTCCTCGTTGCAGATCATGGCGTCGAGCACGGCTTCCTCAACCGTTTCCACCACGGCCTCGAACAGCGGATCCAGTTCGCTATCGGCAAGCGCGTCGAGATGACGGACGCCGGCTGATGCGAGCGCGTTGGCGTTGGCGGTGGAGAAGGCGAGGAAGATGTCGCCCGAGGAGTGATGGCCGATGGTGCCGGTGCGGCCAAGCCCCACCGGAACGCGCCGGGCCAGCCGTTTCAGCTGGTGCGGCAGGAGAGGCGCGTCGGTCGCGATGACGGCGATGATGGAGCCGGTGCCGCGGTCAAGAAATTCGCCACCCTTCAACTCGCGGCCCACAGGCACGCCGAGCACTGTGAGTTCGTGGCGGCGGCCGAAGTTCGACTGCACGAAGGTGCCAAGCGTCCAGTTCTTGCCACCCGCTGTCAGCTGCCGCGAGGCAGTGCCGCAACCGCCCTTGAACTCATAGGTCATCATGCCGGTGCCGCCGCCGGCGGAGCCCAGTTCCAGCGGGCCGGATGCGGCTGTATCGAGGGCCTCGAACACGTGATGGTCCTTCACGTGGAAGCCGTTGATGTCGTTCAGATAGCCGTCATAGGTTTCGGCCGCGACCGGCAGGCCCCAGTCCTGACCGGTGCCGATGCCGTTTTTCACCAGCCATTGCAGCGTCGCGTCGCGCGTCACCCCGCACGAGGCAGTGTTGGTGATGGTGATGGGCGTCTGCAGTTCGCCGGCTTCCTCGATCCAGATGGTGCCGGTCATCTCGCCATTGCCGTTGAACGAGTGATAGCCGGCCATGCATGGGCTGCCACTGCCGGCCCGCCCGCGCGGCAGGATGGCGGTGACGCCGGTGCGGACGTTGTCTCCTGCAATGATCGTCGAATAGCCAACTTCGACGCCTGCCACATCGGTGATGGCGTTGAACGGGCCGGGCGTGCCGGGCAGGGGCAGGCCCAGGCCGCGGGCGCGCAGCTTGCCGGCCGGTGTTCTTGCGTGGTGTTCAGAGGTCATAAGCAGGCTGGTGAAGATGCGGATTTCGCGCCATCATGCGGGCAAACAGGCAACATCGGCAAGGGGGGCTGCAATGGCGCTGCCGGACGGTTTCATCAAGGCACTGGAGCAGGTGTGCAGGGTGCGCAGCGGGGAAGCCGTTGCCGCGATGGACCCGGGTGTGGATGCGGGCAACCTCGGGGCAGGAGTGGTGGCGCAGCCAGCCTCGACGCAGGAGGTGCAGGCCATCATAAAGCTGTGCAGTGCGCACCGGGTGCCGGTCGTCACGCACGGCGGACGAACCGGTCTTGCCCAGGCCGGGGTGAGCAAGCCGGGGCAAATCGTGGTGGACATGGCGGGCATGAACCGGGTGGGTGTGCCTGACCCGGTCGCGGGGTGCGTCGAGGTTGAGGCGGGCGCGACGCTTCACGCGGTGCAGGAGGCTTGCAAGGCCGTGGGGCGCACGCCGGGGATCGACCTTGCCGCGCGTGGATCGGCCACCATCGGCGGCATGATCTCGACCAATGCAGGCGGCATGGAGGCGTTCCGCTGCGGGGTGATGCGCCACCGGGTGCTGGGGCTCGAGGCGGTGCTGCCCGACGGCACGGTGATGTCGGACATGACGCGGATAAGCAAGGTCAACGAGGGGCTCGACATCAAGCACCTGCTGATCGGGGCGGAAGGCAGGCTTGGCATCGTGACGCGGGCGGTGCTGAAGCTGGAGCCGCTGGAGCAGGCGGCTGCAACGGCGCTCGCCGGATTTGCCAGCGCGGCGGATGCGGTGACGGCGTTTCACGC
>CAZYKZ010000275.1:0-3250 GCA_964648175.1 uncultured Anderseniella sp.
GACAGGTCGTTCGAGCCGCAGGACGTGATGGCGGCCTTTATCGCCCAGTTCTATGACGACAAGCCGGTGCCGCGGCTGCTGCTGCTGTCGGACGAGGTGGCGGAAGCGGAGCTGCTGGCCGATGCGCTGTCATCGAAGGCCGGGCGCAAGGTGGAGGTTGCCGTGCCGCAGCGCGGCGAGAAGCGGGAGCTGGTGGACCATGCCCGCACCAATGCGCGCGAGGCGCTGGGCCGCAGGCTTGCCGACACGTCCTCGCAGCGCAAGCTGCTGGAAGGGGTGCAGACGGTGTTCGGCCTAGACCGGCTGCCGCGGCGCATCGAGGTGTACGACAACTCGCACATCCAGGGCGCCAATGCCGTGGGCGCGATGATCGTCGCCGGGCAGGAAGGTTTTGCCAAGGCGCACTACCGCAAGTTCAACATCAGGACCGGGATGGATGGCGGCGGCGACGATTTTGCGATGATGCGCGAGGTGCTGACGCGGCGGTTTTCACGGCTGCTCAAGGAGCAGGGCGACAGGCCCGATGGCGAGGACGGGGAGGATGGTGCAGACGACGGCGACACGTCGGTGGGCAACTGGCCGGACCTGCTGCTGATAGACGGCGGCAAGGGGCAGCTTTCGGCGGTACTCGAGGTGCTTGACGAACTGGGCGTAAAGGATGTGGCGGTTGCTGGCATTTCCAAGGGACCTGACCGGGACGCAGGGCGCGAGCAATTTCATGTTAAGGACAAGCCAGCGTTCATGCTCGAACAACGCGACCCTGTGCTGTACTATGTGCAGCGATTGAGGGACGAGGCGCACCGTTTCGCCATCGGCACGCACCGGGCCAAGCGCTCGAAGGCGATGGCGGTGAACCCGCTCGACGAGATCGAGGGCATCGGCCCCGGGCGCAAGAAGGCGTTGCTGAAGGCGTTCGGTTCAGCCCGCGCGGTGAGCAGGGCGTCTGTGTCCGATCTGGAATCTGTTGAGGGAATCAGCAAGAGTCTGGCAACTGCCATTTACGGGCATTTTCACGAGGGCGGACATTGAGCGCACAGGCGGAGAAGGTCAGGCATCCGAACCGGCGCGGCAATGTGGCGACGTGGCTGCCCAACATCCTCACCTATCTGCGCATCGTCGCCGTGCCCGTGGTGGTCGGCTTGCTGATCTATGGCGGAGAGATGAACCGCTGGATCGCGCTTGGCATCTTCATCGCCGCCGCCATTACCGACTTCTTCGACGGATACCTGGCCCGCATCTGGCAGCAACAATCCTCGCTCGGCCGCATGCTCGACCCCATTGCCGACAAGCTGCTGATCGCCTCGGTGCTGCTGGCGGTGACCTATACCGGGCAGATCCAGGGCCTCAACATCTGGGCGGCGGTCATCATTCTGTGCCGCGAAATCCTGGTGTCGGGCCTGCGCGAGTTCCTGGCCGAGGTCCGGGTGTCGGTGCCGGTGACGCAGCTTGCCAAGTGGAAGACCACCTTCCAGATGGTCGCCATCGCCTTTCTTATCGTCGGACCTGCCGGTGACGCGGTTTTCGAGCACACCTCACTGATCGGGCTGATCTTCCTCTGGATTGCCGCAATCGCGACGCTTTATACTGGGCTTGACTATTTCAGGGTCGGTTTGAAGCACGTGATCGACGAGGACGAATGAAGGTTCTGTATTTTGCCTGGGTGCGCCAGCGCACCGGTACGGGCGAGGAAACAATCGAAGTTCCGCAAGACGTGAAAACGGTAGGTGAGCTTGCAGCTCACCTGAGCCGGCGTGATGAAGGCTATGCGTCCGCCTTCGAGAACATGGAGGTCATCCGCGCCGCCGTGGACCAGGAGCATGTGGACCTCGACCACCCCATCGCAGGCGCGCGCGAGGTGGCTTTCTTTCCGCCGGTGACGGGCGGGTGAGGCCGCGGCGCTTGGCTACCTTTCTTCCAACCAGTGAACCGCATACTGATTGCGGTGCTTGACGGGCGGCGCGTTAGGTTCAGACTCTGCGTCTGAATGATACTCAACGTCTCGATACTGGCCGCCGTGGTCGCAACCATCTCGCTGATGTGGCTGCCGAAGGTGCACGGCTCGGACACCTGGCGGGCGATGACCACGCCGCTGGCCTCGATCATCGGCAGCGGCTTCCTGGTGCTCGGGCCGCTGCTCGATGCATCCTACGGCAAGTATGCCCCCGTGGTGATGGCAGGCCTGTGCGCCGGCGCCTATGCACTGGGCAGCGCCGTTCGCTACAACATCTCGACGCTCCATCACCGCAAGGGCCGGCTGGGCAAGGTGGCGGACACGATGGAAACGGCCGCGTCCTGGATGCTTGGCTTCGCCTACATCATTTCGGTGGCCTACTACCTCAACCTGTTCGGCGCATTCGGGCTGAGCCTCACCAGCCTCGACAACCATTTCGATGCGCAACTGCTGACCAGCGCGGTATTCGTGCTCATCCTGTACGTGGGATGGACGCGGGGCTTCACGTCGCTCGAGCTGATGGAGTACCTGTCGGTGTCGGTGAAGCTGGCGATCATCGCCGGCCTGCTGGTCGGCATGGCCGGGTTCTTCACGGACAAGTGGCAGTCAGGCGGGTTGATATTCAATGCCGCCACGCAGACAGGCTGGCAGGGAGTGATGCTGGCGCTCGGCCTGATCGTCACGGTGCAGGGCTTCGAGACGTCGCGCTACCTGGGCGGCACCTATGACGTCGAGACGCGCATCACCTCGATGAAATGGGCGCAGTGGCTGTCGAGCGCCATCTACATGGCCTACATCCTGCTGATGGCCTACGTGTTCGAGCGCGGCCAGCTGGAGCTTACCGAAACCGCCATCGTCGACATGATGAAGGTGGTGGCGCCCATCCTGCCGGTGCTGCTTGTCGGCGCCGCCCTCGCTGCGCAGTTCTCTGCCGCGGTGGCCGACACCAGCGGTTCCGGCGGGTTGTTCCACGAATTGAGCGGCGGGCGCATCAGTCAGCGGCTGGCCTATGCCGGGCTGTGCAGCGTCGGTCTGGCGATCACCTGGACGGCGGACGTATTCCAGATCATCGCCTATGCCTCGAAGGCCTTTGCCGCCTACTATGCCATGCAGGCGGCCATTGCCGCGGTGATGGCGTGGAACAGGCAGCACCGGTGGCGCGCCGTCTTCTTTGCGCTGCTGTTTGCCGGCGCTGCCGCTGCAGCCGTGTTCGGCAAGGCAGTGGAGGGCGGAGGTGGTGGGACCTAGAGCATCATCCGATCAGATTGAATCTTCTGATCGGATAAAGATGCTCGATTC
>CAZYKZ010000276.1:0-3248 GCA_964648175.1 uncultured Anderseniella sp.
GGCATATCCCATCGGGTTGATGGTGCCGGCGCGGCGGTCGAGCAGGCCGCCGTGGAAGGCGGACGAGCCGATCTTGTCCTCCGCCTGCTTGCGGTCCAGCAGTTCGACGGGTGCGCCCAGCTTCTTCCACTGGTTGTAGCGGTTGGTGAGGTCCGCAAAACCGGAGGGCGCGTGGGCGGCGTGGATGGTGCCGTTGCGGGTCGCTTCGCAGCGGATCTGGTATTTCTCGATGAGCGAGAAGACATATTGCGGCCCTGCGCCGAGCAGCTCGACGAGCCGCTGGCCTGCCTCGTGGCCGACCACGTCCAGCACCTGCTCCGGCGGTAGCCAGAGGCCTGCATTGAGAAGGCCTGCATTGCGGCCCGAGCCTCCGAAGCCTACGTCCTCGGCCTCGAGAATGATGCTGGATATGCCGTGACCTGCGAGATGCAGCGCGGTGGAACAGCCGGTATAGCCGCCACCGACGATGGCCACCTCGGTTGTGGCGTCGCCGTCAAGCGGCTTGTAGCTGGCAGTCTCCGGGGCGGAGATATCCCACAGGGAAATGGCGTCGCTGGCAGGCTTCGGCATGATGGAGTGGTATCCGGGAAGGGGTTTTCTGTGCGGCACAGTGGCGGTTTTGCGGGTGGTGCGCAAGGCCTGCCACTATTCCGCATGCCGGGTTGCACGAGACGCATTGCGAGTCATAATCCCGGCCCCTGCCATGCGGTTCAGCCTGCATGGCCAACAGATCAACAACAGGGAGAAAACGGGCATGAAACGCCTTCTGGGTATCGCCATGGCAACCGCGTTCATGGTCACGGCGAGCGCCGTGTCATGGGCTGCCGACACCACGCTCAGGATTTCGCTGCAACTGCCGCTGAAGAGCCACCTGGGCCAGAACCTGCTTCTGTTCAAGGAAGAGGTCGAGAAGAACTCCAATGGCAAGGTAGAGGTGCAGATTTACGACTCGGCCCAGCTCTACAAGGACAAGGAAGTGCCGCAGGCTGTGGGCTCCGGCGCCATCGAGATGGGCGTGGCCTCGCTGACCCGCTTTGCCGGCGAAATCCCGGCCGTTGATGTCTTCTACCTGCCGTTCGTGTTCAACACCGAAGACCTGGTGCGCAAGGCCACCGCACCTGGCTCGACCGTTCGCGGTCCGCTGGACGAAGCCATCCTGAAGACCGGATCGCGGGTTCTGTGGTGGCAGGCCTATGGGGGCAACATCATGCTGTCCAAGGGTGCGCCGCTGAAGAGCCCGGACGACCTCAAGGGCAAGAAAGTGCGCGTGTTCGGCAAGACGCTGGGCACCTGGGTCGAGGTGCTGGGCGGTTCGCCGACCAACACGGCCGGTTCGGAGCAGTACCTGGCCTACCAGCGCGGTACCGTGGACATCGGCATGACCGGTGCGTCGGGCGTCAAGTCGCGCAAGCTTTGGGAAGTGATGGACCACATCACCGTCACCAACAATGCCGACATCGAGTTCATCGTGCTGATCAACGAGAAGTTCTGGCAAGGCCTCGACGCAGAGACCCAGAAGATCGTCTCCGAAGCGGCGCTGAAGGCCGACATGGCGGTGCGTGACGAGATGGCCAACATCGAGAAGGCCTCGTTCGAGGAAGCCGCCAAGAACGGCATGACGATCTACTATCCGACGCCGGAAGAGATCGCCAAGTGGAAGGAAGCCTCCGAACCGGTGCTGACCCAGTTCGAGGCAGAGGCCGGTGAACTCGGCAAGCAGGTGCTTGAAGCAGCCCGCGCGCTGCAGACGTCCAACTGACCCTGACGCCTGACTGACCATCGACTGCGCCCGTCCCGGCCGGATGCCGGGGCGGGTGCGCTTTCCTACCCGAAGCAACCCATCCGGAGTTCGCGCGGCGATGACGCGGCTGATCAACAAGGCATCGGAACTGTGCGGGCACGTCTCGGCGTGGCTGCTGGTGATGACCGGCGTGGCGCTGACCTGGGAAGTGGTGGCGCGCTATGTTTTCTCCGCGCCGACGAAATGGGCCAGCGAGACATCGGAACTGATGCTCATCTGGGCGGTGTTCCTGGGGCTCGGTTATACCATCCGGCACAACCGCAACATCGTCATCGATCTGGTCTACGTGAAACTGCCGGCTGGCTGGCAGCGCGCCCTCGACGCTTTCGCGAACCTCTTCCTCCTGGCCTTCTCACTTGTGGTGATGTGGTACGGCTTCCAGATTGCCTGGGACAGTTTCGAGGTGGGCCGCACCACCGCGACCATCATGGATTTCCCCAACTGGTGGGCGGAGTCCTCGGTGCCGTTCGGCTTTGCCCTGGCGGGGCTGCAATGCACGCTGGAAGCACTCAAGGCGTTGACCGGGCAGGGCTGGTCTGCCGCAAGCGGCAACGAGGGGCACTGACATGACAACGGTGCTGATCCTCGCCAGTTTGTTCACGCTGCTGCTGATGCGGGTGCCGGTGGCGTTCGCGCTGGGCGGGCTTGGCCTGCTGCTCTTGATTATCGGCGGGTTCTCGCCGCTGATGGCGCCGCAAGGATTGCTCGGCACCATCGACAATTTTGTGCTGCTGGCGGTGCCGCTTTTCCTGCTGATGTCAAACGTGCTGCTGAAGGGCGGGGTAGGGCGCGACCTGTTCGCCGCCGTGCAGGCCTGGGTGGGGCACCTGCCGGGCGGGCTGGCCATTGCGACAGTTATCTCGTGCGGGATCTTCGCCGCCATTTCCGGATCGTCGGTCGCCACCGCCGCGACGATCGGGACGGTCGCCATTCCTGAAATGAGCAAGCGCGGCTATCCGCGCCCCTTCGTGCTGGGGCTGCTGGCGGCGGGCGGCACGCTGGGCATTCTCATTCCGCCATCGATCCCGATGATCGTCTACGGCTTCATCACCGAGGAATCGGTCATTGCGCTGTTCAAGGCGGGCATCGGGCCTGGCCTGATGCTGATGGCCTTGTTCATCGCGTTTTCCATGATCTATGCCTGGGTCTCGCCCACCTACAAGCCATCGCCTGCAGCCGGCTGGGAGGAGCGCTGGCGCACCGGTCTTCGCGCGCTGCCTGCGCTGGCGCTGGCCGGACTGATCATCTGGGGCATCTACTGGGGCGCGTTCACGCCGACCGAGGCTGCGGCCATCGGCTTTGCCGCCTCACTGGTCATTACCGTGTTCGTGCTGCGCACGCTGACGTGGGCCGACTTCAAGGACGCGGTGGTGCAGTCGATGGTGACGACGGTGACCATCCTGCTCATCGTCGCCGGCGCCAAGGTGTTCGGCAAGGCGATCTCGCT
>CAZYKZ010000277.1:0-3221 GCA_964648175.1 uncultured Anderseniella sp.
TGCGTGCGCACGTCTTCCGGCAGGCCGTCCAGCCACTCCTTCGACGTCACCACGCCATAGGCCAGAACCTGGTGGTTGGTTTCGGTGATGCCGTCCTGCACCTCGAAGAACTTCTGGGTGTAGATGTTCGACCAGGTGTTTTCCTGGCCGTCCACGACGCCGGTTTGCAGTGCGCCATAGACTTCCTTGAACGCCAGCTTCTGGGCCGAGGCGCCCATGGCTTCGATCATCGCCACGGCCACGTCCGAGGTCTGCACGCGGAACTTGAGGCCATTGGCGTCAGACGGCACCAGCAGCGGCTTCTTGGCCGAGAACTGCTTCATGCCCGACGACCAGATGGCGAGGCCTTCGAAGCCCTTGTCGTTGACAGCCTTGAGCAGGTTGGCCGCAGCTTCCGACTCGAGGAACTTGTCGAACGCCGTCAGGTCCTTCCACAGGAACGGCAGGTCGAACACGCGGTACTTCAGCGTGTAGGCCTCGAACTTCGACAGCGACGGCGCGGCAAGCTGAACGTCGCCCAGCAGCAGCGCTTCCATCACCTTGTCGTCGTCATAAAGCGTGGAGTTGGGAAACACTTCCATGCACGCCTTGCCGTTCATCTCGCTGTTGACGCGCTCGGCAAGCAGCGTGGCGGCATCGCCCTTCGGGTGGCCGGTCGCGGCAACCACGTGGCTGAACTTGATGACCATTTCGCCATCGTCGCACTGGGCGAAGGCGCCGGTTGCCGATACGGCGAGAAGGCTGACGGCAGCAGCAGCAGCTTTGAGAAACTTCATCGGGATTTCCTCCATGTTTAGTCAATTCACGCGACGGAACGCAGGCAAGAACCACCCAGGCGCCGTGGCTTGAGCGATGTTGAATGCCTGCAAACCGGGCAAAACAACGTCAAACATGCATTGTTGCGCTGCAAAAAGCACATTGCGGCGCGAAATTGGGTGGAATCCGTAACATCCGGAGGAGAAACTGTTACGGATTCAACCCACGCCGGCCTCAGTCCGCGGTGAAGTCCTCGCGCTTGAGGCCATGCTTCTGCATCTTCTCGTAAAGCGTCTTGCGCGACAGCCCAAGCCGCTCGTAGACCGTGCGCAGACTGCCGCCGCTGGCCTGAAGCTCGGCCATCAGCACCGTCTTTTCAAACGCCGCCACCCTGTCCGCCAGCTTGCCCGAGAGACCGGTCGAAGGCTCGGCCGCGTCAGCTTCGAGGCCCAGCACCATCCGCTCCGCCCAGTTGCGCAACTCACGAACGTTGCCCGGCCAGTCCCGCTGGGACAGCATGGCCAGCAGTTCGCCGGGCACGTCAGGCGCGGTCTTGCGGAACCGGCTTGCCGCCTCGTGCAGCAACTGCAGGAACAACCGGGGAATGTCGTCCCGCCGTTGCGCCAGCCCCGGCAGGGTGATGCTGACCGCATTCATGCGGAACATCAGATCCTGGCGCAGGCGGCCCAGGGCCGCCTCGTCTTCGAGCTTCCGGTCCGTGCCGAACAGAAACCGCGCATCCAGTGAAATCGGCTCGCTGGAACCCGCCCGCCGGATGGCGCGCTCGTCCAGCACCTGCAGCAATTGCGCCTGGAGTTCATGGTTCAGCGCGGTCACGTCCTCGAGGTAGATTGTGCCGCCGCGCCCATGCTCGAGCCTTCCGACGCGCGCGCGCATGGCGCCCGGAAACGCACCGACTTCGTGGCCGAACAGCTCCGAGCCCGCTGTGTCCTCCGGCAGTGCGGCACAGTTTATCGCCACGAACGGCTTGTCCCGGCGCGCCGACGCATCATGCAGGGCACGCGCGGCAACCTTCTTGCCGCTGCCTTCAGGCCCCAATAGCAACACATCTGCTCCGGTTGCCGCGATCACGCGCAGCCGTTCGCGCAGCGCCACCATCACGCCCGTGCGCCCGGCCAGCCGCTGGTCGAGCATGTCGCCCTGCTCCATCACCTGGCGCAGTTCGCGGTTCTCCATCACCAGCCTGCGCCGGTCCAGGGCACGGCGCACCACCTCTGCAAGGTGGGCGGTTGCAAACGGCTTCTCGATGAAGTCGTAGGCGCCCTCGCGCATCGCCCGCACCGCCAGTTGCACGTCGCCATGACCGGTAATCAGGATCACCGGAATTTCAGGGTCTATGTCGTGCACCCGCTGCATGAACGACATGCCGTCAAGGCCGGGCATGCGGATGTCGGTAACAATGGCGCCGGTGAGCCCCGGATTGACCTCGCCCAGCATCCGGTCCGCAGCTGCAAATCCGCGAACGTGAAAGCCCGCAAGCTCCAGCGCCTGCGTGGCCGATGCGCGAATATCGTCGTCATCATCGACGAACAGCACCTGGGGCTGGCTCATTCGGCCGCCTCCGGCAGCGAGGCAGTGGCGGGCTTCAAGACTATGCGGAACAGCGCACCGCCATCGGGATGATTGCTGACGGAGAGGTTGCCGCCGAAGTCCTTGACGATGTTGTAGGAGATCGACAGGCCAAGCCCCAGTCCCTTGCCGACGCCCTTGGTGGTGAAGAACGGGTCGAAGATGCGGGCTGCCACGTTGGCGTCCACGCCGGCGCCGTGGTCACGCACCAGGATGGATGTCTCGCCGTTCACCGTCTCCGTATACACCTCGATGCCGCGCTCCGGGTTGGCCTCGCTTGCATCAATGGCGTTGGAAATGACGTTCATCAGCACCTGCTGCAGGCGCACGGTGCCGCCAAGCACGTGCATGCTCTCATCCGGCAAGTCGGCCCTGACCGGGACACCCGACTGGCGCAGCCGCGCGCCAAGCAGTTCCAGCGTTTCCTCGATAACGGCGCGAACCTGCACCGGCCGAGGCTGTTCCTCTGGCTTGCGCGCGAAGTTGCGCAGCCGCCGGCTGATGGAGGCCAGCCGGTCGGCAAGCTTCACCACCTGGTCGAGATTGTTGCGCGCCGTGTCGGCCTGCCCGCGATCGAGGAATGCACCGGCGTTTTCCGCATAGGTCTTGAGCGCGGCAAGCGGCTGATTGAACTCATGGCTGAGCGCGGCAGACATCTGCCCGAGCGCGGCAAGCTTGCCGGCCTGCACCAGATCCTCCTGCGTGCGTTTGAGTTCTTCTTCCGCCGTCTTGCGCTCGCGCACCTCGAGCTTCAGCTTGGCGTTGGCCGAGTTGAGATCGGCCGTGCGCTCGGCCACCCGCTGCTCAAGCTGGTCGCGGGCCATCTGTTGCAGCCGCAATCGCTCCGCCAGCTGGTTGCGCCGGCCCATCAGCAG
>CAZYKZ010000278.1:0-3216 GCA_964648175.1 uncultured Anderseniella sp.
ATCGACAAGAACACCAAGGTTCTGGTGCAGGGCCTCACCGGCAAGACCGGTACCTTCCATACCGAACAGGCGCTGGCCTATCACGGCACCCAGATGGTTGCGGGCATCCACCCGAAGAAGGGCGGCGAGACCTGGGAAGGCAAGGGCGGCCACAAGCTGCCGATCTACGCCACCGTTGGCGAGGCAAAGGAAGCAACCGGTGCAGACGCATCGGTGATCTACGTGCCGCCGGCAGGCGCGGGTGCGGCGATCATCGAGGCCATCGAGGCGGAGATTCCGCTCATCGTTTGCATCACCGAGGGCGTGCCCGTGATGGACATGGTCAAGGTAAAGGCCAAGCTCGACAAGTCGAAGTCGCGGCTGATCGGCCCGAACTGCCCCGGCCTGCTGACGCCCAACGAATGCAAGATCGGCATCATGCCGGGCAACATCTTCTCCAAGGGTTCCGTCGGCGTGGTGTCGCGCTCGGGCACGCTGACCTATGAAGCGGTGTTCCAGACCACCAATGCCGGCCTTGGCCAGACCACGGCTGTCGGCATCGGCGGCGATCCGGTCAAGGGCACGGAATTCATCGACGTGCTGGAGATGTTCCTGGCGGATGACGAGACCAAGTCGATCATCATGATCGGGGAGATTGGTGGCTCGGCGGAAGAAGACGCCGCACAGTTCATCGCCGACGAGGCGAAGAAGGGCCGCAAGAAGCCGATGGCCGGCTTCATCGCGGGCCGTACCGCCCCTCCCGGCCGCACCATGGGCCATGCTGGTGCAGTGATCTCCGGCGGCAAGGGTGGCGCTGAGGACAAGATCGAGGCGATGAAGTCTGCCGGCATCGTGGTGGCAGATTCACCCGCAGGTCTTGGCCAGGCGGTGCTGAAGGCCATCAACGGCTGACGAAATTTTCCTCCCTGGAGCAAACTGGCCTGTCCGTGCAGCGATGCGTGGGCAGGCCTTTTGACATTGTGCGGTTGCTACCGGCATCCGGATTGCCGATCCGGTCCGCGCAATTTTGATTTACGTTCGCGTCAAGTTTGCCTGCTTCTGGTTGAAAGCATGCGAAATAGGTCTATGTTGCTTTGCAGCACGTTTTTCTCTAAGGCGTGCACATCCGTTTCCACTCAAGGATCGCGGCGGGACAGCGCCCTGACGCGAAGGTGACATGGCCAAGACAGACGCCAACGACGTTTTCGAGCAAACGTCATTCCTTTATGGCGGCAACGCCCAGTTTATCGAACAACTTCAAGCAGCTTACGAGAAGGACCCCGGGTCGGTAGCGCCCGAATGGCGGGCCTTCTTCGACCAGCTCGGCGATGAGCCCGCAACGGTTGAAAAGACCGCGGAGGGTCCAAGCTGGGCCCGCAAGGACTGGCCGCAGCCGCTCAATGGCGAGCTGGTCTCAGCGCTGGACGGCAACTGGCCGGCGCTGGAGAAGGTCATGGGCGGCAAGATTGCCGCCAAATCTGTTGCAAAGGGCGAGAAGGTCGATACCGACAGCCTGCGCAAGGCGACGCTCGATTCGGTGCGCGCGCTGATGATGATCCGCGCCTACCGCATGCGCGGCCACCTTATCGCCGACCTCGACCCGCTGAACCTGCGCGAGAAGGAACAGCACCCGGAACTGGACCCGGCTTCGTATGGCTTTGGTCCGGAGGACATGGACCGGGAGATCTTCATCGACAACGTGCTGGGGCTCGAGCGCGCCACCATCCGGCAGATCGTCGACATCCTCAAGGCCACCTATTGCTCGACCATGGCGGTGGAGTTCATGCACATGTCCGATCCGCGCCACAAGGCATGGATCCAGGAGCGCATCGAGGGGCCGGACAAGTCGATCGAGTTCACGCCGGAAGGCAAGAAGGCGATCCTCAACAAGCTGATCGAGGCGGAAGGCTTCGAGGCCTATCTCAACGTGAAGTACACCGGCACCAAGCGCTTCGGCCTTGATGGCGGTGAATCGATCGTCCCCGCACTGGAGCAGATCATCAAGCGCGGCGGCAACATGGGCTTGAGCGACATCGTGCTGGGCATGGCTCACCGCGGCCGCCTGAACGTGCTGGCGAACGTGATGGGCAAGCCCTACCAGGCAATCTTCCACGAGTTCAAGGGCGGCTCATCCACGCCGGAAGAGGTCGAAGGCTCGGGCGACGTGAAGTATCACCTGGGCTCGTCGTCGGACCGCGAATTCGACAACAACCGGGTGCACCTGTCGCTGACCGCCAACCCGTCACACCTGGAAATCGTTGACCCCGTCGTGCTGGGCAAGGCGCGGGCCAAGCAGGACCAGATGGGCCGTGACCGGTCCAAGGTTCTGCCGCTGCTGATCCACGGCGATGCAGCCTTCGCCGGACAGGGCGTGGTGGCAGAATGCTTCGGTCTGTCGGGCCTCAAGGGTCACCGCACGGGCGGCTCGCTGCACTTCATCATCAACAACCAGATCGGCTTCACCACATCGCCGATATGGTCGCGCTCGAGCCCGTATCCATCGGACGTCGCCAAGATGATCGAGGCGCCGATCTTCCACGTGAACGGCGATGATCCGGAAGCGGTGGTGTATGCCGCCAAGGTCGCGACCGAGTTCCGCCAGACCTTCGGTCACCCGGTGGTGATCGACATGTTCTGCTATCGCCGCTTCGGCCATAACGAGGCTGACGAGCCGGCATTCACGCAGCCGATCATGTACCGCCGCATCGGCAAGCACACGGCGGTTGCGCAGATTTACGCCAACCGGCTGATCGAAGAAGGCACAATCTCCGATGCCGACTATGAGGCGATGAAGGCAGCCTTCCGCAAGCGGCTGGAAGACGATTTCGATGCTTCGGACAGCTACAAGCCGAACAAGGCGGACTGGCTGGACGGGCGCTGGTCGGGGCTCAAGGCCACCAAGCACGACGATGATCCACGCCGCGGCAAGACCGGCGTTGACATCAGCCGCCTCAAGCGGTTGGGCGAACAGATCACCCGTGTACCGGACGGATTCAACATTCACCGCACCCTCAAGCGGGTGATCGAGGGCCGTGCCAAGGCCATCGAGGAAGGCCGCAACATCGACTGGGCCACGGCAGAATCGCTGGCCTTCGCCACGCTGGTGGACGAGGGTTCGAAGGTTCGCCTGTCGGGCCAGGACGTGGAACGCGGTACGTTCTCGCAGCGTCACGCCGTGTGGGTCGACCAGGAAACCGAGAAGCGCTATGCGCCGCTCAAGCACGTTTCCGGCAAGAA
>CAZYKZ010000279.1:0-3190 GCA_964648175.1 uncultured Anderseniella sp.
GCCCAATTGTGGCGATCAACAAGATCGACAAGCCCGAAGAGCGGCACGAGGAAGTGATCAACGAGGTATTCGACCTGTTCGCCGCGCTTGATGCGGACAACGATCAGCTCGATTTCCCGATCCTCTATGGTTCTGCCAAGCAAGGCTGGATGGCGCTGGATCCGGCAGGCCCGCAGGACGACATGTCTGCACTGTTCGACCTGGTGGTCAAGCATGTGCCGGCGCCGAAGGTGGAAGAGGGTCCGTTCCGGATGCTGGCGACCACGATCGAAGCCAACCCGTATCTCGGCCGCATCCTGACGGGCCGGGTGCGCTCGGGTTCGGTAAAACCGAACCAGCCGATCAAGGCGATGGACCGGTCTGGCAAGGTCATTGAGCAGGGACGTGTTTCAAAGGTGCTGGCGTTTCGCGGTCTTGAGCGGCAGCCAGTGGACGAGGTGTTGGCCGGGGACATCGTGGCCATTGCCGGACTGACCAAGGCCACGGTGGCGGACACGCTGTGCGCGGTTGAGGTGAACGAGGCCATCGAGGCGCAGCCGATCGACCCACCGACGCTGTCGATGACGTTCCGCATCAATGACGGCCCGCTGGCCGGCAAGGAAGGCGACAAGGTGCAGAGCCGCGTGATCCGCGACCGGCTGATGAAGGAAGCCGAGGGCAACGTTGCGCTGAAGGTCCGTGACCTTGAAGGTGAAGCCTTCGAAGTGGCTGGCCGTGGTGAACTCCAGCTTGCCATCCTGATCGAGACGATGCGCCGTGAAGGCTTCGAGCTGACCGTCGGCCGTCCGCGCGTGGTGATGCGCACCGACGAGACCACCGGGCAACGTCTTGAACCGGTTGAGGAAGTCATCATCGACGTGGACGAGGAGTTTTCAGGCGCCGTGGTGCAGAAGCTCTCGGAACGCCGGGCGGAACTGAAGGACATGCGGCCTTCCGGCGCCGGCCGGCAGCGGCTGGTGTTCCATGCGCCGACGCGCGGACTGATCGGTTACCAGGGCGAACTGCTGACCGACACGCGCGGCACCGCCATCATGAACCGGCTGTTCCACGCCTACGCGCCCCATATGGGCTCGATTCCGTCGCGGCATACCGGCGTGCTGCTGTCGAACGGCGAGGGCGAGGCGGTCGCGTATGCACTGTGGAAGCTTGAGGATCGCGGACCGATGTTCATCGAGCCGGGCACGAAGGTATACGCAGGCATGATCGTGGGCGAGCACACGCGCGGAAACGACCTTGAAATCAACGTCTTGAAGGCGAAGCAGCTGACCAACATCCGCGCCGCCGGCAAGGATGATTCCATCCTGCTCACGCCCCCGATCCGGCTGACGCTGGAACGTGCGCTTGCCTACATTTCCGATGACGAGCTTGTCGAGGTGACGCCGCAGTCGATCCGGCTGCGCAAGGCAATCCTCGATCCGCATGAGCGCAAGCGCGACGAACGCCGCCGCAATGAAGAGGCGCTGAGCGCCTGATCAGCAGAGAGAGTGTCATATGGCCGTGGAATCGAGTGTGAATCCAGCTCTTACCGAGTGGAACAGCGAGTTCGGATTGCCGGAATTTGGTAGAATTTCGGACGAAGATTTCGCGGATGCATTCGATGCGGCGATGGAGGCGCACATTGCCGAGATCGAGGCGATTGCCGGCAACGCCGACGCACCGACCTTCGCCAATACCATCGACGCGCTCGAGCTGGCGGGCAGGGACTTGCGGCGGGTGTCGGCCCTGTTCTGGCATCGCGCCGGAACCGACAGCACGCCGGCCATCCAGAAACTTGAACGGGAGATCGGGCCTAAGCTGGCCCGGCACTCGGCCAAGGTCTACATGAACGGCAAGCTGTTTGCCCGCATTGACGAACTGCATGATAAGCGCACGTCGCTGAGCCTGAGCCCCGAACAGGTCAGGGTGCTGGAACTGCATTACAAGAACTTCGTGAAGGAAGGCGCGAAGCTGGACGAGGCGGGCAAGCGGCGGCTTGCTGACGTCAACCAGCGGCTGGCCGCACTGGCAGCGGAGTTTGGCCAGAACGTGCTTGCTGATGAAGCGGGCTGGTCGTTGCCGTTGGCCGAAGGCGATGTCGAGGGCCTGCCGGACAGCCTGACCGGAGCCATGGAGGAGGCCGCCCGGGAGCGCAAGGCCGATGCGCCCTACGCGGTGACGCTTGGGCGGTCGATTGCGGTTCCGTTCCTCGAGACATCGGACCGGCGCGACCTGCGGGAGAAGGTTTTCAAGGCCTGGACAGCCCGCGGCGACATGACCGACGGCAAGATGAATGCGCCGGTCGTGACAGAGACGCTGAAGTTGCGGCAGGAAAAGGCTGGACTCCTGGGCTATGGCAGTTTCGCCGATCTGCGGCTTGACGGCACCATGGCTGGAACGCCCGGTGCGGTCGAGGAGCTGCTCGGGACGGTGTGGCCGGCAGCGCTGAAAAGCGCGGCAGAGCATCAGGCACAACTCGAAGCGCTGGCGGCCGAGGATGGCATCAATGATGGCCTGAAGCCTTGGGACTGGCGCTACTACTCCGAGAAGTTGCGGCAGAAGATGTATGACCTCGACGAGGCTGCGCTGAAGCCGTACTTCCAGCTCGACCGGATGATCGAGGCGGCGTTCGACGTGGCCAACCGCCTGTTCGGCACAAGTTTCCGGGAACGCAAGGACGTGGCCGGACCGCATCCGGAAGCACGTGTGTTCGAGGTGCTGGAGGCCGACGGATCGCTGAAGGGCATCTTCATCGGTGACTATTTCGCCCGTTCGACCAAGCGCTCTGGCGCGTGGATGAACCTGTTCCGCAAGCAGCACAAGCTCGCGGGCGGCGAGGTGCCGGTAGTCTTCAACGTGATGAACTTCGCCAAGCCGTCGGCGGGAAGGCCGGCGCTTCTGTCGCTTGATGATGCGCGCACCCTGTTCCACGAGTTTGGTCACGCGCTGCATGGCTTGCTGGCGGATGTTACTTATCCATCGGTGTCAGGCACTTCGGTCTCGCGCGATTTTGTCGAACTGCCCTCGCAGCTGTACGAGCACTGGTTGACGGTGCCGGAGGTGCTTCGCAAGCATGCCCGGCATGCCGAGACAGGAGAGCCTATCCCTGCTGATCTTCTGGACAAGGTATTGGCCGCGCGCACGTTCGATGCGGGCTTTGATGCGGTCGAGTATACCGCTTCTGCGCTGGTCGACATCCGGACGCACAGTGCGC
>CAZYKZ010000280.1:0-3166 GCA_964648175.1 uncultured Anderseniella sp.
CGCGGCAAGGACGGCCCGCTCAAGGTGACGCCGACCGACTGGCGCCATCCGCTGGTCGACGCATTCATGGACGGCGCAGAGACCCTCGGCATCCCGAAGAACCCGGACTATAACGGCGCCACCCAGGAAGGCTCGTCCTATACCCAGCGCACCATCGTCAACGGGCGGCGCCAGAGTGCTGCCAAGGCCTTCCTGACGCCAATCAAGTCACGGCCCAACCTCGACGTGCGCACCAGCGCCCACGCCACTGGCCTTGTCTTCGACGGCAAGCGCTGCATGGGCGTGCGCTATGCAAAGGGCGGGCGCGGCGGACCGGAAGTCACGCTCACCGCCGCCCGCGAGGTCATCCTGTCCGGAGGCGTGATCAACTCGCCTCAGCTTCTGCAACTGTCCGGCGTCGGCAACCCGGATTACCTGAAACCTCTCGGCATCGAGGTGCATCACGCCTTGCCCGGCGTAGGCGAGAACCTGCGCGATCACTTCACCCCGCGCTTCACCGCATGGGTGAAGAACACCGACACCTTCAACGAGAAGGTCCAGGGGATCAGGCTGTTTGGTGAGGCGATCAAGTGGGCGCTCAAGCAGCCCTCGGTGCTCGGTATTCCGTCCACCGTCTGCTACCTGTTCACCCGCTCCGACCCGGCGCTCGACACCAACGACCTGCAGATCACCTTCATGCCGGCGAGCTACAAGGAAGGCTACCAGGGCGTGCTGGACGACCGGCCCGGCATGACCATAGCCGCCTGGCAGCAGCGTCCGGAAAGCAAGGGCAGCGTGAAGATCAAGTCGGCCGACCCGTTCGACAAGCCAGCCATCGACGCGAACTATCTCGGCGAAGAGATTGACCGGCAGGTCCTGCTTGCCGGGCTGAAGCTCGCCCGCCGCCTGCTGCGCACCGAACCCATGCGGCCCTATTTCGATGGCGAGGTCTATCCGGGCGAGAAGGTGACCACCGACGACGAACTGCTCGGCACCGCGCGTGACCGCGGCACGACAGTGTTCCACATGATGGGGACCTGCCGGATGAGCCCGGCAACCGACCGGCTGGCCGTGGTGGACGACCGGCTGCGGGTGCATGGGCTCGACGGTTTGCGCGTGGTGGATGCCTCGATCATGCCGACCATGCCGTCGGCCAACACCAACGCCGCCACGCTGATGATCGCCGAGAAGGCGTCGGGCTACATCCTCAACGGCTCATGAACCGGATCAGGTGATCCGACACCACGTCCGCCGCCTCCACCAGGATCGAGTGCTTGACGTGCGGCAGGATGACGAGTTCCGAATTGGGCAGCGCCTCGTGGATCAGCTTGTTGAGGCGCGGGTTGCAGCCGCCGTCATTCTCGCCGGTCAGCACCAGCGACGGCGCCGTAACCTCGTGCAGCCAGGGTCCCATCTCGACGCCGGCATAAATCCGGAACACGTTCATGAAGACGTCCGGGTTCGTGTCGACCACCTGCTTCAACCGGCGCTGCACGAGGTCCGGGTTGGCGGCGATGAACTCGTCGGTGAACCAGCGCGCGGTGAGGGTTTCCAGCACCTGCGGAATGCCCTTTTCCTCCATCGCCCTGACCACGCCCCAGACCTTGGCGGAATCGTCCTCGGTACGAAACGCGGCTGTGGAAAGCAGGCCCAGCTTCAGCACCCGGTCAGGATGGGCGCGCGCATAGGCAGGACCAATCTGCCCGCCCAGCGAATGACCCGCCACGTTGACCTTGTTGAAGCCGGAGCGCTCGCGCACCCGTTCAAGGTCGGCGACAAGTTCGTCGATGCCGAACTCGCCATCCGGCATGGGCGAGGTGCCATGCCCGCGCAGGTCATAGCTGATGACGGTGAAATGGTCCTTGAGCTTCGGCGCCATGAACCGCCATGCGTCCCGCGCAGCACCGATGCCGTGGACAAGCACGAGCGGGGGCCCCGAGCCCTCCACCGTCATCTCGCAGTCGATGGGGGTTGTGGAGCTCATGGATACTTGTCGCAGCCAAGTTCGCCGCCGAAGCCCCAGTCTTCCTTCTCGACGTCCGAGATCACGACCCAGCACGCTTCCGGCTTGGCGCCGGTGGTCTTGACCATGGCATCGGTCAGCGCCTTGACCAGTTCGCGCTTCTGCTCGCGCGACCGGCCCTTGAACATTTCAACCCTGATGATCGGCATTTCGCTTCTGTTTCCCTGCTTGTTATTCAGCCGCCATGACCTGCCGCCTTCGGGCGGAGAACAGCGGCATGATTTCTTCGGCGATGGCGCGCATGTTGTCCATCGTCTCTTCGTTGGGCGAACCCAGGTTCTGGCTGAGGATGATCTCGTCGACGCCCGCCTCGTCATAGACGGCGAGCTTGTCTATAAGCTCCTGCTTCGTGCAGATCATCAGGTTGTCTGCAAGTTCCTCGATGGTCTGCTTGCGGGGAAGCGGGTGGATCGCTCCACCCGTCACCAGCCCCGGCCCGGTATAAACATTGTCGAACCGCGAATAATAGTCATGCGCGGCTTCCGTGATCCGGCGCTTCTCGGCATCGTCCTTCGCCAGCCAGGTGACCCGTGACAGAGACAGCGTCAGGTGCGCGCCCGCCTCGCCCATTTCCGCCTTGGCCCGGTGGAACGCATTGACCTGTTCCAGCATCATCTCCTTCGACCCCGACAGCGGCGTGGTCTGGATGTGGAAGCCGCGTTTGGTGCAGGCATGGATGCCCTCGGGCACCATCACCGCCATCATCATCTGGATCGGCCGCACGGGCCGCGGCATGATGGTGAGCGGCTCGAAATTGTAATATTTTCCCGCGAAACTCACGTCTTCTTCCGTGAGCAGTCTGTGCAAGACGTCGAGAGATTCATCGAATTTCTCACGGCTCGTTTCGATCGGGCTGCCAAGCCGCGCCATCTCCACCGCAAATGCCCCACGCCCCACGCCAAGTACAAGCCGCCCATTGGTGAGGATGTCGGCCATCACCACCTCGCCCGCATAGGTGCGCATGTCGTGTAGCGGCAGCACGGCCACCGACGTCATCAGCTTGACGTGCTTCGTCTCGCTCGCCAGCCGCACGGCCATCATCAGCGGCGCCGGCGTCAGCAGGATGTTGATCAGGTGATGCTCGGGTATCGACACCGACGCATAGCCCAGATCGTCGGCCAGCTTCGCCTGCGCGATCATGTCGGCGAACAGCCGGTCGCCGCC
>CAZYKZ010000281.1:0-3163 GCA_964648175.1 uncultured Anderseniella sp.
AGATAGTCTGCCTGGAAGGCGTCAGTCTCGCCCAGCTTGAGGTGGCGAAGGGTGCCGGTGAACTCCAGCTTCTGGTCAGGGATCAGCGCGGTTGCCCAGTACTTGTCCTGCACGCCGAGCCAGCCGCCGGTGCTCTTCTGCGAGAAGGGGGCGCCCGAGTCGCCCACCAGGTTCTTGTAGGTGATCTCCTCGAGATTGCCGTCCAGAACGGCGTTCAGGCCCTCGAAAAGCACATAGATTCCAGCGACATTCGGCATGCCCTGGCGCTGGATCCGCGCGTAAGGAAACAGGTTTACTGCAGCACCGGTCGAGTTGGTCACCTTCTGCTCGATGCTGATCATGTATTCGTTATCGACCGAAACCGTCTTGGCGAAGGTAAGGCCCTCGCCATTGTCCCAGGTGAGCGTTACCGGCGTGGCGGGCGTCAGGGTGGCGTTTGCCGGTGCAGACCAGACCGTTTCGGGTCCGGGGATCTTGTTGGTGGCGCCTTGCGGCAGCACCCAGCCCTGCTCGGCAAAGTAGGTGCCGGCCGCATTGGCCGGCGACAGCAGGACGATGGTCGGCGAGGTCTTGTCGACGGTCTCGTGGTATTCCTTCAGCCTCAGGTCGTCGAGGCGCGCACCCTTGAGGTTGATGCTGCCCGACAGCGTCGGCGTATCGACGGGCACGCGCGGCGACTGTTCCAGCGCGGTCTCGCGCGGCAGTGCGGTCGCAGCACCGGGAACCGCGGGCGTGGTGGTCTGCGCCTGCGGCACGGCGTTGCTGCCGCCGGCTGCGGGCGCTTGCGGAATGCCCGTCTGCTGCTGCGATCCAGCGGTCTGCTGACCGGCCGTCTGGCTCATCTGCTGTTCGGCCTGCTGCTGAGCGTCCTGAAGGGCAGGCTTTGCCCAGAACATCTGCCAGAGCAGGATGACGCCGAACATCAGCACCATCGCAAGGATGAAGTTCTTCTTGTCGTCGTGGGGTTTCATCATTGCCGGTTCTGCCTTGTCCCGCCGTCTCGTTTTTTGCCCCCGGCACCTGACCTGCCGGACTTCGCCGCCCTGTATCCGCCGCGATCGCGGGGAGGATCGGATTTGCCTTCGTTCAGCCGCTGCGTCGCGTTGACCAGATCCCGGGTCAGCGCCTCGAAATCCTGCGTTGCGGTAGCCGCGCGGCCGATGAACACATAGTCGTGCCCGCGCTTCAGGTCCAGCCCTGATGCAGTGCGCACTGCCTCCCGCAGCCGCCGCTTGATACGGTTGCGCGTGACTGCGTTGCCGAGCTTCTTCGTGACCGTGAAGCCGATTCTCGCTTCTCTGTCATCGCCCCGGTCACGCGCCTGTACCACGCATCCCCGCTTCGCGCACACAAGCGCAGACGCGGCGGCAAGAAAGTCCTGCCGCCGCTTCAGATGTTCCACCAATGAATGTGATCCTGGCAGGGCCCGGACGCACCTGGGCGTCAGGCGCTCAGACGGGCGCGGCCGCGTGCGCGGCGGCGTGCGATCACCTTGCGGCCGCCAACGGTTGCCATGCGGGCGCGGAAGCCGTGACGGCGCTTGCGCACCAGCTTGCTGGGTTGAAACGTGCGTTTCATCGTCTTGATCTCCAAACTCGGCATTGTCCGGCAAGCAGGCCGATACTGCGCCGGATTGCGCTAGTCGAGCCCGAAAGATGCTGCCGGAAGAAATCCTGCGCGGGCTTATACGGGCAGCACCCGCACAAGTCAATTCATCACTGGCCTCATCATTTGCCGCAGGTAACGGCCCCGTCACGGCCGCTCATACCTTATCACAAGCCGGTGACACCCCCTTCCCAGCGTTGTCCTGTTGGCTCACCTTCAACCTCAAGTCATGCGGTGCATGGCCGCAACGCAGCCGGTGCTTGCATGAAGGCTCATGTCCGCGCCTTACTGAACCAGATGAAGAAAGAACAAGAAGAAATGTCTGATCCCGCCGCCCTGGACGAAGCCGCTGACCGCGCCACGTCCGCGCCTGCCCCGTTGTTGCGCCGCTGGGCGCCGCTTGCCATCCTGCTGGCCGCTATTGCGGCTGCCTGGGCCGCTGGCCTGCAGGATTACCTGTCCCTCACCGCCATTGCCGAGAACCGTGACGCGCTGGTCGGCTTCGTCGCAGACAACCTGCTGCTGTCTCTGTTGCTGTATGCAGCGGTCTACGTCATGACGGTGGCGCTGTCGCTGCCCGGCGCCTCGCTGCTGACCATCCTGGGCGGCTTCCTGTTTGGCTGGCTTGCCGGTGGCACGCTGACCGTGCTTGCCGCAACCGCAGGCGCCGTCGTGATTTTCCTGGTGGCCCGCACCTCTCTCGGCGAAGCGCTGGCCAGCCGCGCAGGTCCATGGATGAACAGGTTGTCCAAGGGCTTCCGCGAAGACGCGTTCCACTATCTTCTGTTCCTGCGGCTGGTGCCGGTGTTTCCGTTCTGGCTGGTCAACATCGCTCCGGCGCTGGCGGGAGTGCCCTTGTCCACCTATGCACTCACCACCCTGATCGGCATCATTCCGGGCACCTTCGCCTTCGCCATCCTGGGGTCAGGCCTCGACTCCATCATCATGGCGCAGAAACAGGCCTATGCTGGGTGCGTCGCCGAAAAGGGTGCGGACGCCTGCAGCTTTTCACTCGATGCCGGCGCGCTGGTGACGCCGCAACTTCTGGCGGCCTTTGCAGCCCTTGGCGTGGTCGCGCTCATTCCGGTTGCCATCAAGAAGTGGAAGGGCCGGTCATGAGCAACATCACCTGCGATATCTGTGTCATTGGCGCTGGCTCGGGCGGGCTGTCGGTGGCTGCCGCGGCGGCCCAGTTCGGCGAGAACGTGGTGCTGATCGAGAAAGGAGAGATGGGCGGCGACTGCCTGAACTATGGCTGCGTGCCCTCCAAGGCGCTGCTGGCTGCCGCAAAGCACGCCCATGCCTTCACTTCGGGCGAGCCGTTCGGCATCGCTGCGCAAAAGCCCAAGGTCGACTTCGCCGCCGTGAACGGTCACGTTCACTCCGTCATTGCTGCCATCGCCCCGCACGACAGCCAGGAGCGCTTCGAGGGCCTGGGCGTCACCGTCATCCGTGCGCCCGGCCGGTTCATCGATCGTGACACGGTCGAGGCGGGTGGCCAGCGCATCACGGCCCGCCGCTTCGTCATCGCCACCGGCTCATCGCCCGCCGCCCCGCC
>CAZYKZ010000282.1:0-3140 GCA_964648175.1 uncultured Anderseniella sp.
TTCGCCGACACAAGCCTTCAGGCTGCTACGGCGCACGTCTTTGCCGAAGCTGCCGAGGGCCCGAAGTTCGACCTGCCCGCAGGCGCTGACCCGGCCACCGGTTTCACAATCCTCGCCATGGGCAAGCATGGCGCGGGCGAACTCAACTACTCATCCGATATCGACCTCATCGTGCTCTATGACGCCGAGCGCGCGCCTCTGAAGGACCCTGATGACGCTGCCCAGGTCTATGTGCGCCTGACCCGGCAGATCGTGTCGCTGATGCAGGACCGCACCGCCGACGGCTACGTCTTCCGCACCGACCTGCGCCTGCGCCCCGACCCGCGCGCCACCCAGATCGCCATCTCCATCGTGGCGGCCGGCAACTACTATGAGTCGATGGGCCAGAACTGGGAGCGCGCCGCGATGATAAAGGCTCGCGCCGTGGCCGGCGACATCGCGCTGGGCGAGGAGTTCGTGCGCCAGCTCAGGCCGTTCGTCTACCGCAAGTATCTCGACTTCGCGGCCATCGCAGACGTCCAGTCGCTGAAGCGCCAGATGCACGCCCACAAGGGCCACGGCTCGATTGCCGTTCTGGGCCACAACATCAAGGTGGGCCGTGGCGGCATCCGCGAGATCGAGTTCTTCGTCCAGACCCAGCAGCTCATCGCCGGTGGCCGTAACCCGGCGCTGCGCGGTGCGCGCACGCTGGACATGCTGCAGGTGCTGGTCGACGAAGGCTGGATCGAGCAGAAGACCTGCGACGAGCTGCGCGAGGCCTACGTTTTCCTGCGCACCGTCGAGCACCGGCTGCAAATGGTGGCAGACGAGCAGACCCAGACGCTGCCGGCCACGCAGGAAGCATTCGACGGCTTCGCCGCGTTTTGCGGCTTCGAGAGTGCGCAGGTCTTCGCAGACCGGCTTGTTGCCACGCTCAAGACGGTGCAGGGGCACTATGCCGCCCTGTTCGAGGACGCGCCCGAGCTCGGCAGCGATGCCGGCTCGCTGGTCTTCACCGGCGGCGAGGATGATCCCGACACGCTCGAAACCCTCACAGGTATGGGCTTCCGTCAGGCTGCCGAAGTCTCCGCCACCATCCGTGGCTGGCATTTTGGCCGCTACGCTGCCACTCGCTCCGCTGCCGCGCGCGAACGGCTCACCGAGCTGATGCCGGCGCTGCTCACCGCCCTGTCGCGCACCGGCCATCCGGACCAGGCCTTCCTCGCTTTCGACCGTTTCATCGCCGGCCTGCCGGCGGGCGTGCAGCTGTTCTCCATGCTCAAGGCCAACCCGTTCCTGCTGGAGCTCTTGGCCACCGTGCTGGGATCCGCGCCGCGCCTGGCTCAAGGCCTTTCACGGCGGCCGCGCCAGCTTGAAGCGGTGCTGGATCCTGCCTTCTTCGGCCCAATGCCAACGCCGGAGGAACTCGCCGATGGCTTTTCGGCGCTGAAGGCGGGCCAGCCTTCCTTTGAGGAATTGCTCGACCGCACCCGCATCGAGGCGCGCGAGAAAACCCTGCGCATCGGCATGCGCATCCTGTCCGAGACCGTCAGTGTGCAAGAGGCAGGCCTTGCTTATTCCAACCTGGCCGACGCCGTCATTGCCAGTTTGCTCGATGGCACGTGGGCAGATATCGCCGCCCGCCATGGCAAGGTGAATGGCGGCAGGCTGGCGGTTATCGCCATGGGCAAGCTTGGCGGGCGCGAGATGACGGCGGCCTCCGACCTCGACCTCATCATGCTGTACGACTTTGCGGCCGAAGCCGAGATGTCGGATGGGGATCGCCCGCTCGCCCCCTCGCAGTATTTCTCGCGCCTCACCCAGCGCCTGATTACCGCGCTCACCTCGCAAACCGCCGAAGGCGACCTCTATGAGGTGGACATGCGCCTGCGCCCGTCCGGCAACAAGGGCCCCGTTGCAACCAATGTCGGCGGCTTCGACGACTACCAGCATACCCAGGCCTGGACATGGGAGAAGATGGCGCTGACCCGCGCCCGCGTGATTGCCGGCGACGAGGCGTTGCGCACCCGCATCGAGGCCATCATCCGCGATGTGCTGTGCAGCCCCCGCGACCGTGCTGACACGCTGGCCGACGTGCGCGACATGCGCCGGCGCATGCTGGAGGCCCATCCCAAGGCCGACCACTGGGAGATCAAGCAGGTGCGCGGCGGTCTCGTCGAGGTCGAGTTCATTGCGCAAGCCCTGCAGCTCATCCATGCCCATGAGTGTCCGCAAGTGCTGGCGCAGAACACCTTCGCTGCGCTTGACCGGTTGCGTGATGCAGGCGCGTTGGAGCAGGGCGACCACGAACGGCTCACCGCTGCCGCTACGCTCTACCACTCACTCACCCATATCCTGCGCCTGTGCACCACCGGCAGGTTCGTTGCCAGCGAGGCGCCGCCCGGCTTCATGGCGCTCATGCTGCGCGCAGCCGCTGCGCCCGATGTCGTCACCCTCGAGGCCATGCTGCGCGACGCCAATGGCCAGGTGGCGGAGATCTTCGACCGCCTGATCGGTGCTCCGGACAAGGAGTGAAATTTTTTCGCTGCGCAGCGACGGGTTCGCCCGCCTGTTCCCGTCTTGTTCATGTGCGTTGGCCAACGGCACGGAACGATGAACCACCTGAAATGCAGGAATGCAGGGTGAAACAGAGGGAATTGAAGCGATGAATTCGAACCTGATCGTGAGAGTGTTGGCCGTTTCGGTGCTTGCGGGCGCCACTGCCACTGCTACCGTTGCCGTGGCCCGTGAACCGGGCCTGCCGCGCTCCGAGCGCACCTTCGAGCGGCTCGATGCCGACAAGAACGGACAACTCGGCACGGACGAACTCGAGGCAAAGTCGGCGCGCCGGTTCATGCGGCTGGATGCCGACAAGGATGGCCGCGTCACCCGCGCCGAGCTTGAAGACTGGCTCAACCGGCTTGCGGCGCGGCGTATCGACCGCATGCTCGAGCGGATGGACGCCAACCGGGACGCAGCGGTCAGCACCGCCGAACTGCACGACTACATAGCAGGCCTGGTGCTTGCTGCTGATACGGACAAGTCTGGCGGGGTGACTTTGCAGGAAGCGCAGGACTATCATGCCGCGCAACGCAAAGCACGGGCAGAGGCCCGCAAGGCTGCCAGCGCCACCCGGCAATAGGGAGATGGCATGACCTGGT
>CAZYKZ010000283.1:0-1489 GCA_964648175.1 uncultured Anderseniella sp.
TGCCGCCGGCCTCGCGCGGTTCGCCCGTTTCGTTGAATTCGTCCAGCATGGCCATTCTCCAGAAGCCATTGGTTCGGATCAGTCCGCCGGAGGGCGCAGATGTTCGCGCAGTCCGGCCTCCGCCAGCAGGCGCCGGGCCCGGTGCTCATCTTCCGACAGCACCATGACGCGGCGCGGCAGAACACCGACGGAGCCTTCCAGTATGCTCATGTGAACATCGAAAACGGTTGCCGCCAAGCCTTCCTGCTGAAGCAGGTCAACAATGTATGACACCAGCACCATGTCATTTGAGCGTAATAGTTCACGCATTGGCCGACTTTACCGGTTTCCGGGACGGATCGTCCCAAATCAACAACAGTTTATCCGCAACTGCCCCGTGCGGCCACAGAACGCTTGTCGCCTAGGTCCATGCCGCATATTGTGACCGGATGATAAAGGGTTTTCTGGCGGCGGAGTGAATTCGTGGGTGTAGTCGTTCCATTGAGTGCAGCGGAAGCGAAGGAGGCAAGTCTTACGCCTCTGCTGAAGCTCGTCTCGGCTGACATGGACAAGGTTAACGCTCAGATCCTGAGCCATGCGCACTCGCACGTCGACCTGATCCCGCAGCTTGCCCAGCACCTGATCGATTCAGGGGGCAAGCGGCTTCGCCCGATGCTCACCATCGCGGCTGCGCGGATGTGCGGGTATAGCCGGGGCAGCCACCATGTGGACCTCGCCACGGCGGTGGAATTCATGCACACGGCCACGCTGCTGCACGATGACGTGGTGGACGAGAGCGACCTGCGCCGGGGCCGGCGCACGGCGCGGCTGATCTGGGGCAACCAGGCAAGCGTGCTGGTGGGCGATTACCTGCTGGGCCAGGCGTTCCGCATCATGGTGTCGACCGGCTCGCTCGAGGCGCTGGCCGTCTTGTCGGATGCCGCCGCCATCATTGCCGAGGGCGAGGTTATGCAGCTCGCAGCCGCCCACAACACCTCCACCACGGAAGATGCCTATCTGCGCGTCATCAACGCCAAGACCGCAGCGCTGTTCGCAGCTGCGGCAGAGGTTGGCGCGATCGTGGCGGGACGCTCGCGGGCCGAGCGGGAAGCGCTCGAGTCCTACGGGCGCAATCTCGGCATCGCCTTCCAGCTGGTCGACGATGCGCTCGACTATTCCGGCAAGCAGGCGCAGCTCGGCAAGAGCGTGGGCGACGATTTCCGGGAAGGCAAGATCACCCTGCCGGTCGTGCTGTCCTACCGGCGCGGCGACGACAAGCAGCGCGAATTCTGGAAGCGGGTGATGGAAGCAGGCGACCAGCGCGACGGCGACCTGGATCACGCCATCCATCTGATGAACCAGCACGGCGCCATCGACGATACCATCGACCGGGCCCGCCATTACGGCGCAATCGCGCGTGATGCGCTGGAGATCTTCCCGGACAGCGACTACAAGGCCGCGATGGTGGACGCCATCGGGTTTTCAGTGGCCCGGGCGCACTAGGCAGGCC
>CAZYKZ010000283.1:1589-3129 GCA_964648175.1 uncultured Anderseniella sp.
CTCAAACCAGCCTTGTCGGGGCTACCCACCAGCCGGCGTTCGCGGTTTTCAGCGAGACGGCAGCGGCGGCCGCTGACGCAGCATCTTCGTACAATCCGAAGCAAGTGGCGCCTGAACCGCTCATGCGCGCCAGCCGGCAGCCGTCGGATGCGGCAATGGCATCCAGCACGTCGCCAATCACCGGCTGGAGTTCGCGCGCCGGGGGTTCGAGGTCGTTGCGGCACCGGGCAAGCCAGCCAAGGCATTCACCGGCTGACGGCATGTCGCCCATGCCGTCGCCCGCGCTCTGGCCCGGCGTCAGCGCCAATGCCTTGAAGATGGCAGCGGTCGAAACAGCCACGCCAGGGTTGACGAGAACTGCATGAAGCGGTGGCGCATCAGCCCAAGCCTCGATGTCCTCGCCGATGCCCTGCATGCGGCAAGCGGTGGATGCAAGGCAAACCGGCACATCTGCGCCGAGTGACAAGGCGATCTGCGCCAGCCTGTCTTCAGCAATGTCGAGCTCATTGAAATTGATGACGGCCTTCAGGGCAGCAGCGGCATCAGCCGAACCGCCGCCAATGCCTGAGGCGACGGGCAGGTTCTTTTCCAGCGTCAGGCGGCAGGGCTTCACCCTGCCCGGGCATTCGGCAGCCAGCGCCGCAACGGCCCTGAGCACGAGGTTGCCACTATCGGTTTCAAGTCCTTCGCCGAACGGGCCAGCGATGGCGAGAGCGGTTTCAGCAGCCGGTTCAATCGTGAGCCTGTCGCCGGCATCGGCGGCAAACATGACGGCCGAGTCGAGCAGGTGATAGCCGTCAGCGCGCCGGCCGGTCACGTGCAGGGCAAGGTTGATCTTCGCCGCGGCGAACCAGCTGGACATCGGCCGGAACTCTCAACCGGACCGTGATCAGGACCGGTTGGGCTTTTCGGTGCCCGAAGCGGTCGGCGGCTCCTGGGCCGGGTCGAGCGGCGGCAGGCCATCCTTCAGCTTCTTGCGGATCTTCTCCGCGTCGGCATCGGTCGGATTGGAGTCGAGTGCGTACTGCCACTGGAACTTCGCCTCCAGCGTCCTGCCGATGCGCCACAGGGCATCGCCAAGGTGATCGTTGATCACCGGGTCCTCGGGACGCAGACCCGCGGCACGCTCCAGCAGTTCCACCGCCTCGTCGTAGTTGCCAAGCTGGTAGTGGGCCCAGCCAAGGCTGTCGACGATGTAGCCGTCATTGGGGCGCAGCGAGACAGCCTTTTCGACCATCTTGAATGCTTCATCGAGGTTAAGGCGCTTCTCGATCAGCGAGTAGCCGAGATAGTTCAGGACAGCAGCCTGTTCGGGCTGGAAGCGCAGCGCCTTGCGGAAGTCCGGTTCGGCATTGGCCCACTTTCCGGCCCGTTCCCACGCGATTCCACGGAAATAGTACACCGACCACTGCTCCTCGCCCGGCTCGTCGATGCGGGCAAGCGCCTGGGTGTAGGCGTCAGCTGCATCAAGCCACTTCTCGTTGAGGCGGTACAGGTTGCCCAGCGCCAGCAGCGCGTTGTAGTTCTCCGGCTCGCGGGC
>CAZYKZ010000284.1:0-3127 GCA_964648175.1 uncultured Anderseniella sp.
ACCGTGATCCGGTAAAGCAGTGGACCAAGGGCCGCGTGACGCTGCTGGGCGATGCCGCGCACCCGATGCTGCAGTACCTGGCGCAGGGCGCCTGCATGGCGACCGAAGACGCCGTGTGCCTGGCGCATCACCTGTCATCGGGCGGCGATGTCGAGGCGGCGCTCATGGCCTACCAAGGGGACCGCTACCTGCGCACCGCACGCGTGCAGATGACAGCGCGTCTTTACGGCGACATCTACCATGCGGCGGGGCCGGTGGCGGAACTCAGGCAGATGATGCTGTCGGGCCGCACGCCCGAGCAGGCCTACAATGGCGTGAGCTGGCTTTATTCGGGCGTGGACCAGCATGGGCGGCAAATGCTGTAGCCGACAATTTTTCAGACCCGGCTGTCGATTGGACGTGGCGCTGATCGTCTACAGACTGGATGACGACAATGACGTCTCACCCGGCCGGGCCATACCGGCGCACAGCAATCGCCATCATGGCGAAACAGTGAGGACTGCCAGATGCAGTACATGCTTGCATTCTTTCAACCGCAAAGTGAATTCGACAAGCGCAACGACCCCGGACAGGCGGAAGGCTACTGGGCCAGCTGGATGGCCTATATCGGCGCCCTGCGCAGTTCCGGTTTGATCGTGTCGGGCAACGGGCTTGAACCGCCGGAGACGGCCAGCCTGGTGAGGTTGCGCAACGGCAAGCGCGATGTTCATGACGGGCCGTTTGCCGACACCAAGGAGATGCTCGGCGGCTATTTCATCATCGAGGCGGACAATATCGACGTGGCGCTCGAATGGGCGGCCCGCAGTCCCGCGGCCTCGGCCGGGACCGTAGAGGTCCGGCCGGTCATGCCACCGCCGGCCAATGGCTGAGCCTGAGGCTTCACCTGGCTTTCGCGCTGCCGGACAGGCAGCGCGGGAGTCCTACGGCAAGCTGCTTGCCCTACTGAGCCGGGACAGCAGGGACATCGCGGCTGCCGAGGATGCCCTGTCTTTCGCCTTTGCGAAGGCGCTGGAAACCTGGCCGGACCGCGGCGTTCCGCAAAGCCCCGAGGCGTGGATACTGGCAACGGCGCGCCGGAACCTGATCGATGCCTCCCGGCACAGGCAGGTACAGATGAAGTCGCAGGCGACCCTGGAGCTGATAACGCCCAACATGGTGGATCAGGCCGGTCAGCTTCCGGATGAACGGCTGAAGCTGATGTTTGCCTGTGCCCATCCGGCCATCGACGAGGCCATCCGGGCGCCGTTGATGCTGCAAACGCTGCTTGGACTGGAGGCCGCGGAGATTGCGCCTGCATTCCTTGCATCCCCCGGCGCCATGGCGCAGCGGCTGGTGCGGGCCAAGGCAAAGATCAAGACTGCGGGCATCCGCTTCGAGGTACCGGGACTTGACGAACTGCCATCCCGGCTCGGTTGCATGCTCAGCGCCGTCTATGCGGCGTACGGACATGGCTGGGGCTCAGTCGACGGCGCAGGCACCGAGCGCAGGGAACTGGCAGCGGAGGCAATTTATCTTGCCCGACTGCTGTGTGTGCTGCTGCCGGATGCGGCGGAAGCACATGGTCTGCTTGCCCTGATGCTGTACTGCGAAGCCCGGCACCCTGCACGGCGGGACAAAGCGGGTGGCTACATTCCACTTGCATCGCAGGACACGGGGATGTGGCGTCACGAGATGATCGCCGAGGCCGAGCGCGCGCTGGCGACAGCGGCCCGGCTATCTGCACCGGGCCGTTATCAGACAGAAGCGGCCATACAGTCGCTTCACTGCCAGGCCGTCATTTCCGGCAAGAGCCAGAAGCAAATGCTTGCACTGCTCTATGACGTGCTGGCAGGGCAGGCCCCGGTGGCCGGCGTGCTGGTCTCGCGGGCCATTGCCCACGCGGACCTGCATGGCCCCGGCACAGGCCTGGAGCTGCTCGATGCCGCCGATGGCGACAACATGAGAAACTATCAGCCGTGGTGGGCAGCCCGGGCGGACCTGCTGCGGCGCGCCGGCCGCATCCAGGACGCCTGCGAGGCCTATGACATGGCCATCGGCCTCAGCGAAGACCCGGCCGTCGGTGACTGGCTTGCCGGCCAGAAGAAGAGCATGGACACTTGAGGCTGCATTCATTCACCGGGCGGAACGGCCATTGCCAAGCTCAACGGGCTTTGCAAACATGCCGCGCGAGGCTGAACCACAACGGCAACTCATCAAGATATTTCAGGGAGTAAGTAGATGATCCGCAAAGTCCTGGCTGGCGCACTGGCGCTGGGCCTTTCCGTTTCCGCCACCGCGGCAATTGCCGCCGACAAGCTCAAGATCGGCGTCATCACGACGCTGACCACGCCGGCCGCCGTGCTGGGCGAAGAGCAGATGAACGGCATCAACCTCGCCATGGAAAACCTTGGCGGCAAGATGGCCGGCGTGCCGGTGGAAATCATCGCCGAGGATGACGGCTTCAAGCCGGACATCGGCAAGCAGAAGGCCGACAAGCTGGTGGCGCAGGACGATGTCGACATCGTCACCGGCATCATCTGGTCGAACACCCTGCTGGCTGTGAAGAAGCCCATTCTCGATGCAGGCAAGTTCCTGATCGGCGCCAATGCCGGCACCTCGAACGTGGCCGGCAAGGAGTGCGACCCGAACTTCTTCTCGACCTCGTGGCAGAACGACATGGTGCCCAAGGCGCTGGGCGAAGTGCTGAACCAGCAGGGCGTCAAGTCCGTCTACATCATGGCCCCCAACTATGCCGCCGGCAAGGACATGGTCGCGGGCGTGAAGAGCTCGTTCAAGGGCGAGGTCAAGGGCGAGGACTTCACCAAGTGGGGCGCCGACGCGCAGCTCGACTTCTCCGCCGAACTGGCCAAGGCTGCGGCCTCCGGTGCGGAAGCGATGTTCGTGTTCTACCCGGGCAAGGCTGGTGGCGCGTTCCTCAAGCAGTTCGGCCAGGCAGGCCTCGCCGGCAAGATGAAGTTCTACAACGTCTTCACCATCGACGGGCTGTCGCTGCCGAAATTCCAGGAAGCCAAGATGGATGCGGTACTGGGCGCACTCGACACGATGCAGTGGAGCCCGGACCTGGACAATGAGGCCAACAAGAAGTTCGTCTCCCAGTACCGCGAGAAGTTCGGACGCTATCCGAGTT
>CAZYKZ010000285.1:0-3127 GCA_964648175.1 uncultured Anderseniella sp.
TGACGCTGGCGCTGCTCACGCTGCCGCTGGGGTTGAAGCCGACGCTTGGCATCCTGGTCATTCCGCTGCTGGTGACCAATGCCTGGCAGGCGCTGCAGGGCGGGTACCTCAGGGAACTGATCGGGCGGTTGTGGCAGTTCCTGGCTGCGGCGATCCTCACGGTCTATGCAGGCGTGCAGGTGCTTGCTTCTGCGCGCTCTGAGGTGCTGGTGGCGGTGCTCGGCGTAATTCTGATCGTCAACTCGATCATCTCGTTTACAAGGTTCCGGATTCCGCCGCCGCGACCGGAGCGGGAGCGGGCATGGTCCGCCCTCTGCGGCGGGCTAGGCGGCATCATGTTCGGCATGACCGGCAACTTCATCGTGCCGGGCATCCTGTTCCTGCAGGCGCTTCAGTTGAAGCGGGACATGATGGTGCAGGCGCTGGGGCTGACGTTCTGCACCATTTCCGCTGCCCTTGCCCTGTCGATGACGCAGCGCTCGATGCTGACGCCGGACCTGATGGTAGTGTCGGCGGGGGCACTGGTCCCGGCGGCGTTGGGTCTATGGCTGGGTACCCGCTATCGCAAGTCGATCTCGGAAGAGCAGTTCCGCAAGATCTTCTATGCGGGCCTGCTGGTGATCGGCTGCTCGCTGCTGTTCGGTGCGCTCAGTAACCTGATGACTGGCTGAACCCGCTCACATCGCCGCCTTGAACAGCGCCCGGTATTCCTCCGCCGTGGGCTGCACGGGGTTGGTGCGGTGCGCGAGGTCGGCAAGTGCGTGAGGCACGAAGTCGTCGATCATGTCTTCGCTCACGCCCATGGCCTTCAAGCCAGAGGGAATGCCGATATACTCATTCATCTTCTCGACCGCCTCGGCTACGTCGGCGTGGAATTCCAGCCCCATGGCGGCGCGCAGGCGGTCATACTTCTCTTCGCAGTGGGGCGCGTTGAAGCGCAGCACGGCGGGCAGGATCACGGCGTTGAGCGTACCGTGGTGGAGCTTAAGGTCCTCGCGCCGCCCGATGGCGTGGCTCATGGCGTGGACCGAGCCGAGGCCCTTGGTGAAGGCGTGGGCGCCCTCTGTCGACGCCATCATCATTTGCCAGCGGGCTTCCTTGTCGTCGCCATGCTTGACCGCGCGCGGCAGGTTGCGCCAGCCGCGCCACAGCCCATCCAGCCCCACGCCATCGGCGGGCGGGTTGACGGTCGGCGTCAGCACCGCCTCGATGCAGTGGGTGATGGCGTCCATGCCGGTGGCGGCAGTGAGCATGGGCGGCAGGCCGAGCGTCAGGTCCGGGTCGCAGATGGCAATGGTGGGGATGAACTTCGGGTTGCCAAAGGTCATCTTGCGGCCGTCGTCCAGCACGATGACCATGCCAAGCGACACTTCCGAGCCGGTTCCGGAGGTTGTCGGGATTGCAATCACCGGCGCGATGCCCTTGACCAGCTTGTTGCCGCCGGTCATCGGATCGTACTGGGCCAGCGGCGCACCGGAGACGGCCAGAAGCGCGACTGTCTTTCCAAGGTCCATTGCCGAGCCGCCGCCGAGTGCGATGACGCCATCGCATCCTTCCCACTGATAGAGCTTGAGTGCGGCCATGACGGCGGCCTCAGTGGGGTTGCCGGGGGTTTCGTCGAACACGACAGCCGAATTGCCATCGGTCATTGCAGCCTTCACCGTGTCGAGTATGCCGGCGGCGGCGATGCCCTTGTCGGTAGCGATCAGCGGGCGTTTCAGCCCCAGCCGGTCGAGTGATTTCTGCAGCAGTCCGATGGCGCCGTGGTCGAAGTGGCATGTGGTGAGAAAGGACAGGGTGGGCATGTAAACTCCGCCGGGTGAAGGTATGGTCTGGCGGCACAATTGCGGCTGGAAGGGGCTGCGTCAACGCCAACAGGCTTTTTGTGCTACCAAAGCCTGCAAAGCCCTGCTAAACCCCGCGCCATCCAACATACATCGATTGCACAAACCAGGTGTCTCGACATGAAGATCAACGGCAATGAAATCAAGCCGGGCAACGTCCTGTTGCACAACGGCGACCTCTATATCGCAGTGAAATGCCAGCACGTGAAGCCAGGCAAGGGCGGCGCCTTCGCCCAGGTCGAAATGAAGGGCATCGTCACCGGTACCAAGCTGAATGAGCGCTTCCGCTCGTCGGAAACGGTTGAACGCGTACGCCTTGAGCAGAAGGACTACCAGTACCTGTACGAGCAGGGCGACATGCTGGTGTTCATGGACAACGAGACCTATGAGCAGATCGAACTGCCGAAGGACTTCGTCGGCGAACGCGCGGCGTTCCTGCAGGACGGCATGATTGTCACCGTGGAAAGCTATGAGGAAAAGCCGCTCGGCGTGTCGCTGCCGGACTATGTGACGCTTGAAGTGGTCGAAGCGGACGCCGTGGTAAAGGGCCAGACGGCGTCGTCGTCCTACAAGCCGGCGGTCATGGACAATGGCCTGAAGGTGATGGTGCCGCCGTTCATCGCGGCCGGCGAAAAGATCATCGTCGACACCAATGAAGTGACCTACGTGCGCCGCGCGAACGAAGGCTGAGCCTGAACCAATGGCTGCTTCACCGCTCGTTACCGTGATGATCAATGCTGCCCGCAAGGCGGCACGCGCGATCACGCGCGATTTCGGCGAGGTGGCCAACCTGCAGGTGTCTCAGAAGGGGCCGGCGGATTTCGTCACGCGGGCCGACCGCAAGGCGGAAGACGTGGTGCGCGAGGAGCTTTCCAAGGCGCGGCCGCAGTGGGGCTTCCTGCTGGAAGAGGCGGGCGAGATCAAGGGCAAGGACGGCCAGCACGTGTGGGTGGTGGACCCGATCGACGGGACCACGAACTTCATTCACGGCATCCCGCACTTTGCCGTCTCCATTGGGCTGACCCGCAACGGCGAGCCGGTGGCAGGGGTCGTTTACAATCCGATCACCGATGAACTGTTCGCTGCAGAGCGCGGCGGTGGCGCCTATCTCAACGACCGGCGCATCCGGGTGGCGGCGCGTCGCGACATCCACGACGCGGTCATTGCCTGCGGTATGCCGCATCGCGGCCGGGGCGATCATGTCCAGTTTCGCGCCGAGCTGGCGCAGGTGCAGGCCAAGGCCTCCGGGTTGCGTCGGGCGGGTACCGCCTCGCTGGACCTCG
>CAZYKZ010000286.1:0-3118 GCA_964648175.1 uncultured Anderseniella sp.
CTGGAGCAGGTGTCGGACTTCAACGCCGCGCCCAACTTCGTCAACTGGCAGACCATTCAGGCCCGCGCGCTGGTCACTGGCCAGGCCGTGGCGACCGGTGACGGACGCATCCGCGCCGATTTCCGGCTGTGGGACGTCTATGCCCAGAACCAGATCGTCGGTCTGCAGTTTGTCACCACCGAGCGCAACTGGCGGCGCATAGGGCACCTGATCTCCGACGCCATCTACAAGGCGATGACTGGCGAGGAAGGCTATTTCGACAGCCGCATCGTGTTCATTGCCGAGAGCGGACCGAAGGACAAACGCCAGAAGGTGCTGACCGTGATGGACCAGGACGGCTTCAATGCGCGTCCGCTGACCAACGGCGCGGATCTGGTGCTGACGCCGCGCTTCTCGCCGACATCGCAGGAAATCACCTACATGTCCTATGCCGGCGGTCAGCCGCGGGTGTACCTCTACAATATCGACACGCGCCAGCGCGAAGTGGTGGGCGAATTCCCGAACATGAGCTTCAGCCCCCGCTTCTCGCCGGATGGCCAGCGGGTCATCATGAGCTTGCAGGAAGGCAGCAACTCCAACATCTACGAAATGGATCTGCGTACACGGCAGCTGCGTCAGCTGACCAATACCGCGGCAATCGATACTGCGCCTTCCTACTCGCCCGACGGGCGCCAGATCGTGTTCGAAAGCGACCGCGACGGCGGCCAGCAGATCTACGTGATGAACGCTGACGGTTCAGGCCAGCAACGGATATCGTTCGGCCAGGGCAGGTACTCCACGCCGGTATGGTCGCCGCGCGGCGACAATATCGCTTTCACCAGGTTCTCGGGCGGGCGTTTTTCCATCGGCGTGATGCGTCCCGACGGTTCTGGTGAGAGAATATTAACCGAAGGTTTTCATAATGAGGGTCCGACATGGTCCCCCAATGGACGGGTGATCATGTTCTTCCGCGAGTCGGGAGGAGAGAATGGCGGGCCGAAGCTCTACTCGGTTGATTTGACGGGCTATAATGAGCGCCCCGTACCGACACCGACCTTTGCCTCAGACCCCGCCTGGTCCCCGCTGCTGAAGTGACGGCGACGGTTTTGGAGGGTTAACGGCGGCAGTGCCATAATGCTGCCATTCGAAGGGCCGATTGGCCCGCATAAATTCAAGGTGCCGGAAGAAAAACCAGGGTGGGACTGGTCTTCAGGCGCCGGGTGGACAACGACGCCACAAGGAGTGGGATAGATGCTGCGTTATACCGCCGGCCGCAAGATTGCGCTGGCCTTTGTCGGAATGCTGGTACTGGCCGGCTGTTCCAAGTCTGAAAAGCCCGACCTGCTTGCGCAGGGCGGCCCGAATTCCGCGACCCAGGTTGCGCCCGGTTCCGAACGTGACTTCATCGTCAACGTTGGCGACCGCGTATACTTCCTGGTCGACCAGACCAACCTGACGCCGGAAGGCATGGAAACGCTGCGCCGGCAGGCGGAGTGGCTGAACCAGTATCCGAACGTGTCCATCCAGGTGGAAGGCCATGCGGACGAGCGCGGCACGCGCGAGTACAACATCGCCCTGTCGGCACGGCGCGCCACGGCTACCCGCGAGTTCCTGATCTCGCAAGGGGTGGACGCCAGCCGCATCGCCACGCTGGCCTATGGCAAGGAACGCCCGGTGGCGCTGTGCGATGCCGAATCGTGCTGGGCGCAGAACCGCCGCGCGGTCACCGTCATTACCGGCGGCGCCACGCCGGGCTGAGGTTGCCCGGCTGCCTTTATCGAGTTGCCAGGCCCCGCGATGCGCAACGCACCGCGGGGTTTGACCGTTATGGCTGGCAACGGTCACGAATTTTGCCCGAATTGGCGGGCAGGCTCGCTTGATTGAGAAATCAGTCCAATGCCTGTACAAAGCTGTTATCGAGCATGCGTGCGACCGGCACGGCGAACTGGGGACACGAGACAATGATCAGACCATTCAGGATGACGGCCTTGAAGGGCGCGCTCGCGGTGTCGCTGCTGATGCTGGCGGGCCTGCCCGCACAACGCGTCCAGGCGCAGTCTGACCAGTGGAACGCACTGTATGACCGGATCATCCGGCTGGAACACGAGGTGCGCTCGGGCGGGGCGGGCGGTGGCGGTGGCGCCGGCAATGCCCAGATCCAGCAGCAGCTGCAGCAGCTGTCGGCGCAGGTCGCCGCCATGCAGCAGCAAATGATGGAGATGCAGCGCGAACTGAACCGCCTGCGCGAGCTTGAGCGGCAAGGATTGCTGTTCAAGAACCAGCGCACTGCTGCAGTCATCTCACCACAGCAGCAGCCGCAGCAGTGGAACCAGGGGCAGGTCGCGCCCGACTATGGCCAGATGCAGCAATCGGTCGTCATAGAGGGTCAGGATACCGCAACCGGTCAGCTGCCGCGTGGCGGCCTTGCGCCCGGACCGCAAACCCTGGGCACCATGGTGCTGCGCGACGACCAGGCGCCAACGCCCATCGTGCCGCAGCAGCCGCAATATCAGCAGCCACAAGCGCAGCCTTACCAACTTCCGCAAGCGCAGCCCTACCAGCCGCCGCAGCCGCAAATGCAGCAACCGCAGGCGCAGTATCAACCGCCCCAGCCGCTGGTGCCGCAGCAGGACTGGCAGCCCAGACAGGTTCAGGGCGTGCAGTCCAATACGCTGCCGCCGCCGCCCGGCACCGGTGGCCAGCCGGCTCCTGGCAGCGTGGCGTCAGGTGGCGGCCAGCCGCAGTACCAGCTTCAGTCCGGACCTCAGGCCTGGCAGCCCGAACCTGAACCGAGCTTTGATGCGGAAGGCCGTCCGATCGTGGCGGACGAGCAGTCTGGCGGGCTACCGCCGCTGGCGCCCGAGAAGGTTGAAACCGCGCTGCTGGACGGCAGCGCCGGCGGCGGCAACCTGGCCGCAGGCAGCACCACCGCAGGCGGCGCCGTGGACGACCAGGCAGGCCGGCTGTTCCTGCAGGCGAAGTCCAGCTATACCTCGCGAGATTTCACCGGTGCGGTGTCCGGTTTCCGGACATTCATCCTGCAGCACCGGGATCATGAACTGGCGGATGATGCGCAGTTCCTGCTGGGCGAGGCCTATTACGCCCAGGGCAACTGGCGCGAGGCGGCGCAAAGCTACCT
>CAZYKZ010000287.1:0-3115 GCA_964648175.1 uncultured Anderseniella sp.
CCGGTCGCCGCCGTGATAACTCAGGTGCAGGCAGTCATGCGGCGCACCCTGAACCTCGACCACCTTGAGCCCCTCGAACCGGCCAATGCCGTGGTCCACGTGCACCACGAGGTCTCCCGGCGTCAGGGAGCCAAGCTCGGAGATGAAGTCGGACGCCTTGCGCTGCCGCTTGGCGCGGCGCACCAGCCGGTCGCCCAGGATATCCTGTTCGGCGATGACGGCGAGATCGTCGGTCTCGAACCCGTTCTCGAGGCCCAGAATGACCACGGACACCATGTCCTTCGAGCGCTTGAGGGCTTCCGGACCATCCTTCGCCGTCACCACGAGGCCGAGATCGTGGTCCTTCAGGATGCCCTGAAGCCGGTCGCGCGAGCCTTCGGTCCACGCCGCCAGCATGACGCGCCTGCCGGCCTTCTGCTGGCCGCGCACATGGTCCACCACTGCTTCGTAGACATTGCGGCCAGCCTCGGCGCGCTCGGCGGCAAAGCTGCGGCCTTGCCGCCCACCAGCGCTCAGCACGCGAAGCCCCGCCCCTTCCGGCGCCTCGAACGGCGTCATGGCGACGACTGAATACTGCGCCACCGCGTCGGGCCATTCATCGCCGGTCAGATACATCATGTGCGGCGGCAGCGGCTTGTAGACGGGTGCGCCGAACGAGTCCTTGTTCAGGGCCTCGACGCGGGCATCGTAATACTCCGCAATCTGCGTCTTGCGCGCGGCCATCGACTCTTCGGCCAGATGATCCAGCGACACGACGCAGTCGCCGGTATAGTCGAGGATGGTCTCCAGCTTGTCGTAGAACAGCGCCAGCCAGTGTTCCATGCCCTGGTAGCGGCGCCCGGCGGAAACCGCCTCGTATACCGCGTCATTGAGGCCGGAACCGGCGAAAGTGGCGGTGTATGCCGTGCGGAAGCGCGAAATCGTGTCGGGCGTCAGCAGCACTTCGCTGGCCGCATCCAGCTTCAGGTGCTTGAGCTGGTGCGTGGTGCGCTGCGACTGCGGGTCGAAACTGCGCAAGGACTCCAGCGTGTCGCCGAAAAAGTCCAGCCGCACGGGCTCTTCCATGCCCGGCGGGAAGATGTCGATAATGCCGCCGCGGATCGCATAATCGCCCGGGTCAACCACTGTGCCGGTACGCGAGAAACCGTTCTTGACGAGGTAATCCTGCAGATCCTCGGTGCTGATGCGGTTGCCGGGTGCGGCGGAGAAGCTTGCCGCCTTGATAACGTCGCGTGGCGGCACACGTTGCAGCACGGCATTTGCCGTGGTCAGCACCACGCAGGGCCGGCTGAATTCGCCACTGGCAAGCCTCGTCAACGCACTGAGTCGGCGCGACAGTATCTCTGCTGCCGGCGATACGCGGTCATAGGGCAAGCAATCCCATGCCGGGAAAGAGATCACCTCGACTTGCGGGTGGAAGAACGCAATCGACTCAGCCAGCATCGCCGCGCGCTGGTCGTCCCGCGCCACGTGCAGCACGAGCCTGTCACCAGCCTGCCGCGCCAGTTCGCCAGCGATCTTGCCGTCCAGCCCTTCCGGGGCGCCGGAGACGATGACGCGGCCGGGCGATGCGGCAGCCTTCTGAAGCTCCTGAGGAGTCAATTCGGATCACCAAAAAACGTTTCATCGAAACGGGTTGAGAGCATTTCCTGAAGTAAACCGGAGTTCTGTTCGGCTGGCACAGCTTGCGCCCCGGTCATCCACGCCATCAGGTCCTGATCCGGGATTTCCAGAATCCGCTCAAGCTCGTCCAGTTCCGCCGGATCTGCCGCGTCCACGCGCGACTTCACGAACGTCCCCACCACGAAATCCATCTCGCGGATGCCGCGATGGGTCGCCCGCCAGACGATGCGCTTGCGCCTGTTGTGATGCTGATCGGTCACGAGAATAGCGTTGATGGCCTCACCGGCCGGTTTGTACTGGGATGGTTCGCCGGTTTATGAAAGAACCTACAGCGAAACGCAACCGGGCGCGGGACGGTTTCAACGCATCTCCCGCCCTGCTCCTGCTGACGGGTGGTCATGCGGCCGGAAATTCTCAATCGCTATTTCTCCTCCGCGAGTGCGCTGAAAGGCATCGGCGCCAAGGTCGAGAAGCTGCTGGCTGGTCTGTTGCGTCCGCAGTCGGCAGACCCCGGCGCACACCAGCTGCCCGCAAGGCTGGTGGACCTTCTGTTCCACCTGCCCTCCGGCGTCATCGACCGGCGCAACCGGCCGACAATCGCAAACCTGCCGCAGCAAGGCATCGTCACCATTGAGGCCAACATAGGCCGTCATCGCCCGGCTCCGCGCCACAACCGGCGGGTGCCCTACCGGGTGGACGTGTTCGACGAGACAGGATCCCTGCCGCTGGTGTTCTTCCACAGCCACGGGCCTTACCTGGAAAAGCTGCTGCCGGAAGGCGAGACGCGCTTCATCTCCGGCAAGATCGAGTGGTATGGCGGCACGCCCCAGATCGTTCATCCGGACCATGTGCTGACGGCTGAACAGTTTGCCGAGATGCCGCTGCTGGAGCCGGTCTATCCACTGACCGCCGGGGTTTCCGGCAAGATGCTGGGCAAGGCGATCCGGCAGGCGCTGTCAGAAGTACCGTTGCTGCCCGAATGGCAGGACCAGCACTGGCTGGCCCGGCACAAGCTGCCGCCGTTTCATGAAGCCCTGAGCGAGTTGCACGTACCTGAAAGCGTGTCCGTGCTGGCGCCCGACAATCCGGCCCGGATGCGGCTGGCGTATGACGAACTTCTGGCCAACCAGCTGGCGCTGTCGCTGGTGCGCCGCCACATGAAGCGCGCCTCGGGCCGCAGCCTGCAAGGCGACCGCAGCCGGCAGGATGCCATCGTCAATGCCCTGCCGTTCTCGCTCACGCAAGCCCAGCAACAGGCCGTGGCGGAAATCGTGGCCGACATGGCCGCACCCACCCGCATGCTGAGGCTGCTGCAGGGCGACGTTGGTTCCGGCAAGACGGTTGTCGGACTGCTGGCCATGGCGGCGGCGGCGGAGGCTGGCGCCCAGTCCGCACTGATGGTCCCGACCGACATTCTGGCTCGCCAGCACATAGCCACCATCGAGCCCCTTGCCCGGGCCGCGGGCCTGCGCGCCGAAGTGTTGTCCGGCCG
>CAZYKZ010000288.1:0-3106 GCA_964648175.1 uncultured Anderseniella sp.
GGCTGAAGGAACTGCTGGGCAAGTTCGGTGACGTCGACGTGAGCCTCGATGACAAGGCCAACCGGCAGGCCTGGGAGAACGTGCGCGACGTGAAGCTGGTGGCCGATGGCGACGGCGATGTCTGGCGCATCTCCGTCAAGCCGTCGGACGGACCTGCGGTCATCGCCGCGTTGCCGTCCGGTGCCCAGGTCCAGATGGACTGGGGCGGCGGTCTTGTCTGGGCGCGGGTGCCGGCGGGCACCGATGTGCGCAAGGGCCTGAAAGGCATCGAGGGCCACGCCACGCTGGTGCGCGCCGATGAAGCCACCAAGGGCAAGCTTGGCGTGTTCCAGCCGGAGCAGCCTGCGCTGGCCGCCATCTCGAAGGGCCTGCGCGCCAAGTTCGACCCCCTCGGCATATTGAACCCCGGACGCATGGGATAACCGGCAGATGCAGACCAACTTCACCATTGAGCAGTTGCGCGATCCGATGACCAAGCGGTCGAACAAGGTGCTGCGCACCTGCGTTCACTGCGGCTTCTGCACCGCCACCTGCCCGACCTACCAGGTGCTGGGCGACGAGCTCGACAGCCCGCGCGGCCGCATCTACCTGATCAAGGACATGCTGGAGAAGGGCCGTCCGGCTGACAAGGAAACCGTCAAGCACATCGACCGCTGCCTGTCGTGCCTGGCCTGCATGTCCACCTGTCCGTCCGGTGTGCATTACATGCATCTGGTCGACCATGCCCGCGAGTACATAGAGAAAACCTATACGCGTCCGCTGCCGGAACGATTGCTGCGCTGGCTGCTGGCTCAAATCATTCCGTATCCGAATCGGTTTCGCCTGGCCATGTTCGGCGCGAAATTCGCCAAGCCGTTCGCCGGCTGGCTGCCGGGCCGGCTGAAGGCGATGGTGGAACTGGCCCCCAGTGACATGCCCTCGCCAAGCCCGATGGATCAGCCGCAGGTGTTCAAGGCAGAAGGCGAGCGCCGCAAGCGCGTGGCGCTGCTCACCGGCTGCGCCCAGCGTGCGCTGAACACCGACATCAACGAGGCCACCATCCGCCTGCTCACCCGCCACGGCTGTGAGGTGGTGATTGCCAAGGGCATGGGCTGCTGCGGCGCGCTCACCCATCACATGGGCAAGACACATGAAAGTCACGCCTCTGCCGCCGCCAACATCCGCGCCTGGATGAAGGTGCATCGCAATGGCGGACTCGACGCAGTGGTCATCAATACGTCCGGCTGCGGCACCACGGTGAAGGACTATGGCCACATGTTCGAGGGCGAGCCGCTGGCTGAGGATGCCAAGGTCGTCGCTTCGCTGGCCAAGGACATTTCCGAGGTGATGGTCGACCTTGGCCTGAACGAGCCTAAAGCCCCGAACCTCAAGGTGGCCTATCACGCGGCCTGTTCGCTGCAACATGGCCAGCAGATCAAGACCCATCCGAAGACCTTGCTCGCCAAGGCCGGCTTCACCGTTCTGGAACCTGCCGACCCGCATTTGTGCTGTGGTTCGGCCGGCACCTACAACATGATGCAGCCGGAAATCTCGAAGCAGCTGAAGGACCGCAAGGTGAAAACGCTGGAAGCGCTCACGCCCGACGTGATCGCGGCCGGCAATATCGGCTGCATGATGCAGATCGGGTCTGGCACCGGCGTGCCCGTAGTGCACACGGCCGAGCTGCTCGACTGGGCGACCGGAGGCCCGGTCCCGCCCGCACTGACTAACCGGATCAAGGTGGCAGCCGAATAATCCGCATTGCGGTTTGCACCCGCCCGCCCGGGCGGGTTAGCCTTGCGGGGACGTGGCAAGTGCCGGCAACCACTTGTTAACGTTCCGGGAGGATCATTTCCCGTTGAAGCTGTCTGCCTGTGGAAGGCCGGCGGCAGGATTTGGTCCTCACGGGGCCCGGCATGCCGGGCCGGACGTGGGGGCGTAATGCCAACCATTCGTGAGTATGCCAGCAGGTGATGCGGGCCTTGGCGGCCTCGCATTGCCAAGTGCGAAACCATGCGCCGGTGCACGCTGAGACCGCCGGCGGAACTGCCGGGTGACGGGCGTCACGTTCAACCGTTCCGCTTCCGGCCAGACTTGAGGAGAAGTGAAACCTGCGCCTGAAGCCGGGAAGACAAGGACGAAAAGAAGACTGACAGGATTGCCGCTTGACCGGCCCGGGCGCCCAATTGGCTGGGAGCCTGAAAGACATGAACAGGTCTTGTATTGCAGCCCTCGGGCTGATCGTTGTGATGTACTCGACGGCTGCGCCGCCTCCGGCCGCCGCTGCGGACTGGATGTCGGGCGGCGACATCAAGCGCGAACTTCTCGGTACCGAACTGGCCTTTCGCGGGCGTTTCTCAGGCCGCATCATCTACCGTGCCGACGGCCGGATGCGGATGGTTTCAGCCAACGGCAAGCAGGTGTTCGGCGAGTGGCGCATCGATGACGATACCGGCAGCCTGTGCTCGCAGTTCTATACCAGGCGCAAGGGCAAGGAATCCTGCTTCCGCACCCGTCACGACGGGCTTGGCTATCGCACCGACCAGGGCTACAAGCTGATGCCGCTTCAGTTCTAGCGGGTTTGGAGCCTGAGCGTGCTTTTGCGAACGGCACGTTCACCGGCGCGATGCAAGCGCCTCGATCCTTGCGGCATTGTCCTTGAGGTTCGCTTCTCCATCGAGGCTGAGAACGCTCATGCCGGACTTCTTGCGGAACATCTCGACGAGGGTCCGATAGGGCCTTTCCAGGTCTGCAAGGCGTTGCGCAATCGTCGCCGCATCCTGTCCGTCAAAGCGGCTGTTCCCGCCCGTCCTGCCGGCAATGCGCTGGGCGGCCAGTTCATGCGGCACCGCGATCCAGACCAGATGGTCGGCTGCGAACGGCGCCATGGCGTCGACCAGGTCTTCCAGCCTCTGTTCAGGGTAGCTCCGGGACTCGATGATGAACGACCACATCTTTTGCACAAGCCCCTGATCCATGATCACGAGGTCATGGTCGAGCGGCCCATAACTGCGCAGCGCCAGCACGAGCTTTATCGCGCGCAAAAGGTAGCCCGGCTTCCACGGGCGGATGGTCAGCGCCAGCATCATGGCTGCGCGGGCAACGCGCCAGGTTTCACGGCGCAAGG
>CAZYKZ010000289.1:0-3084 GCA_964648175.1 uncultured Anderseniella sp.
GCAACAAGTGGATGGAAATCCTCGGCTCCGGCATGGTGCACCCGAAGGTCATCGCCGCCGGCGGTCTTGACCCGGACAAGGTGCAGGGCTTCGCGTTCGGCATGGGCATCGACCGCATTGCGATGCTCAAGTACGGCATCCCCGATTTGCGCGCCTTCTTCGAGGCCGACCTGCGCTGGCTGCGCCATTACGGGTTCTCCGCCCTCAACGTTCCGACCCTGCCGGGAGGCCTGTCATGAAGTTCACGCTGAAGTGGCTCAAGGAGCATCTCGAGACGGATGCCTCCATCGAGGAAATCTGTGACGGCCTCGTCGGCGTCGGCCTCGAGGTCGAGGGCGTCGAGGACCAGGCGTCTGCGCTGTCTGCGTTCACCGTGTGCCGGGTCAAGGAAGCCCGCCAGCACCCGAACGCAGACCGTTTGCGCGTGTGCGACGTGGAGACAAAAGACGGGCTGGTGCAGGTGGTGTGCGGCGCGCCGAACGCGCGCACCGGACTTGTCGGCATCTTTGCCGCGCCGGGCACGCACGTGCCGGGCACCGGCGTCGACCTTGAAGTCGGCACCATCCGTGGCGTCGAGTCTGCCGGCATGCTGTGTTCCGAGCGCGAGCTGATGATCTCGGACAGCCATGACGGCATCATCGACCTGAAAGGCGATTTCGAGATCGGCACGAGCGCTGCAGAAGCGCTTGGCCTCGATGATCCGGTGATCGACGTGGCGATCACGCCGAACCGGCCGGACGCGCTGGGCGTGCACGGCATCGCGCGCGACCTTGCCGCCAAGGGGCTGGGCAAGCTGAAGCCGCTCAATGTGCCGGCGATCAAGGGCAGCTATGCCTCGCCGATCAACGTGGAACTGCGCTTCGACAAGGACTCTTCTGATGCCTGTTCGATGTTCGTGGGCCGCCACATCAAGGGCGTGAAGAACGGCCCGTCGCCGGACTGGCTGCAGCGCCGCCTGCTGGCGATCGGCCTGCGCCCCATCTCGGCGCTGGTGGACATCACCAACTACATCACCTTCGGCTATGGCCGTCCGCTTCACGTGTTCGACGCCAGCAAGGTCAAGGGTACCATCCATGCCCGCCTCGCCAAAGCTGGCGAGACGCTCGAAGCGCTGGACGGCAAGACCTACACGCTTGACGAAACCATGACCGTGATCGCCGACGACAATGGTCCGGAAGGCATTGCCGGGATCATCGGCGGCGAGGTGTCCGGCTGCGACGAGAGCACGACGGAGGTTTTCATTGAGGCGGCCTATTTCGACCCCGTGCGCACGGCAGCCACGGGCCGCAAGCTGGGCATCATCACCGATGCGCGCTACCGGTTCGAGCGTGGCGTGGACCCGGCCTTCGTTGAGGCCGGTGCGCAGCTTTGCACTGAGATGATCCTCGACCTGTGCGGCGGCGAGCCGTCGGAACTGGTGATCGCGGGTGCCGCACCGCTCAACGAGCGCTCGTTCGTCTTGCGCAAGAGCCGCGTGAAGTCGCTGGCCGGGATTGACGTACCCGTGGAACGGCAGGTCGAAATCCTGGGCGATCTCGGCTTCAAGGTGTCGGACAAGGGCGACGTGCTTGAGTGCGCGGTGCCGACATGGCGTCCGGACGTTCACGGCGAGGCTGACCTTGTTGAAGAAGTCGCCCGCATTGTCGGTCTCGACAACGTGAAGCCCGCTGCCATGCCGCGCCCGCACGATGTGGCCAAGCCGGTGTTGACGGTGCGCCAGAAGCGGATGCTGGCGTCGCGGCGCACGCTGGCCGCGCGCGGGCTCAACGAGGCCGTCACCTGGTCGTTCCTGCCCGAGAGCCACGCGAAGCTGTTCGGCGGCGGCCAGCCGGAGCTGAAGCTCGCCAACCCGATCTCGTCAGAGCTGTCGGACATGCGGCCCTCGCTGCTGGCGAACCTGATTGCAGCCGTCGGGCGCAATATCGACCGGGGCCAGGCAAACCTGGCGCTGTTCGAGGTGGGCCAGGCCTATGCCGGCGACAAGCCTGAGGACGAAACGCTCCGGGCTGCCGGGGTGCGGCGCGGGCAGAGTGGCGCACGGCACTGGGCCGAGCGTCCTCGCGCGGTGGACCTGTACGACGCCAAGGCGGACCTGATGTCGGCCCTTGAGGCCGCCGGTGCGCCGGTTCAGTCGGTGCAGGTGGTGCAGGGCGGGCCGGACTGGTTCCATCCGGGCCGGTCGGGCACGGTGCAGCTTGGCCCGAAGAACCAGCTCGGCTGGTTCGGCGAGGTGCATCCGCGCGTGCTGCGCGAGATGGACGTCAAGGGGCCGCTGGTCGCCTTCGAGATGGTGATCGACAACATTCCGGAACCGAAGCAGTCGGCAACGGCGCGGCCTGCGCTGGAGGCCCAGGACCTTCTGCCGGTCAAGCGCGACTTCGCCTTCGTGGCGGATGGGAAGGTTGCGGCGGACAAGTTCATCCGCGCGGCGAAGGGCGCCGACAAGGCGCTGATCACCGACGTGTCGGTGTTCGACGTGTTTGCCGGCGGCAACCTCGGCGAGGGCATGCGTTCCCTTGCGCTGGAAGTAACGCTCCAGCCAAAGGACAAGACGCTGACGGACGAAGAAATCGACGCGGTCTCGAAGGCCGTCGTTGCGGCTGTCACCAAGGCGACAGGCGCGACCTTGCGGGGGTAATGTAGCGACCGCTTGTGTCCCGGCCACTGCGCCGGGACCCAGCTGGGCCCCGGAACTGGTCCGGGGCACACGCAAGCCGGTGCAGGCCTACTCCGCCGCCTGTACGCCCGTACCGATGGGGCAGCTGACTCCGGTGCCGCCGAGGCCGCAATAGCCCCTCGGGTTCTTGGCCAGGTACTGCTGGTGATAGTCCTCGGCGAAGAAGAACTCGTCGGCCTCGAGAATCTCTGTCGTGATTGACGGATAGCCTCGGGCGTCCAGCGCCGTCTGGTAGGCAGCCTTCGAGGCAAGCGCCGCCTCGCGCTGGGCCTCGCTCGTCCAGTAGATACCGGAGCGGTACTGCGTGCCCACGTCGTTGCCCTGGCGCATGCCCTGGGTCGGGTCGTGCGACTCCCAGAACACCTTGAGCAGTTCCTCGTAGGACACCTTTGACGGGTCGTAGACGA
>CAZYKZ010000290.1:0-3082 GCA_964648175.1 uncultured Anderseniella sp.
CCTCGCGCTGCGGGAACGGGATGGAGATGTTGTTGGCCTTCAGCGTCTTCCAGACCACCAGCAGGATGTCGGCGGTGAAACGGTTCTTGCCGTCATCCAACCCCTTGCACCAGAACTCCACGGCCATGTTTATGCCTGAGTCGCCGAAGCCGCGCAGTTCCACATCCGGCTTTTCCGGCTCGCTCAGCACGTCGGGATGTGCGGCCACTGCTGCCGAGATCAGGCGGGCCACCTCCTCCACGTCACTGTCATAGGAGACGGAAAATTCCACCTCGTAGCGCTGGCGCGGGTCGTCGCGCGTCCAGTTCTCGAAGGCGGTGGTGATGAACTTCTCGTTCGGCACCATGATTTCCTTGCCGTCGAAGGTTTCCAGCGTGGAGGAGCGCATGTTGAGCTCCTTGAGGATGCCGGCACGGCCATCCTCCAGCTTGATGTAGTCGCCCACGCCGATGGAGCGCTCCAGCAGGATGATGATGCCGGAGATGAAGTTCGAGGCGATCTGCTGCAGGCCAAAGCCGAGACCGACGCCGACCGCGCCACCGAACACGGTCAGCGCCGTCAGGTCGAGCCCGAGGATCTGCAGCAGCAGGATGAAGACGACGATGAACAGAACGATCTCGAACAGCTTGGCGAACAGCTCCTTGGTCGCCTTGTCGAGGTCCTTCTGGTTGCGGATGGCGCGCTGGCCGGCATTGGTTGAGATGCGGCCGAGCCAGAACAGCAGGCCGCCGAACACCGCCGCCTTGGCAAGGAAATACAGCGACAGGCGGATGTTGCCGACCTCGAGCGACACGCCGTCGAGGAACGCCACGGTCTCGTCCCACCAGCCGAACACCTGCAGCGTGGCAATCGGGATGCCGGCATAGATCGCGGCGGTGCGCACCAGGGAGTGGGTGATGAATCGGTTGATTGCGGCATACAAAACCGCAATGACGCCGGCTGACTGGGCGATGCGGACCAGCCATGCGCTGCCGACCGCGGCCTGCACGATCTCGATGGCAATGGCCAGCGCCAGCACGCTGAGAATCGGAAACAGCAGATCGCGCAGGGAATGGGCAAAGTTCAGCCAGCGGGCAAACTTGTGATCGTCCGGAACCGGTTCGCGCAGGAACGCGACGCGTTTGCGCAGCTGGCCTGCGGCGATGCGTGCGGCAAGCAGTGCCGCGAGGATGGCGCCCACCTGCGCATAGAACTGCGGGGACGTGGCCCAGCCTGACAGGATGTCGAGATACTTGAGCGCCGTGACCTTGAGGTCGTCAAGCGATGGCATGGCCCTGGCGTCCCCCCGCTCTGGCTTGCAATGCGATGGTGGGCGGTGACAGGCTCGAACTGCCGACCCTCTCGGTGTAAACGAGATGCTCTACCAACTGAGCTAACCGCCCACGATCCGCATGCGAAGACGTTGTTTAGCCTCGCGGCGCTTCCGGGGCAAGCGGCATTGCGGTATCCCGGCACAAAATCGGCCCCGCGCCTGTTCTGAAGGGGACGCGGGGCCTGATGTGATTTGGCCGGGCCGGGCTTGTCGTCAAAGCCCGTCCTGGCTCATGGAACGGGTCAGCCGTTCACGGCCTCCTTCAGCACCTTGCCGGCCTTGAACTTGGCGTTCTTCGATGCCGGGATGTCGATGGTGCGGCCGGTGCGCGGGTCACGGCCGGTGGAAGCAGCACGCTGGCTGACCGAGAAGGTGCCGAAGCCCACGAGGCGGACATCGTCGCCCTGCATCAGGGCCTTCTGGATGTTGGCGAGCGTTGCTTCCACGGCTTCGCCTGCTTCGCCCTTGGTGAGCTTGGCTTCGGCGGCAACTTTTGCAATCAGGTCATTCTTGTTCATGTGAATGGGTCCTTTCACTTCACGTCGGTGAAAAATGTCAACGCGTTTACGCACAAGTCTTCTGGGCTGAAAATCGCGGAAATTTGCGGTTTATTGCAAGCTTTCCCTGCTGCGGAGCCAAAAAGCGCTTGTTTACATGAACTTACTGCACCCGCGAAATATGGCGGAAAACTGCCGATTTTGCTGTTTTGCGCATTCGGGGACTGAATTGATTCGTTGAACAGATTGATTTCAAACGAGAATCATTACGCCGCACTCAATCAAGGGTTAATAAAGCGTTAACAAAAAGACCGGGCAAAACTTGCCCGGCCCTCATGTTGTTCAAGCTATAAGCCTTGCGATCAGTGCGCGGTTACGCCTTCGCCGGACTTGGCAGCCTCCGCCGCAGCCTTGGCCGCGGCCTCTTCTGCGGCCTCGTCCCACTCGATGGGCTCAGGCATGCGCACCAGGGCGTGCTGCAGCACCTCGTCGACACGGCTCACCGGCACGATTTCCAGACCGTTCTTCACGTTGTCCGGAATCTCGGCCAGGTCCTTGGCGTTCTCCTCGGGGATGAGCACCTTCTTGAGACCACCGCGCAGGGCAGCCAGCAGCTTCTCCTTGAGGCCGCCGATGGGCAGCACCCTGCCCCGCAGCGTCACTTCGCCGGTCATGGCGATGTCGCGGCGCACCGGAATGCCCGTCAGCACGGACGTGATCGCGGTCACCATGGCAATGCCGGCCGACGGGCCATCCTTGGGCGTTGCGCCTTCCGGCACGTGCACGTGGATGTCCTTGCGGTCGAACAGCGGCGGCTTGACGCCGATGTCGGTCGAGCGCGAGCGCACGTAGCTGGAGGCAGCCGAGATCGACTCCTTCATCACGTCACGCAGGTTGCCGGTCACCGTCATCTTGCCCTTGCCGGGCATCATGACGGCTTCGATGGTCAGCAGTTCGCCGCCCACTTCGGTCCAGGCAAGGCCCGTCACCACGCCGACCTGGTCTTCCAGTTCGGCCATGCCATAGCGGAACTTCGGCACGCCGAGGAAGTCGGCCATGTTCTTGGCTGTGATCTTGACCTTCTTCTTGCGGCCCTTGGACATGACCAGTTCCTTGACCGCCTTGCGGGCCAGGGTGTTCAGCTCACGCTCCAGGTTGCGCACGCCCGCTTCGCGGGTGTAACGGCGCACCACTTCGGTGAGGCCATCGTCGGTCAGTTCGAACTCGTGCTTCGACAGGCCGTGGTTCTCCAGCGCCTTGGGCAGCAGGTGCC
>CAZYKZ010000291.1:0-3064 GCA_964648175.1 uncultured Anderseniella sp.
ACTTCGGCCACGAAGAACGGCTGCGACAGGAAGCGCTCGATCTTGCGGGCGCGCGCCACGGTCAGCTTGTCCTCTTCCGACAGTTCGTCCATGCCCAGGATGGCGATGATGTCCTGGAGCGCCTTGTAGCGCTGCAGGATCGACTGCACCTGGCGGGCGACCTGGTAGTGTTCGTCGCCCACGACCTTGGGGTCGAGCATGCGCGAGGTCGAGTCGAGCGGGTCCACGGCCGGGTAAATGCCCTTTTCCGCGATGCCGCGCGACAGCACGGTGGTGGCGTCCAGGTGGGCGAAGGTCGAGGCCGGCGCCGGGTCGGTCAAGTCGTCAGCCGGCACGTACACGGCCTGCACCGAGGTGATCGAACCCTTGGTGGTGGTGGTGATGCGTTCCTGCATCGCGCCCATGTCGGTACCCAGCGTCGGCTGGTAGCCCACGGCCGACGGGATGCGGCCTAGCAGAGCCGACACTTCCGAACCGGCCTGCGTGAAGCGGAAGATGTTGTCCACGAAGAACAGCACGTCCTGGCCCTGGTCGCGGAAATGCTCGGCCACGGTCAGGCCGGTCAGCGCAACGCGGGCACGGGCTCCCGGAGGCTCGTTCATCTGGCCGTACACAAGTGCAGCCTTGGAGCCGCCGCCGCCGCCCTTCTTGTTCACGCCGGACTCGATCATTTCGTGGTAAAGATCGTTGCCTTCGCGGGTGCGCTCACCCACGCCTGCGAACACCGAGTAACCGCCGTGCGCCTTGGCGATGTTGTTGATCAGTTCCATGATCAGCACGGTCTTGCCCACGCCGGCGCCGCCGAACAGGCCGATCTTGCCGCCCTTGGCGTACGGTGCCAGCAGGTCCACGACCTTGATGCCGGTCACGAGAATTTCGGCTTCCGTCGACTGCTCGACAAATTCCGGAGCGTCCTGGTGGATGGCGCGCTTGGACTTGGTCTTGATCGGGCCAGCTTCGTCCACCGGTTCGCCGATCACGTTCATGATGCGGCCCAGCGTTTCGTCGCCCACCGGCACCTCGATCGGCGCGCCGGTATCGACCACGTCCTGGCCGCGCTGCAGGCCTTCGGTGGAGTCCATGGCGATGGTGCGCACGGTGCTTTCACCCAGGTGCTGCGCCACTTCCAGAACCAGCCGGTTGCCGCCATTGTCGGTTTCCAGCGAGTTCAGGATTTCCGGCAGGTGACCGGAGAACTGCACGTCGACGACGGCGCCCATCACCTGGACGATCTTGCCGGTCTTGCCGCCGGCCGCCGCGGACTTCTTCGCGGGAGCTGCCTTGGCGGCGGCGGGCTTGCTGGCCGCCTTCTTTGCAGGAGCTTTCTTGGCTGGTGCTTTGGCCATGGTTCGGGTCCTTCCCTTGAGCCTGTACTAGAGCGCCTCGGCGCCCGAGATGATTTCGATGAGTTCCTTGGTGATCTGGGCCTGGCGCTGGCGGTTGTAGCTCATGGTGAGCTTGTTGATCATGTCGCCTGCGTTGCGCGTCGCGTTGTCCATGGCGGACATGCGCGCGCCCTGCTCCGAAGCCGCATTCTCAAGCAGCGCCCGGAAGATCTGCACCGCGATGTTGCGCGGCAGCAATTCCTCGAGGATCTCGCTTTCTTCCGGTTCGTAGTCGTAGACCGCGCCACCGAGATCGGCTGCGGCGCCCTCGCCTTCCGATGCGGCCACATTGGCCGGAATGATCTGCTGCGCCGTCGGGATCTGGCTGATCACCGACTTGAACTCGGAATAGAACAGCGTCGCCACGTCGAATTCGCCCGCATCGAACATGGAAAGCACCTTGGCGGCGATCTCCTGGGCGTTCACGTAGCCAACCTGCTTGACCTCACGCAGGTCGATGCGCTCGACAATCAGGTGATTGTACTTGCGCCGCAGCACGTCGTAGCCCTTCTTGCCGACGGTCACGATCTTCACCGTCTTGCCGTCACGGATCAGCCGGTCGGCATGTTCGCGCGCCAGCTTGGCGATGTTGGCGTTGAAGCCGCCGCACAGGCCACGCTCGGCAGTGCAAACCACCAGCATGTGCACGTCCGACTTGCCGGTGCCAGCCATCAGCGGCGAGGCGTCCGGCCGGCCGGCCATGCTCGCCGACAGGTTGGCAAGCACCGCCCCCATGCGCTGGGCATAGGGACGTGCTGCAATCGCGGCATCCTGGGCACGGCGAAGCTTCGCCGCGGCCACCATCTGCATGGCCTTGGTGATCTTCTGCGTCGCCTTGACCGAGGCAATGCGGTTTCTGAGGTCCTTGAGGCTGGCCATGTCGGCTGACTACCCTTCAGTTCTCTGTGCGAGTGACGTTTGCCGGATGATCAGGCAAACGACTTGGCGTAGCTGTCGACGACCGACTTAAGCTTGGCGCTGATTTCGTCGGTCAGCTCCTTCTTGGTGCGGATCGCTTCCAGCAGGTCGGCATGGCTGTCACGCACCAGGCGCAGCAGGCCATCCTCGAACGCGCCGACCTTGGCCACCGGAATGGAGTCAAGGTAGCCGTTCACGCCGGCATAGATCACCACGACCTGTTCTTCCGTCTTGAGCGGCGAGAACTGCGGCTGCTTGAGCAGCTCGGTCAGGCGCGCGCCACGGTTCAGCAGGCGCTGGGTAGCGGCGTCGAGGTCGGAGCCGAACTGCGCAAAGGCCGCCATTTCGCGGTACTGGGCCAGCTCGCCCTTGATCTTGCCTGCAACCTGCTTCATCGCCTTGATCTGTGCGGCCGAGCCCACGCGGCTCACCGACAGGCCGACGTTCACAGCCGGGCGGATGCCCTGGTAGAACAGGTCGGTTTCAAGGAAGATCTGGCCGTCGGTGATCGAGATCACGTTGGTCGGAATGTAGGCCGACACGTCGTTGGCCTGCGTCTCGATGACCGGCAGGGCGGTCAGCGAACCGGCGCCATTGTCGTCGTTCAGCTTGGCCGCACGCTCCAGCAGGCGCGAGTGCAGGTAGAACACGTCGCCCGGATAGGCTTCACGTCCCGGCGGACGGCGCAGCAGCAGCGACATCTGGCGGTAGGCCACGGCCTGCTTGGACAGGTCGTCATAGCCGATCAGCGCATGCTTGCC
>CAZYKZ010000292.1:0-3053 GCA_964648175.1 uncultured Anderseniella sp.
TGTCATCAGCCCCTGCCCTTCATCATGCGTTCGCCGATCTTCATGGCTGCGCGCAGCAGGCCCGGCGGGCGCTTCGTCGCCTCATATTGCGGCTCGGTGACCGCCGCGCCATCTGCCTTCTCCACCCGCACGCGCAGGTCATACCAGGCCGCCTGCCCGGTCACCGGGTCTGAGTTGGAATACCGGTAACCGCCTTCGCGCACCGGCAACAGGTCGGAGATGATGTGGTTGAGCAGGAAGCCCTTCTTCGCTTCCGGCGCGTTCCTGTCGAGGTTCCATGCACCCGAGCGCTTGCCGATGGCGTTCCACGTCCACACGGTATCCGGGTTCACCCCGTCCATCAGTTTCAGCTGCACCTTGATGCGGCCATGGTGGCTGGTGACGTGCACCCAGTCGCCGTCCTTGAGGCCGAGCTTTTTCGCCCTGCCCCGCTCCATGTAGAGCCAGTTGCGGCCAAGGATCTGCCTGAGCCATGCATTCATCGAGCCCCAGGAGTGGTACATGGCCATGGGCCGCTGGGTGACCGCGTGCATGGGGAAGTCGGTGGCGTCGGTCATGGCTTCCTCGAACGGCGCGTACCACATTGGCACCGGATCGAAGAATGCCTCCACCCGGCGGCGATGCACCTGCGGCGGCACCACGGCTCCATGGCCGCGCGCGGCCAGCCGGAATTTCTGCATCACCTCGGAATAGAGGTTGAAGGTAATCGGGTTGGCATTCGGATTGAAGCCGAAGCCTTGCGCCCACTCGAGGTAATCCTTGTTGGCCATGCGGTAGTAACGCATGTTTTCAGGCAGCTCGTACTTCCAGTAGCAGCCATTCTCGATGTACTGCTCAAGCTGCTTCGGATTGACCTCGCCCTTGCCGGCCTTGGTGCCGTCGGCCCCGCGGAAACCCGCGAGCGGGCCGATGCCGGGCCCGCGCTCGTGATTGACAATATAGTCGGCATAGCCGCCGGGGAATTTCGGCGTCATGTCCTCCTTGACCATGCCCGGCAGGCCCAGCCGTGCGCCAAGGTCGAGCATCACCGTCTGGAACGGCCGCACGTCGCGGTCGGGCTCGACCACCGGCTGGCGGATCGAGTCTGCCGGCCCGTGCGGTTCGGAGATCGGGCGGTCGAGCAGCGAGATGCAGTCCCAACGCTCCAGATAGGTCGTGTCGGGCAGGATCAGGTCGGCATAGGCGACCATCTCCGAATAGTAGGCATCGGAGTAGATGATCTTCGGGATGACATAATCGCCGGTCTTCTCGTCGATTTTTGTGAGGTGATCCATGATGCCGCCGGAATTCATGGTCGAATTCCAGCTCATGTTGGCCATGTACATGAACAGCACGTCGATGCCGTAGGGGTCCTTGTTGGCCGCATTGGTGATGACCGTGTGCATCAGCCCGTGTGCGGCGATGGGGGCATCCCACGAGTAGGCCTTGTCGATACGCCGCGGCGTGCCGTCTGCCTCGACCAGCAGGTCTTCAGGCCCGGCCACGAAGCCCAGCGGCGGGCCGGGCAACGGTTTCAGCGGGTTGACCTCGCCCACCTTGCCAGCGGGCTTCAGGCCGGGAGGAGCAGCCTTCGGGAACGGTGGCTTGTAGAGGAAGCCGCCGGGCACATCTATGGTGCCGAGCAGGATCTGCAGGATGTGGATCGAGCGGCAGGTGTGGAAACCGTTGGAGTGGGCCGAGATGCCACGCATGGCGTGCATGGACACGGGCCGGCCAGTCATCGACTTGTGCTTCGTGCCGTGGCTGTCGGTCCATTCGATGGGCAGTTCGAACGCCTGCTCGAAGGCGGCATGGGCCAGTTCGCCCGCCAGCCGGATGATCGTCGCCGGCTCGATGCCGCAGGCGCGCGCGGCCTTCTCGGCCGTGTAGTCGTCGGACAGGTAGCGCTCTGCGATGAGCTGGAAGGCGGGAACAGCAGTACGTGCCGGCTTGCCCGGCAGCTTGACCTCGCCATGGAGTGCAGGATTCGAGGTCTTGTCGATTGGCGCGACCTTGCCGGTTGCGCTGTCGTGCACCAGCACCTTGCCAAACCGGTCACGGGCAATCAGGCCGTCATCATCGCCGCCCTTGTTGCGGATGACGAGGTGGGCGGCGTTGGTGTAGCGGGCGAGATAGTCGAGGTCGATCTTGCCGGCCTTGAGCAACTGGTGGATCAGCGCGCCGACGAACAGCCCGTCGGTGCCGGGGCGGATGCCCACCCATTCGTCGGCAATGGCCGAATAGCCAGACTTGACCGGATTGATCGAAACAATCTTTGCGCCGTTCTTCTTCAGCTTGCCAAGCCCGGTCTTGATCGGGTTGGAGGCATGATCCTCGGCCACGCCGAACAGCATGAAGTACTTCGTGTGGTCCCAGTCGGGCTCGCCGAACTCCCAGAACGCGCCGCCGAAGGTGTAGATGCCGGCCGCCGCCATGTTGACCGAGCAGAAGCCGCCGTGGGCGGCGAAGTTGGGGGTGCCGAACTGGGTTGCCCACCAGCCGGTGAGCGCCTGTGACTGGTCACGGCCGGTGAACAGCGCAAGCTTCCTCGGATCGCTCATGCGCACCTGCGACAGCCACGTGGTGGCTGTCCTGAGCGCTTCTTCCCACTCCACCTCGCGGAACTCGCCGGAGCCGCGCGGGCCAACGCGCATCAGTGGCTTGGTGAGCCGTGCCGGCGAATAGTGCTGCATGATGCCGGCCGAGCCCTTGCCGCACAGCACGCCCTTGTTGACCGGGTGGTCGCGGTTGCCCTCGATGTATTTGACCGTGCCGTCCTTGAGGTACACCTTGATGCCGCAGCGGCAGGCGCACATGTAGCAGGTCGTGGTCTTCACCTCGTCCCAGGTCTTCAGATTCAGATTGATATCGGGCTCGTCCGCCATGAGGTGTCCGTCGGTGCTTGGTCTCGCAGTCGGGCAAAGCTAACAGACCCGCCTCGCACGGCAATAGCACCAGCCACCCGCAAGCGACTGACCAGTTGGCATTTTTGAGGTTCAAAGTCTCAATTTCCAACTACAAGAATCTCAATCTCCGTGACACCGGGCCAGTTTGGCGCTAGCGTAGGGCCAGAT
>CAZYKZ010000293.1:0-3051 GCA_964648175.1 uncultured Anderseniella sp.
CAGTTGCCGGTGTTCTCAAAGGCCTATTACACCGCCAACGAGTTCAACAAGACCACGCTGGAGCCGCCACTGGGGTCCGGCCCCTACAAGGTGAAGGAACTCAACCAGGGCAGCTTCATCACGTATGAGCTGCGCGACGACTGGTGGGCGAAGGACCTGCCCGTCAATCGCGGGCGGTATAATTTCGGCGAGATAAAGCTGCTGTATTTCCGCGACCGGACGACCGAGCTCGAAGCGCTGAAGGCCGGCAAGCTGGACCTGCGCGAGGAGTTCACCTCCAAGAGCTGGGCAACGGAGTACGACCTGCCGGCCGTCAAGGAAGGCCGGCTGATCAAGGAAACGCTGCCCGATGAGCGGGCCTCGGGTGCGCAAGGTTTCTTCCTCAACATGCGCCTCGCCAAGTTCGCCGACAAGCGGGTGCGCCAGGCGCTCGATCTGGCGTTCGACTATGAGTGGACCAACAAGAACCTGTTCTTCGATGCCTACAAGCGCACCGGCTCGTTCTTCGAGAATTCAGCGATGCGGGCGTCGGGCAAGCCGGGGCAGGACGAGCTGGCGCTGCTGGAACCGTTGAAGGACAAGCTGCCGCCGGAGGTGTTCGCCGACGTTTATGAGCCGCCCGTCTCCAACGGCTCCGGCCAGGACCGGAAGCTGCTGCGGCAGGCAGCGCAACTGCTTGATGACGCCGGCTGGAAGGTTTCAGGCAGTACCCGCACCAATGACAAGGGCGAACCGCTCGCCATCGAGTTTCTGATCTTCGCGCCCACCTTCGAACGGGTGATCGCACCTTATGTGCGCAACCTGAAACTGCTTGGGATCGATGCCTCGATCCGGCAGGTGGAGGCGGCGCAATACCAGGAGCGGCTGAAGAAGTTCGACTTCGACATCGCCGTGCAGCGCTACTCGATGGCCGAGACGCCCGGTGTTGAACTGAAAGCATTTTTCTCGTCTGCCACGGCAGATATTCCCGGCAGCTTCAATCTGGCTGGCCTCAAGAGCGAGGGCGTGGATGCGCTGATCGACAAGATCATGCAGGCGAAGGACCGCGACAGCCTGACGGTGGCAGCGCGGGCGCTGGACCGGGCGTTGCGGGCAGAGCAGTTCTGGGTGCCACAATGGTACAAGGGGGCTCACACGCTAGCCTACTGGGACATCTTCGGGCGGCCCGCAGCCAAGCCGAAGTTTGCCCGTGGCGTGTTTGACACCTGGTGGATTGATGCGGACAAGGCGGCTAGTGTCAAACGGGGTCCATGAGAACCCGAATCAGTGTTGAGCCGTTAAAAGCAACCGACCACAAACCTGACCGGACGCGGACATGGGCGCCTATATCCTCAAACGCCTGCTGCTGATGATCCCGACCCTGTTCGGCATCATGCTGATCTCGTTCGTCATCATCCAGTTCGCCCCCGGCGGGCCGGTGGAGCGGGTTCTGGCGCAGCTGCAGGGCACAGATGTGGGCGCTACGGCGCGCATTGGCGGCGGTGCTGGTGGCGGCGAGGTTGCCGGTGGCGGCGGTGCGGCCGGTGCCGGCGGGGCGGCGGAAGGCGGCTTCAAGTATCGCGGCGCGCAGGGCCTCGATCCCGAGTTCATCAAGAAGCTCGAACAACAGTTCGGCTTCGACAAGCCGGCGCATGAGCGGTTCTTCCTGATGTTGAAGAACTATGCGACGTTCAACTTCGGCCAGAGCTACTTCCGCGACGTTCCGGTGCTGCAGCTGATCAAGGAAAAGCTGCCGGTTTCCATCTCGCTGGGCCTCTGGCTGACTTTCGTGTCCTACGCCATCTCGATACCGCTCGGCGTGGCCAAGGCCGTGCGCGACGGCTCGCGCTTCGACGTGTGGACATCCGCCGTGATTATCGTCGGCTATGCCATTCCGTCATTCCTGTTTGCGGTGCTGCTGGTGGTGCTTTTTGCGGGCGGCTCGTTCTGGAACATCTTCCCGCTCAGGGGGCTGGTGTCGGACAACTTCGCCGACCTCACCTGGTGGGAGAAGATCCTCGACTACGCCTGGCACCTGGTGCTGCCGCTGACCGCGCTGGCAGTGTCCTCATTTGCCACGATGACGCTACTGACAAAGAACTCGTTCCTCGACGAGATCAAGAAGCAGTACGTGATGACGGCGCGCGCCAAGGGGTTGACCGAGCGCCGCGTGCTCTATGGCCACGTGTTCCGCAATGCCATGCTGATCGTCATCGCCGGCTTTCCGGGCGCCTTCATCGGGGCGTTCTTCGCAGGCTCGCTGCTGATCGAGCAGATTTTCTCGCTGGACGGCCTGGGCCTGCTGGGCTTCGAGGCTGCCGTCAACCGCGACTATCCGGTGGTGTTCGCCACCTTGTACATCTTCTCGCTGCTGGGGCTGGTGATGAACCTGATCACCGACCTGATCTATACCTGGATCGACCCGCGCATCGACTTCGAAAGCCGGCAGGTGTAGCCCATGGACGCCACCACCGACATCGACAAGGTCGAACTTGAAGCCAGGAAGCCGTCGCGGCTGTCCGGCATCAACCAGCGCCGGCTGGCGCTGTTCAAGGCCAACAAGCGCGGCTACTGGTCATTCTGGATATTCCTGTTCCTGTTCATCGCGTCGCTTGGCGCAGAATTCATCGCCAATGACCGGCCGATTATCGCGTCGTACAAGGGCGAGATACTGCTGCCGGTCTTCAACGAGTATCCCGAATCAAAGTTCGGCGGCTTCCTTGCGCGCACCGACTTCCGCGATCCGTTCATCCAGGAAGAGGTCAACAACAACGGCTGGATGATCTGGCCGCCGATCCGCTATTCGTACCAGACCGTCAACAACGAACTGCCCAGTCCGGCGCCATCGACACCGGCCATATTCCTGTCCAAGGACGAGGCCTGCGCGCGCTACCAGAACGGCGTTGACGATGTGAACTGCGTTGCCGGCAACATGAACTGGCTCGGTACCGACGACCAGGGCCGCGACGTGATTGCGCGGCTGATCTACGGCTTCCGCATCTCGGTCCTGTTCGGTCTCATCCTGACCGTGCTGTCGTCCATCGTCGGCGTGGCGGCGGGTGCCGTGCAGGG
>CAZYKZ010000294.1:0-3034 GCA_964648175.1 uncultured Anderseniella sp.
GAGAAAGCCGAAAACGTGGTGAATCCGCCCAGCACGCCGGTGGTCAGGAACACCCGCATCTCATAGCTGGCGTTCCAGGCCTGCGCCATCAGGCCGATCAGCACGCCCATGACCAGCGAGCCGGCGATGTTGACGATCATCGTCGCCCACGGAAAGCCGTGGCCGAGGAGTTTTGGCGCCGTCACATTGACGCCGTAGCGAAGGCTCGCGCCGATGGCGCCGCCAAGAGCTGCATAGAGGACTGGAGTCATGGTGGGCGAGATATAGACAGCATATCTCCGCCCCGCAATGTGCAAAGCTGGCGCGGTCTCAGGCCGCGTCGCTGGTCTTGGCGAGATCGGCGAGAAACTCCTTCACGAACGCATCAAGCGCCGGCCAGTCGGTCAGTTCCAGGTCCTTGCTGGTGTCGGCATCGATGCCCTTCTGCGCGGCGATCAGCTTCATCGCCCAGCGCTTGAAGAAATCGTAGCGGGTGAAGCGGAACGCGCCAGCGGCAAGGTGTTCGTACAAGGGCGTAAAGCCGGTCTGCTTGTAGAAGTCGTCTGTTACCTCGCGCAAACCGTCCACATCGTCCTGGTCGGTGCTGGCCGCCGACAGCGACACCGAAATGAATGCATTCGGAATGGCGCTGAGGTCGTCCTTGTAGTCGTTCAGGAAGGTCGACATGGCCGCCTGATAGTGACCGACATGCACCGAGGATAGCAGGACGGCGGCGTCATAGGGCGCCATGATGAAGTCGGCCGGAACCGCGACCGCGTTCAACAGCTCGACCTCGTGGCCCGCGGCCTGGCACAGCTCCGCCGTGCGCCGCGCAATCTTGAGGGTCTGGCCTTCGGTGGTGGCATAGATGATCGCGATCCGCATGGCTGTCGTCTCCCGCTACAAGGTGCAAACGCCCTGATGCGCACTTAACCATGCCCCGCACACCCGCTGCCTTGCGGCAGATCAAACTGGACGCCGTGGCCTGGTGCGATGTAAAAGCCATTCACATGAACTGGCACAAACCTGGCAGCCGCCGCGGCTATCATCACGGCAACCTGCGCGAGGCGCTGATCGAGGCAGCCCTGGACCTGATCGGGTCGAAGGGCCCCGGCGGCTTCACCTTTGCCGAGGCCGCACGCCATGCGGGCGTCAGCCCCGCAGCACCCTACCGCCATTACGAAAACCGCGAGGCGCTGATGGCCGAGGTGGCGGCAAAGGGGTTCGCCGCGTTCACGCAGGCGCTTGAGAAGGCGCGCAATGGCGGCAAGCCAGACCCGCTGACCGCCCTGAAGAATTGCGGCAAGGCCTACCTCGAGTTCGCGCGCACCCAGCCCGCCTACTATTCCGCCATGTTTGAAGGCGGGCTCGACATTTCCGGCTATCCGGAGCTTCGCAAGGCCGCCGACGAAGCGTTTGCGTCGCTGAAGTCCGCAGTTGGGGACCTGATCGAAACCCTGCCCCAGACCGGCAGGCCCCCCGTTCTCATGGTGGCGCTGCACATCTGGTCGGTGAGCCACGGCATCGCCTCTCTGTTCGGTCGCGGCGACGGCGCAGCGTTCAAGCAGCCGATCTCGCCTGAAGAACTGCTGGAAGCGCATACGCTGATCTACCTGCAGGGCCTCGGCATCCGGGCGTGATATTGCCCGCATGCCAGAAAATTAATTTTTTGAACGCCCGCCTTGACTCTGCCACAACGCGAGTCCAACTATGTGAATGTGAATAACATTAACATCGAGCAGAAAGGCGAGAGATGAACGCTGTCGTTCAACGCTTGGACCACTACGGCAAAGGCGCCTGGATCGCCGCCATGGTGGCATCGTTCGTGGTCTTCTGGCCACTCGGATTGGCAATTCTCGGATACATGATGTGGAGCGGACGAATGGGATGCTGGAGCAAGGGCAAGGTCGCTGCCTTCAATAGCGGCAAGTTTGGCATGGACATGCGGGATCGCGGCCCGGGCCGCTGGTATCGTGGTGGTGCTGCGTTCAAGCCGTCGGGCAACCGCGCATTCGACGAATACCGCGAGGAAACCCTCAAGCGTCTGGAAGACGAATATGAGGAATTCCAGAACTTCCTCGAGAAGCTGCGCCATGCGCGCGACAAGGCCGAATTCGACCAGTTCATGGCTGACCGCGCAAAGCGGGCCGATGCCACGGATGTGGACGATGAAGCCGCAAAGGATGCGGGCAAGGGTGACGACAAGCCGGCTGCTTGACGCCAAGCCTGTTCAAACCCTGTGTCCCGGACCTGTTCCGGGACCCAGGCTGGGCCCCGGCATGCAAGCCGGGGCACATACGTTTTGGATACTCCAAACACGCCCCCAATTGACTTCTGCAACACTTCTGCTATTTGCAATTCCAAGCCGGAGCGACGATGGCGTCGTTCGCTACCCAGCCGGCCAAAGGACCCGAAAGGTCCGATTGTAGCGCCCTGTACGCCGGGGCGTTGCGTTCGGGCATCAGGTCGATATCTCCAATGCCCGGACACCACATTGGAGACGCCACATGCTCAAGAAGACCCCGAAATCCGTTCTCGCCGCTACCTCGCGGCCCGAGTTCTTCCGCTTCCACAATGGCGAGAAGGCACCCCTGCCCTTCAGCCAGAAGGAATATGACCGCCGCCTGAAGGGCCTGCGCGCCATCATGAGCCGCATGGACATTCCGGCCGTCGTCATGACGTCGATGCACAACATCGCCTACTATTCCGGCTTCCTGTACTGCAGCTTCGGCCGGCCCTATGCCTGCGTCGTTACCCATGACGCCTGCATCACCGTGTCGGCCAACATCGACGCCGGCCAGCCCTGGCGGCGCAGCCACGGCGACAACATCACCTACACCGACTGGCAGCGCGACAACTTCTGGCGCGCGGTGAAGGAAGCCTGCGGCAAGGACTGCGGCCGCGTCGGCATCGAGGCCGACCACCTGACCCTTGCCCAGCGCGACAAGGCCACCGCCTTCCTCGGCTGCCCGGACTTTGTGGATATTGCCAAGGAAACCATGAAGCAGCGCATGGTGAAGTCGCCTGAGGAGATCAAGCTGATCACCTCCGGCGC